>JANYHS010000260.1 GCA_025358945.1 Acidobacteriota bacterium
GGCATCGTCCTCGATCCGGCAGAACTCGGCGTCGCTCATCGTGCCGGCGGCGTGCGCGCCGACCGCCTCGAAGACCTCCTGAATCGTGATCGCCTTGTCGTGGAAATGCCCCGGCGCGATCGAACCGCCGTAGAGCAGCACACCGGGGACGTTGAGACGCGCCAGCGCCATCACGCCGCCGGGGATCGTCTTGTCGCAGCCGACCAGGACGACGAGGCCGTCGAAGCCGTTGCCACGCGTGACCAGTTCGATCGAATCCGCGATCACTTCGCGGCTGACCAGCGAGGCGCGCATCCCCTCGGTGCCCATCGTGATGCCGTCGGAAATCGAGACGGTGTTGAATTCCATCGGCGTCCCGCCTGCGGCGCGGATGCCGGCCTTCACGTGCACCGCCAGATCGCGCAAGTGGTAGTTGCACGGCCCGATCTCGATCCACGTGTTGGCGACGCCGATCAGCGGCTTCTTCAGATCGGCATCGGTGAACCCGACGGCCTTCAGCATGGCCCGCGCCGGAGCGCGGCTCGGCCCGGTGGTGAGTGGATTCCCGTGATCGCTCACGACATCACCTCGAACGGATCGGGCAACAGGCCCTCGTGCGTCTTCCAACTCGCGTAGCATCCGAGCGTGCGGAGCATCGGCGCAAATTCGCCGAGGTGCGCCAGCGCCCGCGTGCAGTTCACCTCGTCGCGCGCAGCGGCGAGATCCACGTAAAACAGGTACTCCCAGGGACGGCCGGGAATCGGCCGCGACTCGAGCTTGGTCAGTGAGATGCTGCGCAGCGCAAAGACGCTGAGTGCCTTGAAGAGCGAGCCCGGCTCGTTGGGCAGCGAGAAGACGATCGACGTCTTGTCCGCCACCTGATCGCGCATCGGCGAGCCGCCGACGACGAGGAACCGCGTGATGTTGTCGTCGAAATCCTGGACGGAGGCCTTGAGCGACGTGAGGCCGAACACCTCACCCGCGCGCGCGGACGCGATCGCGCCGGCGTCCAGCTTGCCGGCGTCAGCGACCATCTTGGCGCTGCCGGCGGTGTCGTAGGTGGCGATGATCTCGACGTTGGTCAGCGTGCGCAGGAACCGCTCGCACTGCGCGAGGCCCTGCGGATGCGAATACACCCGCCGCAGCCCGGCCAGGGTCGCCCCAGGCAGCGCCAGCAAATGGTGAATGACCGGGAGCTCCACCTCGCCGACGATCGGCAGGTCGTGCTCGAGGAGCAGGTCGTAGTTGCGGTGGATGCTGCCGCCAATCGAGTTCTCGATCGGGAGCACGCCGTGGGCGACGGTCCCCGCCTTCACGGCATCGAAGACTTCTTCGAAGCTATGGCAGGGGGTCAGGTCGGCGTCGGGGTCAACCCGGCGGGCGGCGGCCTCACTGAAGGCGCCGGGCTCGCCTTGATACGCGATTTTCATAGACGCCGACGATTACATACGCCAGCGGACTAGAAGTCAAATTGATAATCTTTAATGGATTATAAGCGAGACCGTCGCTCAGAGCCTGGGAAGCGTCACGCCGCGCTGCGCCTGGTACTTGCCCTTTTTGTCCTTGTACGAGCGCGCGCACGGCTCGTCGCTCTGGAAGAACAGGACCTGGGCAATCCCTTCGTTCGCGTAAATCTTGGCCGGCAGCGGCGTCGTGTTCGAGATCTCGATCGTCACGTGCCCTTCCCACTCGGGTTCGAAGGGCGTCACGTTGACGATGATCCCGCAGCGCGCGTAGGTGGACTTGCCGAGGCAGATCGTCAGGACGTCACGGGGAATCCGGAAGTACTCGATCGTGCTCGCTAATGCGAACGAGTTCGGCGGGATGATGCAGACATCGTCGGTGATGTCGACGAACGACTTCGGATCGAAGTTCTTCGGGTCCACCAGCGTGTTGTAGACGTTGGTGAACACCTTGAACTCGTTGCCGACGCGCACGTCATAGCCGTACGACGAGACGCCGTACGAGATGACGCCCTGCCGCACCTGATCGTCCACAAAGGGCTCGATCATCTGGTGCTCGCGCGCCATCCGGGTGATCCAGGTATCCGGTTTGATCGACATCGGAGGGTGCCCCTATACCAGCTCAACCCCGGCGAAGAAATAACCCATTTCATACGCCGCCGTGTCCGGTGCGTCCGATCCGTGCGTCGCGTTGCGCTCGATCGACTGCGCGAACTCCTTGCGCATCGTTCCCGCATCCGCTTTGGCCGGGTCCGTCGCGCCCATCAACGTCCGCCACTTCTTGATCGCGTCAGGCGCTTCGAGCACCAGCACGATGACCGGCCCCGACGACATGAATTCCGTCAGGCTCGCGAAGAACGGGCGCTCGCGGTGGACGGCGTAGAAGCCTTCCGCCTGAGTTTTCGACAGGTGGAGCCGCCGCATGGCGCGGATCTGGAATCCCTCACCCTCGATGCGCTGAATGATCGTGCCCGCAAGATGCCGTTCCACGGCGTCCGGTTTGATGATGGCTAATGTGCGTTCAGTCAATTTACCGCAGCCCTTCCATGATCTCTTCCAGCGCTTCTGGTCCCGGACGCGTCCGGGACAGCGGCAGCGAGGCGAGCGGCTCGTCGACGACGTTCAGCTGGGTGAGGAAGTCGTCGCGGTCCGGCTCGATGTAGATCAGACCGGTGGCAAACTCGCCGCGGCGCGAGGTTTCGTGCAGCCGGCGCATCGCGCTGATCTTGTCGGTCGGGTCGTAGTCCTCTTCGAGCTTCTTCAGCAACAGCTTCGACCCGTCGTGCATCGTCACTTCCTGCGACGAACCCGGCTCGTAGTCGACCGCGATGTCCTCGAAGAACGGCACGAACGTGATGTCCTCGACCGGATCGTCGTGATCCTTGGCGTAGGCGTAGCTCTTGGTCGAGCCCTCGTGATCGTTGAACGTCACGCACGGCGAGATGACGTCGAGCATCACCGTGCCGCGATGCGCGAGCGCCGCCTTCAGCAGCGAGAGCAGCTGTTTCTTGTCGCCCGAGAACGAGCGGCCAACGAACGTCGCGCCAAGTTCGATCGCGAGCGCGCAGGTGTCGATCGGCGGCAGGTCGTTGACGACGCCGGTTTTCAGCCTCGAACCAATGTCGGCCGTCGGCGAGAACTGCCCCTTGGTGAGGCCGTAGCAGCCGTTGTCCTCGATGATGTAGATGATCGGGAGGTTGCGGCGCATCAGGTGGACGAACTGCCCGATGCCGATCGCGCCCGTGTCGCCGTCGCCGCTGATCCCGATGGCGATCAGTTTGTGATTCGCCAGCATGGCGCCGGTGCCCACTGACGGCATGCGGCCGTGCACCGCGTTGAAGCCGTGCGATCCGCCGAGAAAGTACGCCGGGCTCTTGCTCGAGCAGCCGATGCCCGACAGCTTGACGACGCCCTTTGGATCGATGCCCATCTCGTAGAACGCGTCGATGATGCGCTCGGAGATCGAGTTGTGGCCGCAGCCGGCGCAGAGCGTCGTCTTGCCGCCTTTGTAGACCTGAGGTTCGAGACCGATACGGTTCACTTTGATTGCTGTCGCCATGGTCTATTCCCCACCCGCCGTGCCCGCGCTGACGCGAGCGGTTGTCTTTTTCGCCACTTCGAAGCCTTCCAGCGCCAACACCGCGTCCGTGATGCTGCGGGCGTCAATCGGCAGGCCGTTGTAGTGCAGCACGCTGCGCAGCTTCTTCTGCCGATCCGGCGTCAGCTCCAGCTTCATCAGCTGGAGCATCTGCGCGTCGCGGTTCTGCTCGACAATGTAGACACGCTCGTGCGCGTCGATGAACGCCGAGATCTCGTCGTTGAAGGGATAGGCACGGACGCGGAAGTACGACGTCTCGACCTTGGTTTCCTCACGCAGCTGATCGCGACTCTCTTCGAGCGCGAAGTGCGTCGTGCCGAAGGCGATGAACCCGATCTTGGCATTCGGATTCGTCTGCACGACCGGCTTCGGGATGAACGTGCGCGCGGTGTCGAACTTGCGCGTCAGGCGATCCATGTTTTCCACGTAGTCGTCGGGGCGCTCGCTGTACTGCCCCTTCGCGTTGTGGCCCGAGCCGCGCGTGAAGTACGACGGCATGCCATCGCCCGGCACGGTGCGGTACGGGATGCCGTCGCCGTCAACGTCCTTGTAGCGTCCCCAGCCGTCACCGAGTTCCTTGAGCTTCTCCGCCGTCAGCAGCTTGCCGCGGTTGATCGGCAGCGTCGGATACGTGAACGCGTCGGACATCCAGTTATTCATGCCCAGGTCGAGGTCCATCATGATGAACACCGGCGTCTGGAACTGCTCGGCGATGTCGAAGGCTTCCTGCGCCATCGTGTAGCACTCTTCCACCGAACACGGGATCAGCATGATGTGCTTGGTGTCGCCGTGCGAGAGGAATGCCGCCTGAATCAGATCGCCCTGCGCGGTGCGGGTCGGCAGACCGGTCGACGGTCCGACGCGCTGGACGTTGAAGATCACGGCCGGTGTTTCCGCGTAGTACGCCAGGCCGGCGAACTCGCCCATCAGCGAGATGCCGGGACCGGCGGTTGCGGTCATCGACCGCGCGCCCGCCCAGCTCGCGCCGATCACCATACCGAGCGACGCAATCTCGTCCTCGGCCTGCACGATCGCGAACGTCGCTTTCCCGGTTTCCTTGTCGACGCGGTATTTCTTCATGTACGCAATCAACGATTCGCACAATGAGGACGAGGGCGTAATCGGGTACCACGCGACGACGGTGACGCCGGCCATCATGCAGCCGATCGCCGCGGCCGCGTTGCCCTCGATGAGGATCTTGCCGGCGGTTTCGTTCATCGTCTCGATGACGAACGGATCCTGCTTCGTGAACGTCGCCTCGGCGTAGTCGTAGCCGGCCTTGAGCGCGGCCGCGTTCAGGATGACGGCCTTCGCCTTCTTACCAAGCTGCTTGGCGAGCGCTTTCTCCATCAGGACCGGGTCGATTCCCAGCAGCTTCGCGATTACGCCGGGGTAGATCATGTTGCGGACGAGCCGGCGCAGCTTCGCGTCGGGGCACACCGGCTTGACGAGCGCGTCGAACGGCACGGGGTAGAACACCAGGTCGTTGCGCAGTGTGTTGAGCTTCAGCGCCTCATCGTAGACCACCGCGGAGCCGGGATCGAGGGTGAGGACGTCTTCCTTCGCGGTCTCCGGATTCATCGCGACGAGGAAGTCGACTTCCTTCTTGCGCGCGATGTAGTGACGCTTGCTGGCGCGAATGGTGTACCAGGTCGGGAGGCCGGCAATGTTGGACGGGAACATGTTCTTGCCGGAGACCGGGACGCCCATCAACAGGATGGAACGTAGCAGAACCATGTTGGCGGTCTGGCTGCCCGATCCGTTGATTGTGGCAATCTGGATACTGAAGTCGTTGACGACCCGGTGCGCCTTCCCGGAGGCTTGCTGTTCTTGAACCGCGAGATCTGTCGGTGACATTCTCAAGTCCTTACAACGTATGAAGATAAAGGAATCCCGGCGGAGCTCCGCCGGAGCAGAATAACCTGGGAAGTATACCAGACTTAGAGCAGCTCTTTGTTGGCGCGTCCCATATCGGCGGGGCTCTGCACGACCGTCACGCCGGCAGCGGTGAGCGCAGCCATCTTTTCAGCCGCCGTCCCTTTGCCGCCCGCGATGATCGCGCCCGCGTGACCCATGCGGCGCCCGGGAGGCGCCGTCTGTCCCGCGATGAAACCGACGACAGGCTTTTTGAAATTGACCTTGATCCACGCCGCGGCGTCTTCCTCCGCGTTGCCGCCAATTTCGCCAATCATGATCACGGCGTCGGTATCGGGGTCCTCGCCGAACAGTTTCAATGCATCAATGTGCGATGTGCCGATCAGCGGATCGCCGCCGATGCCGATGCAGGTGCTCTGCCCCATCCCGAGCCGCGTGAGCTGATGGATCGCTTCGTAGGTGAGGGTGCCGCTCTTGGACACGATGCCGATGCGCCCTTCCTTGCAGATGTTGCCGGGGATGATGCCTGCCTTCGCTTTGCCTGGCGAGATCAGCCCTGGACAGTTCGGTCCGACCAGCCGCGTCGACGGATGCTCCTTGAGGAACGTCATCGCTCGCATCATGTCGAGCGTCGGGATACCTTCCGTGATGCAGACGACGAGCGCGAGGCCGCTGTCGGCGGCTTCCATCACCGCGTCGGCCGCGAACGGCGGCGGGACGAAGATCACCGAGGCGTTGGCGCCGGTCTGCTTCACCGCGTCCTGCACGGTGTCGAACACCGGCCAGCCTTCGTGTGTCGTGCCGCCCTTACCGGGGGTCACGCCACCGACGACGGTCGTGCCGTAGGCCGCGGCCTGTTTGGCGTGGAACGTGCCCTCGCGACCGGTGAGTCCCTGGACGATGAGGCGGGTGTTTTTGTCTATTAGGATCGACATTAACCTGCGAGCTCCACAACCTTTTTCGCGGCCTCGTCCATGCTGTCGGCGGTGGTCAGCTTCATGCCGCTCTCGCGAAGCAGACGCTTGCCTTCGTCGACGTTGGTGCCTTCCATGCGGATCACGATTGGCACCGGCACGCCAAGTTCCTTCACCGCGGCGATGACGCCCTGCGCGAGTACGTCGCAGCGCAAAATGCCGCCGAAGATGTTGATAAGGACGGCCTTCACCTTGTTGTCCGACATCAGAATCTTGAACGCGTTGCGAATCTGCTCCGCGTTCGCGCCTCCGCCGACGTCGAGGAAATTTGCCGGCTCCCCACCCGCCAGCTTGATGATGTCCATCGTCGCCATCGCGAGGCCGGCGCCGTTCACCATGCAACCGATGTTGCCATCGAGGTGGATGTAGTTCAGGTTGAACTTGGACGCTTCGATCTCGAGCGGATCTTCTTCGCCGAGGTCGCGCAGTTCCTTGATGTCCGCGTGGCGGTAGAGCGCGTTGTCGTCGAAGGTCATCTTCGCGTCGAGCGCCAGCAGATCGCCTGCCGCGGTGACGACGAGCGGGTTGATTTCGAGCAGCGAGCAATCTGTCGAGAGATACGCGTCGTAGAGCGACGACACGACCTTGACAAACTTGTTCACCTGCGCGCCGTCGAGGCCGATGCCGAACCCAAGCTGACGCGCTTCGAACGGGACGATGCCAACACCCGGTTCGATGTAGACGCGGACGATTTTCTCCGGCGTCTTGTCGGCGACCTCTTCGATGTCCATGCCGCCAGCGGCGCTGGCCATGACGACCGGCTTGCCGGCCGCGCGGTCGAGCACGATGCTGAGATACAGCTCGCGCGTCATCTGCAGGCCCTCTTCGACGAGCACGCGGCCGACCACCCGGCCTTCAGGACCGGTCTGGTGCGTGATGAGGGTCATGCCGATCATGTCGCGGGCGAGCTTGACGGCCTCGTCCGGGCTTTTCGCCAGCTTGACGCCGCCGCCTTTGCCGCGGCCGCCCGCGTGGATCTGCGCTTTGACGACGACCACCGCGCCGCCCAGGCGCGTGGCGATCTCGCCGGCTTCAGAAGGAGTGGACGTCACCTCACCGCGAGGCACGGGCACGCCGTGGCGCGCCAGAATCGCTTTCGCTTGATACTCGTGGATTTTCATAACGGCAGGAAACGTCTGATGCTAACTTGCGCGTGCTCGTGACGCAACAGTAAACTCACGTCTGATGGCTCCACGTACAGGCATTTTTTCGTCGTCGGTCGGGACAAAAATCCTTATCGGCCTCACCGGCGTCCTTCTCGTTGTGTATCTGCTGATCCATATCGCGGGCAACATGGTGGTCTTCCTCGGGCCGGCCGCCTTCAACACGTACGCGTTCACGCTCGAGAGCAACCCGCTGCTCCCGCTCGTCGAGCTCGTGCTGTTGTCGTGGTTTGTCATCCACATCTACAAAACGGTCCGGAACTTCTTGAGCAACCAGACGGCGCGCCCCGTGGCGTACCAGAAAAAGAAGAGCGCCGGGCACACCACCCGCAAGACGTTCGCCTCCTCCACGATGATCTTCTCGGGGCTGTGGCTGTTCGCCTTCCTGCTGGTTCACGTCAAGGCGTTTCATGACGGATGGGGCACGCAGTACGAGTGGCCCGCCGGCGGACGCGACCTCTACCGTCAGGAGATGGAGACGTTTGCCAACCCCGTGATGGTCGGCTTCTACATCATCAGCATGCTGGTGGTCGGCTCGCACCTGTGGCACGGCGCCTCGAGCGCGTTCCAGTCGCTCGGCGCCGACAAGCCGGCGTGGACACGCGTAATTCTTCCCGCCGGCAAGGCCATCGCCGTGCTCGTCGCGGGCGGCTTCATCGTCATCGCGCTCTTTGCGCACTTCTATGGAGTCCGGTCATGAAGCTCGACGCACGAGTACCGGCGGGTCCGATCGCCGAAAAATGGGACCGGCACAAGTTCGACATGAAGCTGGTCAACCCGGCCAACAAGCGGAAGTACACCGTCATCGTCGTCGGCACCGGCCTGGCGGGCGCCTCCGCTGCCGCGTCGCTGGGCGAATTGGGCTACAACGTCCTGAACTTCTGCATCCAGGACAGTCCCCGCCGGGCGCACAGCATCGCCGCGCAGGGCGGCATCAACGCCGCGAAGAACTACCAGAACGACGGCGACAGCGTCTACCGGCTGTTCTACGACACGGTCAAAGGCGGCGACTACCGGTCGCGTGAGGCCAACGTCTACCGCCTCGCGCAGCTGAGCGTCAACATCATCGACCAGTGCGTCGCGCAGGGCGTGCCGTTCGCGCGCGAGTACGGCGGCCTGCTCGACAATCGATCATTTGGCGGCGCGCAGGTCTCGCGCACCTTCTATGCGCGCGGCCAGACGGGCCAGCAGCTGCTGATCGGCGCCTACCAGTCGCTGATGCGGCAGGCGCACGCGAAAGCCGTGAAGCTGTTCGCGCGGCGCGAGATGCTCGACCTGGTCGTCGTCGACGGCAAAGCGCGCGGCATCATCGTCCGCAACCTGGTGACCGGCGAACTCGAGCGCTACGTCGGCGACGCCGTGATTCTGGCGACCGGCGGCTACGGCACGGTCTACTACCTCTCGACCAACGCGATCAACTCGAACGTCACCGCGTCGTGGCGCGCGCACAAGCGCGGCGCGTTCTTCGCGAACCCCTGCTTCACCCAGATTCACCCGACGTGCATCCCGGTCAGCGGCGACCACCAGTCGAAGCTGACGCTGATGAGCGAGAGACTGCGCAACGACGGCCGCGTCTGGGTGCCGAAGACGAAGGGCGACAAGCGCTCGCCCGAGTTGATTCCCGAAGAGGAACGCGACTACTACCTCGAACGCAAATATCCGTCGTTCGGTAACCTCGTCCCGCGCGACGTGGCGTCGCGCAACGCCAAGCAGGCTGCAGACGAGGGACGCGGCGTCGGCGAGAGCGGTCTGGCCGTGTACCTCGACTTCAAGGACGCGATCACACGACTCGGCCCGGAAGTCATCAAGGAGAAGTACGGCAATCTTTTCCAGATGTACAACAAGATCACCGACGAGGATCCGTACAAGGTGCCGATGCGGATCTACCCCGCCATCCACTACACCATGGGCGGATTGTGGGTGGACTACAACCTGATGAGCACCGTCCCTGGTCTGCACGTGCTCGGTGAAGCGAATTTTTCCGACCACGGCGCGAACCGCCTCGGCGCGAGCGCGCTGATGCAGGGTCTGGCCGACGGCTATTTCGTGATCCCGTACACCATTGGCGACTACCTCGCCAACAATCCCGTGCCGAAGATCACCACCGATCACGACGCGTTCAAGGAAGCCGCGCAGAACGCGCAGAACCAGATCAACAAGCTGCTGACGGTGAAAGGCAACCGCGGCATCCGCGACATTCACCGCGAACTTGGCCGCATCATGTGGGACGACGTCGGGATGGCGCGAACGGATGCGAGCCTGAAGCGCGCGCTGCAGGCGATCCCGAAACTGCGCGAGGAGTTCTGGCACAACGTTTCGGTGCCTGGCTCGGCCGACAACCTCAATCAGAGCCTCGAGTACGCGGGCCGCGTCGCCGACTACCTGGAGTTCGCGGAACTCCTCACACGCGACGCGCTCGACCGCAAGGAATCCGCCGGCGGCCACTTCCGCGAGGAGAGCCAGACGCCGGACGGCGAGGCGATGCGCGACGACGATAACTACTCATACGTGGCGGCGTGGGAATTCAAAGGCGTCGGCGCGACGCCTGAACTCCACAAGGAGCCGCTCGAATTCCACGAAGTCCACCCCAGCCAGCGGTCGTATAAGTAGCGCGAAGGCTTTAGCCGAGCGAAAGGAATCATGCGTCTCAATCTTAAAATCTGGCGCCAGGCGGGACCGACCGCCCCAGGGCGGCTCGAGGATTACACGGCCGACAGCGTGTCGCCCGACATGTCGTTCCTCGAGATGCTCGACGTCGTCAACGAGGGACTGATCGTCAAGGGCAAGGACGCGATCGCGTTCGACTCCGACTGCCGTGAAGGCATCTGCGGGACGTGCAGCCTGGTGATCGACGGCGTCGCGCACGGGCCGGACCGCGGGACGACGGTGTGCCAACTGCACATGCGGCGGTTCAAGGACGGCGAGACGGTGACGATCGAGCCCTGGCGCGCCAAGGCCTTCCCCGTCGTCAAGGATCTGGTGGTGGACCGTAGCGCGTTCGACCGCATCATCGCCGCGGGCGGCTTCGTGTCCATCAACGCCGGCGGCGCGCAGGACGCCAACAACATTCTGATCCCGAAGGATGTGTGCGACGCGGCAATGGATTCGGCCGCGTGCATCGGTTGCGGTGCGTGCGTGGCCGCATGCAAGAACGCGTCGGCGCACCTGTTTATGAGCGCGAAGATCTCCCATCTCTCGCTGCTGCCGCAGGGTCAGCAGGAGCGGTACACGCGCGTGACCGCGATGATCGACCAGGCGGACAGCGAAGGGTTCGGCAGCTGCTCGAATGAAGGCGAATGCGAGGCGGTGTGTCCGAAGGAGATTCCGATCTCCAACATCGCGCGCATGACGCGCGAGTACGTGATGGCGCGGTTGAGCAAGTAGGGCGAAGGCTTCCGCTGAGCCTCACACCCAGCCGACGGTGGCGTACAGCCGGAAGTCGGCAACGAGCTGCAACGTGCCGTCGGCCGCGTCGTTCGCCTGGCGCAGCCGGTCGGCTCCCCGGCTGAACTCCTCTGGCGACAGCATCGTCAGCTGCGACGTGAATTTCGGATCCGCGACGCCGCTCGCCAGCACGTCCGCTGCCGCCAGCACCACCTCGATGTGGTCGGCCTCCATCGACTCCGTCCACGCGAAGCCGGCCAGCGCGATCTCTCCGCGAAGCGTCCGCACGCGCGCGAACCGCTCGCGATCGATCGCCCGCGTTTCCTCGAAATATTCGTAGACCCACCACTCGTCGCGATCCGTGTGCGGGTCCTTGCCGACGGTCATCAATCCCCCGCCTGGCTTGAGGACGCGCCGCGCCTCGGCGAAGAATTTCTGGCGATTGGAGAAGTGATGGAGGGCGTTGACGCAGAAGAGGCGATCGAAAGTCGCGTCGCCCCAGGGTAGATCTTCGGCGCACGCTTGAACGAGGCGAGGACGCTCGGCTGAAGCCTTCGCGCTACAGGCCGCCGCCTGCGCGAGCATCGGCGCGGACGGATCGACGCCCGCGAGCATTGGGCCCTTCTCGTCGGGCGAAGGTGTGAGCCGAGCCCCGATTTCGGCCAGCCAATGGCCCGTCCCGCAACCCACCTCGAGCGCGGCCACCGGCTGCGGTCCGAGAAAATTAATCAGCGTGTCGCGCACGCCGTCGTACCCGTAGACGCTGTACCGAAGATCGAACCGGTCGGCGATACCGCTGTCGTAGTCGGTGACGCGTCCCTCGACGCTCATGCGCTCGGCGTGGCCGGCAGATCGAGTACGTCGCGCGCCTGCACGAGGTCTTCCTCGCGGACCAGGACCTGGAAGCCGACGCCGGCCCAGGCGATGCTCGGCCGCATGCCACCGCCCGTGTCCGACTGAATCATCGCGTCGATCCCGGCCGCCTCGAGTGCGCTGACGGCCATGTCGGCTTCCGGCTGGCTTCCGAACGAATGCACGACGACCAGATTTGAATCCGTCATTTCAGCCCCCAGACCCTCGTCCCCAGCCCCCGCTCTAGACCCCGATGACGTCCACCAACTCCTTCACCGACGCCGCCGACTTCTTGAACGCCGCATCTTCCTCCGGCGTCAGCGTGATCTGGATGATCTGTTCGAGTCCGCGCGCGCCCAGCTTGCACGGCACGCCGACAAACAGGTTCTGCACCCCGTACTCACCCTGCAGGTAGACCGAGCACGGCAGGATCTTCTTCTTGTCGAGGAGGATCGCTTCGATCATCTCGACGACCGACGCGCCTGGCGCGTACCACGCACTGGTGCCGACCAGTTCGGTGATCTCGAGGCCGCCCTTCGCCGTCCGCGCCGAAATCCGGTCGATCGCCTCCTTACTCAACAGGTCGGTGATCGGAATGCCGGCGACCGTCGAGTAGCGCGGCAGCGGCACCATCGTGTCGCCGTGGCCGCCGAGGACGAACGCGTGGATGTTCTCCACCGAGACGTTCAGCTCCTTGGCGATGAACGATCGCATGCGGGCGGAGTCGAGTACGCCCGCCATCCCGATGACCCGCTCGCGCGGGAACTTCGACAGCTTCAACACCGCCTGTGCCATCGCGTCCAACGGGTTCGACACCGGGATGATGATGCAGTTGGGCGAGTACTTCACGACCTGCTCGGTGACCTGCTGCATGATCTTGTAGTTCACGTTCAGCAGGTCGTCGCGGCTCATGCCCGGCTTGCGCGGCACGCCCGAGGTGACGACGACGATGTCCGAGTTGGCGCTGTCGGCGTAGTCGCCGGATCCCATCACGCGAGCGTCCGACCCGTACACCGGGCACGCCTCGAGAATGTCGAGCGCCACACCGGCGGCCTTCTTGTCGGCGATGTCGATGACGACAACGTCGGCCAGCTGTTTCTCCGCGACGCCGCGCGCGACCGTCGCGCCGACGTTTCCTGCTCCGCCGACGACTGTGACTTTACGATTCATTCGACTCTCCTGACGCTCGGCTGAAGCCTTCGCGCTACGTATTATTGCTGACGCTCGGCTGAAGCCTTCGCGCTACATGCTTTTGATAATGGCGTCGGCGAACTCCGACGTCTTCAGTTCCGTCGCACCCTCCATCAGGCGCGCGAAGTCGTAGGTGACGCGCTTGCCGGCGATCGCACCGTCCATCCCCTTGACGATCAGATCCGCAGCCTCGCCCCAGCCCATGTGCCGGAACATCATCTCGCCGGAGAGAATCACCGAACCCGGATTCACTTTGTCCTGACCGGCGTATTTCGGCGCGGTGCCGTGCGTCGCTTCGAAGACGGCGTGGCCGGTGACGTAGTTGATGTTGCCGCCCGGCGCGATGCCGATGCCGCCGACCTGCGCCGCCAGCGCGTCAGAGAGGTAGTCGCCGTTCAGGTTCAGGGTCGCGATGACGTCGAACTCGTCGGGCCTCGTCAGCACCTGCTGCAGCGTGATGTCGGCGATCGCGTCCTTGATGACGAGACCGGCGCCCGGCTTCCCCACCGGGATCTTGCACCACGGTCCGCCGTCGATCTCCACCGCGCCGAAGAAATCCTTCGCGACCTGGTAACCCCAGTCGCGAAAGGCGCCCTCGGTGTACTTCATGATGTTGCCCTTGTGCACCAGCGTCACGCTCTTGCTGCCGTGCTTCACGGCGTACTCGATCGCGCTGTGCACCAGGCGCTCGGTTCCGAGCCGGCTGACGGCCTTCATGCCAAGACCGACCTCGATGCCGAGTTCGCGGTTGGGCGCGCCGATCGCTTCCAGCTGCGCCTGCCAGGTCCGGACCGCGGACTCCGATCCGAAGCGAATCTTTCGATATTCCTTGGGGAATTCCTTCGCGAGGAAGTCGAGCACCTTCTGCGCTTCCGGCGAGCCGGGCACGAACTCGATGCCGGCGTAAATGTCCTCGGTGTTCTCCCGGAAGATGACCATATCGACCTTCTCAGGGTGTTTCACCGGAGAAGGCACGCCTTTGT
Organism: Acidobacteriota bacterium; assembly: GCA_025358945.1. Classification (GTDB taxonomy): domain Bacteria; phylum Acidobacteriota; class Vicinamibacteria; order Vicinamibacterales; family CAVVIG01; genus CAVQFC01. The sequence goes on from JANYHS010000260.1 coordinate 13,963, forward strand.
ACCAGCGCACCGGGCGAAGGCAGACATACAGATCGAGCAGCTGCCGCAGTGCCACGTTCAGCGAACGGATCCCGCCGCCCACCGGCGTCGTCAGCGGTCCCTTGATACCGACGTAGTACTCGCGGAACGCCTCGACCGTGTCGTCCGGCAGCCAGCTGCTGAACTGTTTGAAGCTCTTTTCCCCAGCGTAGACTTCCATCCACGCGATCTTTTTCTTCCCGCCGTAGGCTTTCTCGACGGCGGCGTCGAACACGCGGACGCTGGCGCGCCAGATGTCGGGCCCAGTGCCATCGCCCTCGATGAACGGGATGATCGGGTTGTCCGGCACCACCAGCTCGCCGTTTTTTCTGGAAATAGCGGCGCCAATTGTCGGCGGTTTGATCGAAGTGAAGTTCGGCATAGTTTTTTAGGTCAGGTCACCTGCCGTCCCAAAAAGATTTCCGCGACATCTGTGGAAAACTCTGTGGAAAAGGCATCGCGTTTACGTCGATGTGACGAAGAGTTCCGAATGTTTTAGCGGTTTGCACCATGTCAGGGCGAGTCACCAGCGCGCACCGCTCTGGTAACAACACGTGGGTCACAAAACCTACGGATTATACTTACAGGACCGCAGGAGAGTCGACCGATGCCTATATCAATCCGCCACGCATTGTTCGTCGTGACGCTGACCGCGTGTCTGTCCGTCGCACTTGCCGCCCGCAGTTCGCAGGAGCATCAGCATCCGGCGGAAGGCGGTGCGCATCATCATCGGACAGCGGCCAAGCTGAAGAATCCCGTTCCGCCCAAGGCTGCATCGGTCGCGGCCGGCAAGGCGCTGTATCACAAACAGTGCGCCGGTTGCCACGGTGATACCGGCACAGGCGACGGCGCGATGGGCGAGGAACTGAACCCCAAGCCGTCGAACCTCGCGGACGCCGATTGGAAGCACGGCGCGACCGACGGCGAAATCTTTACGGTCATCCGTGACGGCGTCAAGTCCACGGGGATGAAGGCGTACGGCCACAAGATGACCACTCATCAACTCTGGGACGTCGTCAATTACGTCCGGAGCATCGGACCCAGAACAGGACCCTCGTGAAAATCGTTGTTGCCGACGACCTGCCAGCCTCGGCGCTGGAATTGATTCGAGCCGAGGCCGGGTGGATCGTGGACGCGCGCGCCGGCCGCAAGCCGGACGCTCTCGCGCTCGACATGGCCGACGCCGACGGCATCCTGGTCCGCAGCGCGACCAAGGTAACGGCTGCGCTGATGGACGCGGCGCCCGGGCTCCGCATCATCGCGCGCGCCGGCACCGGCGTGGATAACGTGGACGTCGCCGCCGCGAGCGCCCGCGGCATCCTCGTCGTCAACGCGCCCGGCGCCAACAGCATCAGCGTCGCCGAGCACGCGTGCGCCCTGATGCTGGCGCTCTCGCGCTCGATTCCAGCCGCCGACAGCGCGATGAAGGCTGGAAAATGGGAAAAGAAACGATTTCTCGGCACTGAGGTGCGCGGAAAAACCCTTGGCGTCGCCGGATTGGGACGTATCGGCCAGGAAGTGGCGCAGCGCGCCCGCGCGTTCGGCATGCGCGTGGTCGCCCACGACCCGTATATCTCGAAAGATGTCGCGGTTGGCATCGGCGTCGAGCTGATGACGCTGGACGAGGTGTGCGCGACCGCGGACTACCTGACGTTGCACCTGCCGTCAACGCCGGAAACGAAACACATCTTCAACGACGACCGGTTTGCGCGCTGCAAGCCCGGCATCCGGATCATCAACACCGCGCGCGGCGAGCTGATCGACGAGGCGGCGCTCGCGCGCGCGATTGAACGGGGGCTCGTGGCCGGCGCCGGGCTCGACGTTTTCGAAACGGAACCGCCGGCGGACTGGGCGCTGGCACAGTTGCCGCAAGTGATCGCGACACCGCACATCGCGGCGTCCACCGAAGAGGCGCAGGAACTCGTCGGCATCGAGACGGCCGCCACCGTGCGCGACTTCCTGCGCGACGGCATGGTAAGAAACGCCGTGAACTTCCCGTCGATTCACCCCGACGAGATGACGCGGCTGCAGCCGTGGATCCGTCTGGCGGACCAACTCGGGGCGATCGCGTCGCAGATGGGCACGGCGCGCATCGAGGCGCTCGGCGTCCGCTACTACGGCGCGCTTGTCGAGAGCCGCGGCGTGGACATCCTCGCGGCCAGTGCAGCGGCCGGCGTCCTGCGTCCGATCCTCTCGAGCGGTGTCTCGATCGTGAACGCGCGTGCCGCGGCGCTCGCGCGCGGCATCGACATCGTCGAATCGCGCAGCTCGCGGTCGCGCCATTTCACCAGCCTGGTCTCGATCAAGCTGACCACCGACGCCGGCGATCGCTGGGTGGAGGGCACCGTCTTTGAACCAAACAGCCCGCGCCTGGTCGCCGTGCGCGGCGTCGCCGTCGAAGCGCCGCTCGGCGGGACCATGCTGATCATCGCCAACGACGATCAGCCAGGCGTGATCGGCGAAGTCGGCACGATCCTCGGCCGTCATCGCGTGAACATCGCCAACTTCGCGCTGGGACGGGGTGAGTCTGGCGCCATCGGCGTCGTCAACGTGGACGAAGACGCCGGCGCGCCGGACGCGCTCGAGAAGGCGGTCGAAGAGCTGCGCAGGGTTCCCGCGATCCGCGAGGCTTGGGTCGTACGGCTGGCCTGACCCAGCTCTATAGAGCCGCTCCACATTCGGACGCAAAGTGACGCAAGACTTTTAGTCTTGCGTCTTACCCCACCGCAAGACGCAGCCCTAAATTGGCTGCGCCACACGATGTGGCGCAAGGCCTCGGCCTTGCGTTCGCAAAGTGGCGCAAGACTTTTAGTCTTGCGTCTTACCGCACGGCGATCATCAACGCGCCCGGATGAATGCGCGCGCGCAATGTCGTCCCGCCGTCCACCGGCTCGCCGTCGACGTGATACGTCATCGGCTGGTCGGCTTCAATCGTCACCTCACGAATCTTCTGGATTGTGCACCCCTGGGCGCGAGCGACCGTTCCAGTGAACAGCCGCCGAAGTCCCATCACGGTTCCGAGGCGCGATCGCTCTTCCATCACCACCAGATCCAGCAGGCCGTCGTCGACCAGCGCACCCGGCGCGATGCGCGCGTTGTTGCCAAATTGCGCGGAGTTGGCGATCGTCACGAGAATCGCGCGCGCCTCGCGTTGCACGCCGCCGCTGGTGATCCGGTAGTGCTGCGGAACATAGCTGGTGAGCGCGCGCGCCGTGATGCCGGCGTAGCCCACGAACCCGCGTCGTTTCGCCGTGGCGAACTTCGAGGCGATGTGCGCGTCGAAGCCGATGCCGGCGATGTTCACAAACAGACGCCCATCAACCTCGCCCACGTCCATCGCCCGCGGCACTGCCTGCAAGGCGTCGGCGATCGCGCGCTCTGCCTGCAGATTCACCCCCAGTTCGCGCGCCAGCCCGTTGCCGGATCCGGCGGGGACGATGCCGAGCGGCACGTCATCGAACGCGAGCGCGGACGCCACTTCGTTAATGGTGCCGTCGCCGCCCCAGGCGAGCACGAGCCGCGCGCCACGCCGCACGGCCGACTTCGCCAACTCGCGCGCGTGGCCGACGCCTTCGGTCATCAACACTTCAACCGGATCGCCGTGCGCGTCGACCACCGCCAGCGCCAGCTGCGCGCGCGCGCGCGCCGCGGCAGGGCTCGCGCCACCAGAGATCGGGTTGATGATGATGGCTGTGGACATGGGAAACGAACTTAGAACTTAGAAGTCAGAACGAAGAACTGAAGACTCAACGCAACGCGAGCCTTCGGATGCTGTTGTTGATGACGTCGGTGAGTTCGACGACGTCGGCGGAGATCTTCGCGACGCGGTAGCGCGGCGTGACGGTCTCGCCTTCCTTCACCATGAACAGCTGCCCCTCACCGGAGATGAACGCGATCCGGATCGGACCGTCAGCGCCGGCATCCTCGGCAATGCCGGACAGCTTCAGCGCAGGCTGCGCGAGCGCGGGCGCGAACTCGGCGACCGTGGGACGCGGGACCGGCAGGACGGCGACAGTCGGCACCGGGCGAACCGGCGCGGCCTGAAACGCGAACAGATTACGGCCCGGCGCGTTCGGCGTCGCGGACGGCGCCAGCCGTTCGTGCAGCTTCTCGATTTCGCCCGCAAGCTCGGCGCCGCGCTGCTCGATGCTCGCGGGACGGTGAACCGGCGCCGCTGGTATGACATGATTCGACGTCGCGGCGCCCGCCAGCCACGCGGCGAGTGCCGCGCCAACGACCGCAATTGTCGTCGTCCGCTTGAGATTCATCACGTACTCCGCGGATCGTAGCACGCGCACTTTCGGCTTGTGTTATTATTCGTCGTGCACCCTGTATCGACTGGTTCACGAGTCGATTCGGTTCCCCCGCTTACCATCGTCGCCATCATCCCCGCCCGATACGCGTCGACGCGGCTCCCTGGCAAAGCCCTAGCTGACCTCGACGGCCGTCCGATGATCGAGCACGTATACCGGCGCGTGTCGGCAGCGCGCGGGCTGTCGGACGTCCTCGTGGCCACGGATGACTTGCGCATCGCGACGCGCGTGAAGGATTTCGGTGGCAAGGTGCGGCTGACGAAAGCGACGCACGAAACGGGAACGGACCGGCTGGCCGAGGTCGCCGCGTCGATGGACTGCGACGTCGTCGTCAATGTGCAGGGCGACGAACCGCTGATTGACCCGCGCGCGATCGATGAACTGGTCGCGCCGTTCGCGACCGATCCCACCGTGCAGATGACGACGCTGTTCCGGCGCATTCAGGACCGCTCCGAACTCAACAACCCGAACATCACAAAAATCGTCGTCGACCGGGCAGGTTTTGCCATGTATTTCTCCCGGTCACCCATTCCCCACATCCGCGACCCACGGGGTGGCTGGCCGCCGCTCTATAGACATATCGGTCTCTACGCGTATCGCCGCAGTGTCCTGCTCGTGCTGGCCTCTCTGGAGCCGACCCCGCTCGAGCGGGCCGAGTCGCTCGAGCAGTTGCGCGCGCTGGAGCACGGCATCCGCATCACCGCGGTTGAGACGCAGTACGAATCGTTCGGCGTCGATACGCCGGAGGACCTGGACCAGGTGCGGCGGCTGCTGGCGCCGCAGGCTTCAAGTTGACACCCATGACAAACACCGACGGACGAACCCCGAAATACATTTTTATCACCGGCGGCGTGGTCTCCTCGCTTGGCAAGGGCCTGGCGGCGGCCAGCATCGGATGCCTGCTCGAAGGTCACGGCTACACGGTGACGATGCAGAAGTTCGACCCGTACATCAACGTGGATCCGGGCACGATGAGCCCGTACCAGCACGGCGAAGTCTTCGTCACCGACGATGGCGGCGAAACAGACCTCGATCTCGGCCACTACGAACGCTTCACCAATACGGTCACGACGCGAAACTCCAACTGGACGACCGGGAAGATCTACTCCACCGTCATCCAGAAGGAACGCCGCGGCGAATACCTTGGCCGCACCGTGCAGGTGATTCCGCACATCACCAACGAAATCAAGGACGCGATCCGCGCCGTGTCGAACAACGTCGACGTCGTCCTCGTGGAAATCGGTGGCACGGTCGGCGACATCGAGAGCCTGCCGTTCCTCGAAGCCATCCGCCAGTTCCGTCAGGATGTCGGCCGCGACAACACGCTCTACGTGCACCTGACGCTGGTGCCGTTCATCGGCGCCGCCGGCGAACTGAAGACCAAGCCCACGCAGCACAGCGTGCGCGATCTGCGATCGATCGGCATCCAGCCGGACATCCTCCTCTGCCGCACCGACCGTTTCCTCGATCAGGACATCAAGCGGAAGATCGCGCTGTTCTGCGACGTCGATGAAGAGGCTGTGATCACGGCGAAAGACGTCTCGACGATCTACGAGGTCCCCGTCGCGTTCGCGGCGGAAGGGCTCGACCGGATCGTCCTGAAGCACCTGCATCTGCCGGAGACCGAGCGGCACATGGAAGCGTGGGAAGATCTCGTCAACCGGATCAAGAACCCGTCCGACGAAATCACCATTCACGTCGTCGGCAAGTACGTGGGTTACGAAGACTCGTACAAGAGCCTGAACGAGGCGCTGTATCACGGCGGATTTCCGCATCGCCTGAAGGTGAACATCAAGTGGATCGAGGCCGAGGCGCTCGAGGAGCCGAACGGTCCGGCGCTGCTCGATGGCGCGGACGGGATTCTCGTGCCCGGCGGATTCGGCAACCGCGGCACGCGCGGGATGATGATCGCGGCCAAGGTCGCGCGCGAGCGCGGTATCCCCTACTTCGGCATCTGCTACGGCTTCCAGTGGGCGACGGTCGAGTACGCGCGCAACGTCGCGGGACTCGCAGACGCGGACTCCACCGAGTGCAACCCGGACACCTCGGCCAAGGTGATCTACAAGCTGCGCGATCTACTCGGCATCGACGACCTCGGCGGCACCATGCGGCTCGGCAGCTACGCGTGCGCGCTGGCGCCCGGATCACTCGCGCAGAAGATCTACGGCACGGACATGATCGAAGAGCGTCACCGCCACCGCTACGAGTTCAACTGCCTCTACGAACAGACGCTGAATGAGCACGGGCTGAAGATCTCCGGCCGCTCACCGGACGGCAAGTTCGTGGAGATCGCGGAGTTGCCCGGTCACCCCTGGTATCTCGCGGTCCAGTTCCTTCCGGAGTTCAAGTCGAAGCCGACCAAACCGCACCCGCTCTTCGCGGCGTTCGTCGCGGCCTCGTATCAGCACAAGACGGCACACGGCATCAGGCCTGAAGCGGAATCGGTCGCGTAAGTCAGGTAGGTCAAGTCGGTCTGGTAAGAACCCCTGACCCACCTGGCCCACCCGACCTACTAGGCCCACCTGCCCTCTATAATGCTGTCCGTGACATCTCTTCATCTGGGCGACATCACGATTGGGGGCGGAAGCCCCTTCGTGCTGATCGCAGGCCCCTGTGTGATTGAAAGCGAGGCGCACGCGCTCGGCCTGGCCGGCCACCTCGTGGAG
>JANYHS010000274.1 GCA_025358945.1 Acidobacteriota bacterium
TCGTCGACCTGCGCCTGCCTGACGGCGACGGCATGAGCGTGCTCGATGCCGCCCTGGCACGCTACCCCGGCATCCGCTGCATCGTCATGACCGGATTCGGCGGCGTCGAGGAAGCCGTCCGCGCGATCAAGCGCGGCGCCCTCGACTTCCTGATCAAGCCGTTCCAGTTGGTCCAGCTCGGGGCCATTCTGAAGGCCGGCATCAACGAACGGCGGCTGCAGCAGGAGAACGCGGAGTTGCGCGCGCAACTGCACGACCGGTTTCGGTTCGACACCGTCGTCGGCCGCAGCGCGCCGATGCAGCACGTCTTTTCGACGCTTGAGCTCGTGTCGCCGATGAACAGCACGGTCCTCATCCAGGGCGAGACCGGCACCGGCAAGGAACTGATCGCCCGAACCATTCATCACAACAGCCCACGGCGCGATCAGCATTTCGTCGCGTTCAACGCCGCCGCGATTCCGGAAACCCTCGCTGAAACGGAACTGTTCGGCCACGTCAAGGGCGCGTTCACCGGCGCCATCAACGCGCGCATCGGCCGCTTCGAATTGGCGCACAAGGGCACCCTGTTTATCGACGAAGTCGCGTCGATGACCATGTCGCTGCAGGCCAAGCTGCTGCGGGCGCTGCAGGAACGCGAGATCGAACGCGTCGGCGAATCGAAACCGGTGAAGTTCGACATCCGCGTCGTCGCGGCGACGAATGTGGATCTGAAGAAACTGGTCAAGGAAGGGACCTTCCGCGAGGATCTGTTCTACCGCCTGAACGTCGTCCCGATCACGCTGCCGCCGCTGCGCGCCCGTCGCGAAGACGTTGCGCTGCTGGCGCAGCATTTCGTGCAGAAGTCATGCAAGAGCAACGGTGTGCCGCCGCGGACCTTGAGCCAGGCGACGCTCCGGGCGCTGATGGATCATCCGTGGCCCGGCAACATCCGTCAGCTCGAGAACGCGATCGAGCACGCGGTCGCGATGAGTGGCTCCGCCGCGGAGATCACGCCGGCCATGCTGCCGGAAGACGTGCGCTCGCCCGGGCAGGCGACGATGCTGTCGCCGGTGACGATTCCTGACGAGGGTCTTAGTTTTACGTCGGTCGTATCGCAACTCGAGCGCGAACTGATCCTGCGGAGCCTCGAGAAGACGGGCGGGAACAAGCGGCAGGCGGCGCGTCTGCTGAATCTGAGCCGCACGACGCTCATCGACAAACTGCAGCGGCTCGGTGGCGCCGAAGCGACGCCGGTGGATGATGTCGACGAAGCCGCGGCGGCGGTGTAGCGCGAAGGCTTTGGGCGAGCGCTCGGCTGAAGCCTTCGCGCTACGCCGACGGCAGCGACATCGTAAACGCGCTGCCACCATCCGCCGCGCGCGCGTAGGTCAGCGTGCCCTTCTGCTGCTCAATCAACCATTTCGACACGTTCAGGCCGATCCCCAGACCGCCAGGCGTGTCGGTGGAATGCACGTCCGCTTCGAACAGCCGCCGCTCTGCGTGCGGATCCAGTCCCGGTCCGTTGTCAATCACGGACAGCGTGGTGCGCGCGGCATCACGCTGCACCTGAAGCCGAAGCGTGGCGCCCGGACGTCCGGCCAGCGCTTGCTCTGCATTCGCCACCAGATTCAGCGCCACCTGCACCAGATGACGCGGGTTGCCGACAACCGGCCCTTCGTCGCCTTCGATGCTGACCGCGACTCTCAGCTTGGTGAGCGCGTAGTGTCGCATCGTCACGGCCTGCGTGGCGACGTCCTTCATCGTGACCGGCAGCGCGCGACCGCTGGCGTCGCGCACAAACGCCATCAACTCGGTCAGCAGACTCGACGCGCGCCTGGCGTGCGTCCGAATCGTCTGGCCGCGTTTGATGATCGCCGCGTCCGCATTCGGCGCCAGCTCCAGCAGTTCGCCGTTTCCGCTGATCACCTGTAGCGCGTTGTTGATGTCGTGGACAGTACTCGACAGCAGCCGCGCCGTGAGCGCGAGCCGGTTGGCTCGTTCAAGCCAAGCAGTCGAGGGAGCAGGGCCGTCCATCGGTGGGGGTCATTGAACCCTATCACCGATCTGCCGATTAGCCCAACGTCACACAGACGATCGTGGCCGGGAGTCACCATGCGTTTCCTGATTGTCGACGATTCAAGCACGATGCGACGCATCATCATCAATACCCTGAAGAAGCTCGGTCACCACGAATGCTACGAGGCCGGGAACGGTCGCGAGGGCGTCGAACGTCTGGCGACCACGCCTGTGGACATGATCATCACCGACTGGAACATGCCGGAGATGAGCGGCATCGATTTCGTTCGCGCAGTTCGCGCCAACGAGGCCACCAGACAGCTGCCGGTGCTGATGGTCACCACCAACGCCGCCGAAGAGGACATCGTCGAGGCGCTCAAGGCCGGCGTCAGTAATTACGTCGTGAAGCCGTTTACACCCGACACCATCAAAGAAAAGATTCAGGCCGCCCTGAGGATGGCCCCGTCGAGGACGCGATGACGATTCCCGAGACCGTCGTGGACCACCTGGTGGTGGCCACAGAAGAAGTGTTCGAAACGATGGTGTTCAGACCGATCGTTCGCGGCGCCCAGCTCGATGGCGACGCGGTGCGGCCGCCGTCCAACGTCGTGGCCACGGTGGCGTTCGCGGGACACCGCCGCGGCCTGGTCGCGTTCCACAGTTCGCTGGCCGCGGCGCGCGAGATCGCCGGTTCCATGCTGGGTATGGAGCCGAACGCCGTGAACGGCGAGATGCCGGACGCGATCGGCGAAATCGCCAACATGATCGCGGGCGCCTTCCGCACGAAGCTTGCCGCCGTCGAACCGGCGTCGGCGATTGCAGTGCCTACGGTCACGATTGGATCGGACTTCTCCACCAGATACGGGAGCGCGGTCACGCGTGTGCTCTGCCCGTTCGAAATGGACGCCCAGACGCTCTATGTCGAGCTGATTCTGAACGGAGAGTAATGCGCATGCGCGTCATGGTTGTCGACGACGAAGCGGCGGTCCGCGACATCGAACAGCTCGTGCTGACCAACGCGGGGTACGACGTCCTCACCGCGGAGGACGGTCCGGCGGCGCTGTCGCTCCTCGACGCCGACCACCCGGTGGATCTCGTGGTGGCCGACCTCAAGATGCCGGCAATGGACGGCGACGAGATGGCGCGGCGGCTCCGCGCGGTCCATCCAGATCTCAAAATCCTGTTCGTGACAGGCCATGCGGACTTCCTCTTCGACGCGCAGCCTGTCCTGTGGGAGGCCGAAGCGTTCCTCGACAAGCCGTTTACGGCGGCCGGCCTGCTCGAAGCGGTCTCCGTGCTCCTCTCCGGCCACATCAGACAGCGAATGCCTGTTGCTGCCGCCACGTCCATGTAAACGACGCAGACGCCGAGCTTGATGCAAGTGCGTGGTTGCTAGTTGTGTGCTCGCACGACACAATCAACCATGAGGTATCACGCGACATGAGTCCTACGTCCGGTAAGAGCGAAGCAGGCGGGTTCAGCAGCCTGGGTTTGATCGATCAGCTCGCCGCAGCGGTGACCGCACTCGGGTATGAAGAGCCGACGCCGGTGCAGCGGGAAACGATTCCGCTGATGCTCGCCAAGCGCGACGTGCTGGGACAGGCGGCCACCGGGACCGGCAAGACGGCGGCGTTCGCGCTGCCGATGCTGCAGCGGCTGGTCGGAGACGATGCGGCGGCGAAGAAGCAGACGGGCGGGCTCGTGCTCGTGCCGACGCGCGAGCTCGCCATGCAGGTGTCCGAAGCGATTCACAAGTACGCCAAGGGCCTCGGCGTGACGGTGCTGCCCGTGTACGGCGGTGCGCCCATCTCGCAGCAGATTCGGACCCTGGAGCGCGGCGCCGGCATCGTCGTCGCCACGCCGGGGCGCGCACTCGACCACATCAAGCGCGGTACGCTGAAGCTCGGCAATCTCCGCATGCTCGTGCTCGACGAGGCGGACGAAATGCTCGACATGGGCTTTGCCGAGGATCTCGACGCGATTCTCGAAGCCACACCAAAAACCCGGCAGACGGCGCTGTTCTCGGCGACGATGCCCGCGCGCATTCTGTCCATCGCACAGCGACACCTGAACAACCCGGCGCGCGTGATCGTCGCGCGCGAGAAGACGGCTGCCGGCAAGATGCCGCGCGTCCGGCAGATCGCCTACATCGTGCCGCGCTCCCACAAACCCGCCGCGCTCGATCGCGTGCTGGACATGGAGAACCCGACGTCGGCAATCGTCTTCTGCCGTACGCGTCTGGAAGTCGAGACGCTGGTGGAAACGCTGAACGCGCACGGCCGGCGTGCCCAGGCGCTCCACGGCGGCATGGAGCAACGGCAGCGCGATCGCGTGATGCAGATGTTCCGCGGCGGGAAGGCGGACCTGCTGATCGCCACCGACGTCGCAGCGCGCGGTCTCGACATCGAGCATCTGTCGCACGTCTTCAACTACGACGTGCCGCCGGCGGCAGAGGCGTACGTACACCGGATCGGCCGCACGGGCCGTGCCGGACGCGAGGGCACGGCGATCACGCTCGCCGAGCCGCGCGAGCACCGGCAACTGCGCAGCATCGAGAGCTTCACCAAGCAGAAGATCGACATCCTCACGGTGCCCACGGTCGCCGAACTGCGCACGCGGCGCCTGGACGTCACCAAAGCGTCGATCCGCGAACTGATTCTCGCCGGCGACCTCGACGATGTGCGGGTCGTCGTCGATACGCTGGCGCAGGAGTTCGACATCGTCGCCATTGCGTCGGCGGCAGTGAAGCTGGCGCATCGGGCTGAAGCGGGTGACGAGGCGGAACGGGACATCCCCACCGTCGTCGCGCACGAGCGGCCGGCGCCGCGCGGTTTCCGCCCTGAACGCGAGGAGCGCGGGCCGGCGCGTGAGGAGCGCGGACCGGCGCGGGAAACCCGAACGCCGCAGCGGTTCTCGAAGGGCGCCGTCGTCGGACCGGCGAGCCCGCGGGAGAAGCGGCGCGATCGGCCTGCGCCGACGGAAGCCGTCGCGATGTTGTTTGTCGGCGCCGGCCGCGAGGCGGGCATCCGGCCCGGCGATCTCGTCGGCGCGATCACCGGCGAGGCCGGGATCAACTCCGGCGAGCTGGGCGCGATTCAGATCGCCGATCGCTTCTCGCTGGTGGAAGTGCCGGAGTCGCGCGCGGAAGAGATCATCGCCGCGCTGCGGGCGACGACGATCCGCGGACGCAAGGTCCCCGTCCGCCGCGACCGAGATACGTCACGATAAGAAGAAACCGCAGAGCACGCGCAGATCGCTGAGACAACAAAACCGTTTGGCTCTGCGTTCTTTGCGGTCTCGGCGGTTCCATCTTTATGGGTGCGTTTTTGGTCGCGTGTCGCCCTGGTGGCACGTGAAGCACGTGACCCTGCCGAGGCGCGATTCATCAGCGACCGGTTTGTAGTCGGGAAAGAACTGCCTGTTGATCGTCGTGGTCAACTCGAGCATCCTGCGGGCCGCGAGCTTGCGCGGGTTGGCGTCGCTGGCGAAGTTTCCGCGCGCGTGACATGAGCCGCACGACACGCCCAGCGCCTGCGTCATCAACTGCATCTCCGCCTCGAACTCGGGCACGGTCAGCCCGGTCAGAACCTGTACGGTCGGCGTGTCCACCATCGCCGCCGCCGGCGGCTGTTGAGCAGATGCGACTACCGATGCCCACACGATCACACACGCGACAACCAGTTTCATGTGCTCAGTATAAGATCACTCGAATGACGGTCTCCACGATCAGCATCGTCCTGGGCCTGGCCCTCTGCGCATTCACCACTCCGACTCCACAGCAGAAGGGCGCAGCCATGACGAAGCACGCGAGCGGCACGTTCGACGTGAAGATCACACCGCAGACGGATGACGGGACAAGCGATCCGACGGTTGGGCGGATGTCGATCGACAAGCAGTACCACGGCGATCTCGACGGCGCCGCCCTTGGACAGATGCTGACCGGGATGGCGGCCAAGGTGAAGGACTCGGGAACTTACGTGGCGATCGAACGCGTCCGCGGCACGTTGCACGGACGCAAAGGCACCTTCGCGCTGGCGCACTCCGGCACAATGACCCGCGGCGCGCAGTCGCTCGTCATCACCGTGATCCCGGACACCGGCACCGAGGAACTGACCGGCATCACCGGCACGCTGACCATCGACATCGTCGACGGCAAGCACTTCTACACGTTCGACTACACGCTGCCGTAGATCGCTCGGCTAAAGCCTTCGCGCTACGGGACCCGCGCCGCTTTCCGCTTCGCATAGTAGGCACTCCGCAACGCATCGATCAGCCGCGCATCGACCAGGCCCGCCGGGTTGCCCTGGAAGTTCAGGTTGTGCTCGGCGCGGAACTTGTCCACCGCCGCAATCGTCTCCTCGTCAAACTGCGAGTACTCGCGCGTGTAGTCGGCGGACGCCCTCCGGGTCTCGGTGGCGATCTTGTCGTACTGGGCCTGATCGGTCTTGCGCAGCTCCTGCATCTTCGGCGTGTTGATCGACGCCGGCGCCTCGGGGAACGCCGCCAACGCCTTGCGCCAGTAGCCGGCGCCATGGAGCATGCGCTTCAACTCGATCACGTCGGCGCCGTCCACGCGCGAGAAGCTGCGGTATCCGAGCCGGCGGCCGGTCGTGTAGTAGATCCGCTTCAGTTCCGCGACCGGCTCCGCGTTCTCGCCGACCTCGATCACCAGCGTGATGAAGTCGCCGCCGCGGCCGGGATCGTTCGGGTCGGCGATCTTGATCGCCGCCGATTGCAGCAGACCCCACCGCTTGTCGCCACCCTTGGCGTGGCCCGCCTCCATCGCGAGTATCATCCGCTCGGCGAGCGGCATGCCGGTCCCCTCGCTCGCCTCGAACGTCGACGCGACGGCCTCGACCACTTCAGGCCCGACCATGATGTTGGCCTGCACCGTGTAGTTGCGCCCCTGACGGCTCCCTGCCCACGCGTTGTTGCCTGTGCCGGTGTGCGCCGCCGAGCGCCCCTTCATGTCGATGACGCCGACCTGCCGGGACTCGCGCCCTTCGTCGCTGGCAAGCAATTGTTGCAGCACGTCCTGCGGCTCGACGCCTTTCGCGAGCAGGTCGAGACCGCGCGGTCCGTATTCGACGACCGTGGACGCCTGGGTGCAAACGGCGCCGACGCCTGCGCGCACGTGCGGCACCGCCCGTCCCACGAACGGCACGCGTGTGGTGACGCTTGCGCCGGACTGCCCGGTCACGGGATCGATCGCGCACAACGAGAACGTCGAGTACTGCGGCAATCCCTCATCGTTCAGGTTGACGCCGTCAGCGGCGTGCTGCTGCTGGGCAATCGCGTGCGACGACAGGGCCAGGCTTGCGCAGATGACGAGGAACGGAAGAAGACGACGGCCGATCATGAATCCTCCTGGGTCGCGGGATCGCTGATGCGAAACAGTTGATGTGGAATTCCCGCATGGATGATATCGCGTTCGTAGGCGAGGCCGGCCTTGACCATCACCCGCTGCGAGGCTTGTTGATCGGCGTCGTCATCGCGACGATCGACGGCAGACCAGGTTGATCGAAGCCGATGCGCACGCAGGCGCGGCGTCGAAAACGAATCCAACTATTGGCCAGGATGGTACTGACGGTCCGTGTGGCCGGTCAGCTGCGCGGGATAGAAATACACATCGCGGAGATCACCCGTGCTGTAGCGCTGCGCCTGATCGTTGAAGTGCTTCGACTTCACGTCGCTCGCCTCGCCGCCGGCCGACACGGCCTTCGCGCTCACCTTGTCGCCGAACTCGACGACGGCGACGAAGCTGTTGCCGGTGTTGCCGTACATTTTCTTCGTGCCCTTGTACGAACGCGCGCCGAATGACGCCAGCGATCCCCAGCGCGACGAGGTGAAGCCGACCGGCAGACTCGGGCCTGCGTCGTTGAACGGCTGCACGATGTCGCCGGTCAGTCGCTGGAAACGGTTAATGTCGCCCCACGGCGTTTTCCACTTCCCGAAGTCGGCGGTGAGGGTGTCCGACGCCGTCGCCAGCGCCTGCAGACGATCGTCTGCGGTCGCGCTGTTGGCCATGTAGTGATCCGCCGACACACCGCTCTTCCGCGCCGCATCGCCCACGCGGCGGCCGAGTTCCTCGCCCCAATAGATCGCCAGCGATGTCGGCACCGACGCGACGGACCACCGGTAGTCCCAGTCGCGCAGCGTCTTGATCTGCTCGGCCAGCTTCGCCTTGAGCGGGTTGGACGCCGACGCCTGATCGTACGCCTTCAGCAACTGCGGGATCATCGTCTCGAACGCCGGGAGATAACTGTCGTAGGCCGCGCCAATCAGCGACGTCAGCGTGAAGTCCTTGTTCTTGTCGAAGACGCGCAGTGCGTGGAAGCCGCGCGCGCTCTCTTCGACCCCGCGATCGACATAGCCGGCGTAGTCCGCCTTTCTGGGACTGTTCGGGCCGGCCGCCGACCACGGCCAGTTGTTCGCGTTATAGAGCCAGCCGGTCGCGGGGTTCAGTAAGCCGGGCGTCTCGTCGACCGACATCACACCGTTCCACTCTGTCGCGGACGTGCTGCCATCCACCGGTTTGGTCCAGTCGAACTTCGGATCGCGCTTCGGGATGAAGTTGGAGTGAAAGTAGGCGATGCTGCCGTCGGCGTCGGCGTAAATCGTGTTGTTCGACGAGTTGGTATGCAGCTCCATCGTCTCTTTGAAGGCCTTGTAGTTCCTGGCCTTTGTGCGGAGGTACGACTGCTGGAGCGCCTTCAACGGTTCCTGCATCAGGCGGACGCTCACCCACTTGCCGTCCGCCTCGCGAACGACCGGGCCGTGATGCGTGCGGTAGATGGTGAAGTCCTTCTGCGCGACGCCGGTGGCGGTCTTATACGGCACGGTGATCCTGCTCGACGTCACCGCGCGATCCTCGTTGCCGTAGTGATAGGTGAAGCCGTGGTCTTTCTTCGTCACCGTTTCGAGGTACTCGTCGATGTTGTCCACGCCGCTCGACGTGTGCATCCAGCCGGTACGCTCGTTGAAACCCTGATAGATGAAGAACTGACCCCATGTCAGCGCGCCGTACGCATTCAGACCCTCCGCACTCGTCATCTGCGCCTCGGAGCGGAAAAAGAATGACGTGTGCGGATTGATCAACAGCAGCGCGTGATGGGACGCGGTGTTGGCCGGCGCAATCGCGGCGCCGTTCGATCCGGTCGGCTCGATGAAGCGGTTCAGCTCTTCGATCGAGGCCATCTTCACCGGAGTCTTGCCGTAGAACGACTCGAGCTGATTGAGGCTCACCCGCTCGATGTCGCCGCCGATGCTGCCTTCGCTGAACGTCAGCGCCATCCACGGTTCAAAATGTGTGATCACGCGCGGCTTCACCTCGGGATGCTTCAGCAGGAAATAGTTCAAGCCGTCCGCGTAGGCGTCCATCAGCGTCTTGAGCCACGCCGGCGCCTTCTCGTATTGCGCCTTCATGTCGGCGGGATCGATGAAGATTTTCATGCGCAGATCGCGGTAGATCTCGGCCTCGCCGTCGGCTTCGGCCAGCCGGCCCATCGACAACAGGTAGTTCTGTTCGACCCG
>JANYHS010000305.1 GCA_025358945.1 Acidobacteriota bacterium
ATCGTCGCCCGGCTTGAGGCGCGCGAAGGCGCAGAACAGGCAGCTCGCAACGCAGACGTTGGTCGCTTCGACGCGGATGTTGTAATTGAAGTAGGTGCGCGCGCCGTGCCGCTTCTCGCGCTCGCGGTTGGCGAGCCAGCCGACGGACAGAAGGTCGGGAGTCTCGAACAGGCGAACGCCGTCAGCCAGACCCAGGCGAACGCCAGCCGAGAGCTTAGCTTCGATGTCAGAGAGGCCGGCGGCGGCGATGCGAAGATGCATCTGGTAATCGGGGAATCTGGTGATTGGATAATCGATCGGGCAATCGATTACCCGATTACCCAATCATCCCAGCACCCAATTCCTGTGTCAGGAAACGCCGAAGATTTGGACGCGGAGCGAGCGGGCGCGCGGGCCGTCGAGTTCCGCCATCAGGATCCGCTGCCACTGACCGAGCACGACTTCGCCGCCGCTGATCTGCAGCGACAGGCTGTGGCCGAGGAGCATCGCGCGCAGGTGCGAGTCGGCGTTCATGCGATCGCAATCCGAGTGCTTCGGATCGTTGTGCATGTACTCGGCGTCGCGCGCGACCATCTGCTCGAGAAATTTCTTGATGTCGGACAACAGCGCGACCTGGAACTCGTTGATCAACAGGGTGCAGGTCGTGTGCATCGACCAGATGCTGATCAGCCCTTCGCTGACATTGAAGCGCCGGACGAATTCCATGATCTTGTTCGTCAGATCGACCAGCTCCACGCGCTGATCCGTATCGATGACGAACGTCTCGCCATGGATCGTGACGCCGCCGACCGTCGCTGTTGCCACGCCTTCGACAGGCTTCTCGCGGACGGTGACAGTCGAACTCTTGCTCATGCGCTCCCCTTGAAAATTGGCTCGGTCAACGGTCCGGCCCGACGTACGGACACGAACGTACAATGTTACGAAAAAACAACGGCCTGAGGCAACCCTGCTATAATCCGGCCTCTGTAATTGACGCGTGCCCCGGCGGTTACGCGAAGTGGGTGCGATGCCCACACGGTCCCGCCACTGTAAGCGGTTACGCTTCGCTTGGTCCATGGATTTTTGGTCCCTGGTCCGCCACTGGGCTCCGGCCTGGGAAGGCGCGCGAAGCGGATTCACGCCGCGAGTCAGGAAACCTGATCACCGGGGGCGTCCTTGTTTTTCGGCGCGGAGAACGCCGAAGGAGCCACCCTGCCTAACGGCCACCCGCTGCGCCGCGAGATGCTCGAGGACTTCACGCGCCTTGGCGTCGATCCGTGCGGCGAACGCGGCGAATACCACACGCTGGCGACAAACAGCACGCTGTTCCGCGCGCCGCTCAACGTCGTCGCCGGCGAGCGCGTCACACGTTCCGACTGCTGGGCGCTCGATCTGGAAGTAGCGCAGACCCTCGGGTCTGCTGATCAGGCAGGCCTCGAGGCCCGCACTACAGATCGCTGAGAGCCGGATGCTACACGCAAGTCACCTGTCGTTCGCGTATCGCGCCGGCGCGGCGCGGGTGATCGACGATGTCTCGGTGACCGTGGCGGCGGGCGATCTGATCGGGATCCTCGGACCGAATGGATCCGGGAAGACCACGCTGCTGAAAATGCTGAGCGGCACGCTGGCGCCGTCGGCGGGCGCGATCGAGTTCGAGCAGCGTCCGCTGACCGCGTGGACGCGACGCGACCTGGCGCGGCGCATCGCGCTGGTGCCGCAGGAGACCCACGCCCCGTTCGATTTCACCGTGCTCGACATCGTGCTGATGGGACGCTACCCGCACCTCGGGACGTTCACGCTCGAAGGTCCGGCGGATCTCGCGATCGCCAGGCAGGCGCTCGCGTCCACGGGCACGTCGGCGTTCGAGGATCGCCCGTTCGCCACGCTCAGCGGCGGCGAGAAGCAGCGGGTCGTCATCGCCAGCGCGCTCGCGCAGTGCCCAGCGCTGCTGTTGCTCGACGAGCCGACCGCGTCGCTCGACCTGGGTCATCAGCTCGACGTTCAGTTGCTGCTCGCCGGCCTGAACCGCAACCGCGGTGTGACGATGGTCTTGTCCACGCACGATTTGAATTTCGCGGCCGCGCTGTGCCGTCACCTGATCCTGCTGCACGACGGTCACGTCGTGGCGCAGGGTCCGACCGAAGACGTGCTGACGCCGGACACGGTGCGCGAGCTGTACGGCGTGGACGCGGATGTGCATCGCCATCCGATCGCCGGCCACCTGACGGTCACGCCGCTGGCGCGCGTGCCGTGATGCCCCTGATCCGCAAGCGCCTCGTCGTGACGCTCGCCGGCTTCGGGCTGCTGCTGCTCGCGGCGCTGGTCACCGGTCCGCTGATCGGATCGACCCATATTTCTCTGGCGAAAGTGTTCGACCGGTCGATTCCGTTCGCCGACAACACCGACGCGCAGATCTTCTTCATTGCGCGGCTGCCGCGCGTGCTCGCCGCTGCGCTCGTTGGCGCGGCGCTCGCCACGGCTGGCGTGGTCTTTCAGGCGCTGCTGCGCAACCCGCTCGCCACCCCGGACACGCTCGGCGTGTCGAGCGGCGCGGCGCTCGGCGCGATGGTTGCGATCACATTTCATTTCGACTTCGCGTTCGCCGGCATCGCCTCGATCCCGCTCGCGAGCTTCGCGGGATCGATCGGCGCCCTTGGCATCGTGTACGCGCTGGCCTCCGCGCGTCGCCGGGGACTCTCGACGATCGTGCTGCTGCTGGCCGGCGTGACGATGACGGCGTTCTTTCAGGCCTTGATCCTGTTCACGCAGTACCTCGCAGACTTCGCCGATACCTTCCGCACTGTCCGGTGGCTGATGGGAACGCTCGACGTCGGCAGCTACGCGCCGATTCTCGCGGCGCTGCCGATCGTGCTCCTCGCCTTCGCGATGCTCGCGACGCTGCCGCGATCGCTCGATCTGATCAGCCTCGGCGCGGACGCCGCCGCCGCGCGCGGCGTGAACGTCGTGGCCGCAGAGCGGATGGCGCTGGCCAGCGCGTCGCTCGCCACCGGCGCTGCGGTGTCGCTGGCCGGCCCGGTCGGCTTCATCGGCCTGGTCGTGCCGCACCTGGTCCGGTTGATCGTCGGATCGGATCACCGCCTCGTGCTGCCGGCGTCGGCGCTGTTCGGCGCGGCATTCCTGATTGCCTGTGACGCGATCGCGCGCACGGTGTGGTCGTCCGGGGAACTCCCGGTCGGCATCGTCACCGCGCTCGTCGGCGGACCGTTCTTCCTGTGGCTGCTGGTAAGGAAATGATCGTGAAGCGAATCCTGCTGCTGCTCGGGTTACTGGTAGGCGCCTGGGCGCCGGCGCCATCGCTCGTGGCGCAGCACTCGAGCGTGTCGTACGTGGCGCAGCGCTTGAGCGCTGCGGAGAGCCCCTCGCGGATCGTCTCGCTGGTGCCGGCCGTCACCGAAATGATCTACGCCATGGGCGACGGCGCGCGCGTGGCGGCCGTCAGCAACTACGACCGCTTCCCCGCCGAGGTGTCGCGCCTGCCCAAAGTCGGCGGCCTGCTCGACCCGAGCGTCGAGCGCATCCTCGCCATCAAACCGGACCTCGTCATCGTCTACGCCACGCAGAAAGAACTCATCGAACGCCTCGACCGCGCCGGCATTCCGTATTTCAACTACCAGCACCGCGCCCTGTCCGACATCATGACCACCATCCGCGCGCTCGGCGCGCGGATCGGCTCGGCGGCTCGCGCCGACGCGGTGGCTTCGGAGATGGACCGAGCGCTGGCCGACATCCGCGCCAGGACGCTGGCCCTGGCGCATCCGGCGACGCTCCTGGTGTTCGAGCGCGATCCCCTGTCGCTGCGCAACGTCTACGCGAGCGGCGGTTACGGATTCCTGCACGACATGCTCGAGATCGCGGGGGGACGAAACGTGTTCGCAGACGTCAGGCAGCAGGCGGTGCAGGCCAGCACCGAGATGCTGATCACCAGCAAACCCGACGTGATCATCGAGCTGCTCTACGGCGACAGCCTGAAGAACGCGGATCTCGCCAGGACACTTCGCGCGTGGGATGCGCTTGCGTCGGTACCGGCCGTCCGCACGCATCACCTCTTCGCGCTCACCGGCGACGAGTTCGTCGTCCCCGGTCCGCGCGTGGTGGCGGCCACCCGCAAGCTGGCGCGCGCGCTGCACCCGGAAGTCTTCAAATGAAAACACTCGTCTCGTGGTCCAGCGGAAAAGACAGCGCGTGGATGGTGCACACGCTGCGGCAGCGCGGCGATGTCGAGATCGGCGCGCTGTTGACAACGATCAACGAGCCGGTGCAACGGGTGGCGATGCATGCCGTGCGGGTCGAGGTGCTGCAGGCGCAGGCCGCCGCGCTCGGATTCCCGTTGTGGATGATTCCGATCCCGTCGCCGTGCTCGAACGAGGTCTACGAACAGGTCATGCGGGAAGCCGTGGCGCGCGCGGTGAGCGAGGGCTTCACGCACGCCGCGTTTGGCGATTTGTTCCTCGAGGACATCCGCACGTATCGCGAGGAGCGACTGGCCGGCTCCGGGCTGACGCCGATGTTCCCGTTGTTCGGCACACCGGACGACACGCCGGCGCTCGCGCGCACGATGATCGCCGCCGGACTGCGCGCGCGCATCACGTGTCTGAACCCGAAGGTGATGGATCGCCGTTTCGCCGGTCGCGAATTCGACACCGCCCTGCTCGAGGACCTGCCGCCCGAGATCGACCCCTGCGCCGAGCGTGGCGAATTTCACACCTGCTCGTACGACGGCCCGATGTTCAACCATCCTGTGGCCGTCGACACCGGCATCACCGTCGAACGCGACGGCTTCGTCTTCACCGATCTGACGATCTCCAATCAATCACCCGATTACCCAACGACCCGATTACCCAATTGATGCGATACCCAAGCCGCATCGTCTGCTTGACCGAGGAGACGACCGAGACGCTCTACCTGCTCGGGCAGGGCGATCGGATCGTCGGCGTGTCTGGGTACACCGTGCGTCCGCCTGAGGCACGCCTGAAGCCGAAGGTGTCGGCGTTCATCAACGCGAAGTTCGACAAGATCGTCGGTCTGACACCTGACCTGGTCCTCGCGTTCTCGGACCTGCAGGCCGATCTGTGCGCCGAGCTCGTCCGCCGCGGGATGAACGTCGTCGTGTTCAACCAGCGCAGCGTTGCGGAGATCCTGCAGATGATCGCGATGCTCGGCGGATTGATCGGTTGTCAACAGGAGGCCGAGCAGCTCGCGGATCGGCTGCGCGGGGATCTCGATCGCATCGCGGAGTCGGCGTCGCGGTTTCCCCGGCGGCGGCGCGTGTTTTTTGAGGAGTGGGACGAGCCGCTGATCTCGGGCATCCGCTGGGTGGAAGAACTCGTCGCAATCGCTGGCGGGACGCCGATCTTCCCGGAACTCTCCACCGCGGGCCTCGCGAAGGACCGTATCGTCGCTGCAGCCGAAGTCGCACGTCGCGATCCTGAAGTGATCTTCGCGTCGTGGTGCGGCAAGAAAGTGAAGAAGGCGACGATTCGCTCGAGACCGGGCTGGGATGCGACCGCCGCCGTCCGCGACGATCGCATCTTCGAAATCAAATCGACCTACATCCTGCAGCCGGGTCCCGCCAGCCTGACCGACGGCGTCCGGCAGATGCACGCGATTCTGAAGTCGCTCGGCTGAAGCCTCGCGCCACGAGTCGGCGTAAACTGGATCCGATGCGCATCCTGATCGTCGCCGCTACGAAGCCGGAGGTCGCCCCAGTCCTGGCGCGCATGTATTCGACTCCTACCGGCGAAGCCGGCGTGGACAGCTACACGCACGGCGCGCACGATGTGGAG
>JANYHS010000317.1 GCA_025358945.1 Acidobacteriota bacterium
TGAGGGTGTCGACGCCGCGCAGCAGATCCCACGACGCGTCCGGGATCTTGTTGCAGTCAGTCAGATACGCGAACGAGCCGATGCGGAATCCGAGCACCGGCAGGTTGCCGTGCATCAGCGGCACCGGCACGATCTCGACGCCGCCGAGCGAAAACGTTCCACCGATGCGAAACAGCGTAAGTTGCGGAAGTCCGCCACCCACCTGCTTGGGCGGCTCGAAGATGTACTGAAACATCCGGCGCAAGCTGGCCCGCGTATCCGCCGAGGCGAAGCAGGCGATCGATTCCTTCTGCATCTGATTGAATCGCCGCACATCGTCCAACCCAAAGACGTGATCGGCGTGGGTGTGCGTGAAAAGAATCGCGTCGACGCGGCGGACATCGTTGGTCAGCGCCTGCATCCGGAGATCGGTGGACGTGTCGACCAGAATGGAGCGCACGCCGCTGGCAAACGCGGTAGCTGCGGGCGCGGGCGCGACTTCGATCAGGATCGACGGCCGCGTGCGGCGATCGCGAGGGTCCGCCGATCGGCAGACATCGCAGTCGCAGCCAATCGCCGGCACGCCGGAGGAGGTGCCGCTGCCGAGAACAGTAATCCGCAGGGCTGAGGGCACCGGGCTCAGGGCTCGATGATGCGGTTGCCGCCGCCGGTGGCTTGGACAAAGCGCATGCGCAGCTCGTAGAGCACCTGTTCGAGCACCTCGCGCTCTTCCGCTGTCAGGTTGCCACGGGTCTTCAGTTCCAGCAGGGAGAGGATCTCGATCATCTGCACCGCGCCCCCGAGGTTTGGTTCGGCGCGCTCGCCGGAGACCGGGTCCGGCAGATCACCAAAATGGATCGCGGCGGTGCTGGCCAGCGAGAGCACGAACGCGGTAAAGGACAGGAGCGGCTCGGTCATTTGGCTAAGATTAGCAAATGTCAGACGCTTCCCGCGCCGCCGGCGAGTTCACGCGGCTCATCGAGATCATGGCCACGCTCAGAGGGCCCGACGGCTGCCCGTGGGATCGCGAGCAGACGATCGACTCGCTGAAGCCGTTCGTCCTCGAGGAAACCTACGAAGTGATCGAGGCAATCGACGCGCACGATCACGCCGCCCTGTGCGAGGAACTCGGTGATTTCGTCTTCGAGGCGGTCTTCCTCGCGCAGCTCGAGAGCGAGGCGGGACACTTCACCATCGCCGATTCCTTGAAGAGCATCGCCGACAAGCTGGTGCGGCGTCACCCGCACGTATTCGCCAGGAACACGGGCGAGGCGGCCCTGGACTCGGCGGGACAGGTACGGACGCGCTGGGAGGAGATCAAGGCGCAGGAACGCGGCGGCAGCGCGAAGCCGAAGACCCTGCTGAGCGGGATCGCCCATGCGCTCCCGGCCCTGCTGCGGGCGTACCACATCGGCACGCGCGCCGCGTCCGTCGGCTTCGAGTGGAGCACCACCCGCGACGTCATCGCCAAGATCCAGGAAGAGGTCGACGAGCTGCGCGAGGTCGTCGAGGCGCCTGGCGTCGTCAATCAGACGCGGGCAGAAGAAGAAATGGGCGACCTGCTCTTCTCGATCGCCCAGCTCTCGCGCCGCCTGGGCATCGAGCCGGAAACCGCCCTGCGCAAGGCGGACGACAAGTTCACGAGGCGGTTCGGGAGGCTCGAGCAGTCAGTTGCTGATTCCGGTCGAGCGATGAAAGAGATGACGCTCGACGAATTGGAAGCGGAGTGGCAAGGGCTGAAGACCCACGAAACGCACGAAACGTAGACGCCCACGAAACGCACGAAAAAGACAGACTACAGGATCTTGCGGCTCATCCCGTCCGGCAAGATCGCGACGTTGAAATTGATCAGCAGGCCCGCTCTCAGGCCTGCGATACGCATGTAGTTGAGGATTTGCTTGTGATGGATTGGAGCACACTGGTCGACCGACTTGATCTCGAGCACGACCTGCCCGCCAACCACGAAATCCAGACACTGCTCGGACAGTAGCTCGCCGCGATACCTGACGGAGTAACGCTTCTCTCGCTCGAAGACAATCCCCGCAACGGCCAGCTCAACGCACAAGGCTCGCGAATAAATTCGCTCGAACAACCCCGGCCCCAGCTCGCGATGGACACGGATACAGCAACCGATCGTCTCGTGTACAAGGTGTTCGACCTCGTCTGACAATGGGCTCGAGATCTTTTAGCATTGCACGTTCCTCTCTAACCGTTCTTGTGTGTTTTCCGTGTGTCCTGTGTCTCTGTTTCGTGCGTTTCGTGATGTCGTGTCTTTCGTGCGTTTCGTGATGTTGCATTTAGCTGACCGAGAGTCGCCGACCTGTGAAGCTACGCACAGCGATCGACTTGCCATCCGTCTCCACCATCACCGCCCCGTCCTGGTCCGTCCTGAAGATCTCCGCGCCGATGGCCCGATAGCGGTCCAGCACCTCGGGGACCGGGTGGCCGAAATGATTCGCGCGGCCGGCGCTGACGACGGCGATCTGGGGGTGGAGCGCGGTGACGAACGGCACGGTGCTCGAGGAGAGGCTGCCGTGGTGCGGGATCTTCACGACCCGCAGCGGGGCCGGCGGTATCGCGCGCGCGATCTCGCGTTCGACGGCCTTGCCGATGTCGCCGGTCAACACGACCGACACGTCCCGCCATCGCAGTTCGAGCACCAGGGAATCATCGTTGCGGACCTTCTGCCGCTCCCACTCCGCCGGCGCCGGATGATGCGCGATGACGTCGACGCCATCCACCATGACGCGGTCCTCCTGATACACATTCGCCCACTTCGCCCCGTTCGCCTGCGCGTCCATCCGCAGCCGTGTCAGCGGCTCGAATCGCGGCACCGCAATCCCCTCCCAGACCTCACGTGGCTGGAACTCGCGGACGATGGATCGCGCGCCGCCAATGTGATCGGGATCGCCGTGCGTCAGCGCGACGTAGTCGATGCGCGTGAACCCTGCGTCCCGCACCACCGGCGCCACGACGCGGTCGCCGATATCAAACGACGACGACGCGGAGAGGCCGCCGGCGTCGACGAGCATCGTCGATCCCGCCGGAAACACGATGAACGCGGAGTCGCCCTGCCCGACGTCCAGAAACGTGACATGCAGTCGTCTGTCGCCGCGGCGCGCGACGAGCGTGTGCGGGTCGACCAGAATCCACAGCGCCGCACCCGCGGCAGCCAGAGCGGAGACCGGAGCGATCGCCCCGCGGATTCCTCGCACCGTCCCTGGAATCACGCGGTGCGCCATGCAGATCCCGCAGGCCGTCGCTGCGGCGTAATACAGCGCCACGGCGATCCACGGCGGCGGCGCGATGCGATACGTCAGCGCCGGGGCGAACCGCACCAGATCCGCGGACGCGACGAGCCCAGCGGCGCCCAGGTGCGCGACCCATCCCGCGGCAGCCGCGGCCGTGTGTGAGGCCAGGGCCAGGGGCACGACCGCCATCCCGGCGATCTGCGCCACCGCCATCAACGGAATCGCGACGAAGTTCAACGCGAGCCCGGCGAACGTGACGCGCGAAAAGACCAACGCGCCGACCGGAAACAACAGCGCCTCGGCGGCGACTGACGCGGCGAACATCGAACGGAGTACAGATGGAACTGCGGAGATCGCAAAGACCGGAGAGCCAATCCCTTTATTTGCGATCTCTGCGTTCTCGGCGGTTCCTTCTGTCGTGATCGCAGGCACGACGAGGAGGATCGCCAGCGTTGCGCCGAATGTGAGGACGAACGCGGGATCGGCCACGCCCAGGGGATCGCCCGCCACCATGATCGCGGCGACCAGCGCCAGGGCATTGAGCGGCGGACTGCGATGATCTGCGGCACGCGCGCCGAAATACACCACCGCCATCAGCGTCACGCGATCGACCGATGCGCCATTACCCACAAACGCCGCGTAGGCGGCCAACGCGGCAATCGACGCGAGCATCGCCGTCCGCCCGAGCCAGCCCGCCAGCCGGAACCCGCCGAGCAGGAGCCCCGCGAGAATCGCAATGTTGCCGCCGGAGATGGCAATGACGTGGTACGTGCCGGCCTCCTGCAACCGGCGCTGCACGTCGTTGTCCAACCCGGCGCGATCGCCGATGACGATCGCCGCGACAATCGCCCCCGACTGCGCGCTCCAGCGCCCGACGTGCTCCGCGATCGCGCGCCTGGCGAACGCGCGCGCGCCGGCCATCACCTCGTCGAACCAACTCCCACGCGCCAGCACCTCGACGAGCGCGCCGCTCTTCACTGTTCCCACGAGCCTCGTGCCGCGGCGCGCCAGCGCGCGCTCGTGATCGGGCACACCCGGGTCGAGGTACCGCGACGGCCGGTGGAGCGTGACCGGCAGACGCACACGCCTCCCCGCGCGCCAGTCGTTGATGCGATCCGCCGCGAGCGAGCCCGTCACCGTGACAGCGATCCCGCCTGATACGGGTCGCTCGGCTAAAGCCTTGGCGCTACGGGCATCCTCTTCCCGGCCAACCCCGCCTCCTCGCCCTACCAGCCCGTCCACCTGCAGACTGAGTGAAACGCCGGACGCGCCGGGCGACGCATCGCTGCGCAGGACACCCGTCACCGTCGCCGCCGCCTCCACATCCTCGGGCAGCCTTCGCCCCTCCGCGTCCGCCTGCGCGCGTTCGTCGCGCGCGAGCGCTTCAAACGCGCTCCACAACGTCGGCCGCCACGCGCGCTGCCACGCGTCGGTCGCCAGGATCGCGCCGCCCGTGAAGAAGCCCGCGACCACGACAGCCGCCAGCACGCGCGCTCCGGCGAGGCGCCAGGCCCACACCGACAGCGCGCCGCAGGCGATCAGGAAAATGTAGCGTGGAGGGTAAGGAAGGTCAGGAACGAGAAGGCCGAATGCCGCACCGACGAGGAGACCGGCAGCGGGAATGGCCGCGATGGTCCGCATCCGGCACGGCGTTGCAATCAATCAGCCACGAGGACCACGAAACGCACGAAAGACCACGAAACCGACGAAGCCCAGTCTTGTAAAGGCTTTCGCGTCGTTCGTGAATTTCGTGTCTTTCGTGGGATCCGTGCGAACGTCGAAGAATCTGCGCTGCGACTAGACCTTCTCTGTTGAAATTCCTGCGTAGTAGTCCTGCAGCGCGCGGACGCCGAGGCCCTGCTCGCGGATCGCCTTGATCGCGCTGACCGCGGCGGCCGCGCCGGTGAGTGTGGTGATGCACGGCACCTGGTGCATCATCGCCGCGCGGCGCACGGTGCGATCGTCGAAAAATGACTCGCGGCCAAGCGGTGTGTTGACCACGAGGTCCACCTTCTTGTTCACGATCTCGTCGGCGATGTTCGGCCGGCCTTCGTTCACCTTGTAGACCACATCCACCTCGAGACCGTAGGCGCGCAGATACGCCGCGGTCCCACGCGTGGCGATCAGATGGAACCCGAGTTCAGCCAGGTCGCGCGCGATCGGAAGCAGGTTCGCCTTGTCGTCGTTGTTCACGCTGACAAACGCCGTGCCCCGCTCGGGCAATCGCTGGCCGACAGCCAGCTGCGCTTTCGCGAACGCGACGCCGAAGTTGGTCGACCCACCCATCACCTCGCCCGTGGACTTCATCTCTGGTCCGAGAATAGTGTCGACACCGGGGAAGCGCACGAACGGGAAGACCGGACTCTTCACGAACACGCCGGCCACCTGGATGTCTTCGGTGAGTCCGAGTTCGGCCAGCGTCCGTCCGGCCATCACTTTGGCCGCGATTTTCGCGAGCGACACACCCGCCGCCTTCGAAAGATACGGCACGGTGCGCGATGCCCGGGGATTGACCTCGAGCACATACACCACATCGTCCTTGATGGCGTACTGGACGTTCATCAGACCGATGACCTTCAGCGCGCGTGCCACGCGACGCGTGTAGTCGCGAATCGTCGCGAGGTGGCGCTCCGGGCAGATGAAGGGCGGCACGACGCACGAGCTGTCGCCCGAGTGGATGCCCGCCTCCTCGATGTGCTCCATGATGCCGCCGATGACGACCGCCCCGGTCGCATCCGCAATCGCATCGACGTCGAACTCGAACGCGTCTTCGAGGAACTTGTCGACGAGCACCGGATGTTCCGGCGCCGCATCGACCGCGTGGGTCATGTAGCGATCGAGCGTGTTGACGTCGTAGACGATGGCCATGCCGCGGCCGCCAAGCACGTAGGACGGCCGCACGACCACCGGGAAGCCAATCGACGCCGCCACCTCACGCGCTTCGGCGCGCGAGGTCGCCGTCCCGCTGGCCGGCTGCGTGATCTGCATGCTCTCGAGCAGCGCGGAGAAGCGCTTGCGATCTTCCGCGAGGTCGATCGAATCCGGCGACGTGCCGAGAATGCGGACGCCCGCCTCCTGCAGCGCCAGCGCGAGCTTGAGTGGCGTCTGACCACCGAACTGCACCAGACACGACACCTCGCCGCCCGCGGATCGCTCGGTCTCGATCACCGCCATCACGTCTTCGAACGTGAGCGGCTGGAAATACAACCGATCGGCGGTGTCGTAGTCGGTCGACACCGTCTCCGGGTTGCAGTTGATCATGATCGTCTCGAGTCCTTCTTCTCTCAGCGCGAAGGACGCGTGGCAGCAGCAGTAGTCGAACTCGATGCCCTGGCCGATGCGGTTCGGCCCGCTGCCGAGGATCACCACCTTGTCGCGGCTGTTCGGGTTCGACTCGCAGACCTGCTCGTACGAGCTGTACATGTAGGGGGTGAACGACTCGAACTCGGCGGCGCAGGTGTCGACGCGCTTGTAGATCGGCTTCAGCCCCTGGCTCTCGCGCTTCGTCCGGACCGCGGATTCCTTCTCGCCCACGGCGAGCGCAATTTCCTGGTCACCGAACCCGGCGCGCTTCAGTGTGCGCATCTCCGGCGCGTCGATGCCGCCCAGGGTGTGCGACTTCGCGGTTTCGCGCATCGCGGCAATGTCGATGAACTGCCGCAGGAACCACGGATCGATCTTGGTGATGTCGTGAAGCTGCTCCGCCGTCCAGCCTCGGCCGATCGCGCGGAACAGATCCCACATGCGCCGGTCGGTTGGAATCGCCAGCCGCTTGCGCAGCGCGGCATCGTCTTCCTCGTCGAAGCTGGTCGGCGCGAACATCAGGCCGCTGCGGCCGAGCTCGAGCGACCGCACGCCCTTCATGAACGCTTCCTTGAAGGTCCGGCCGATCGCCATCGCCTCGCCCACCGATTTCATCTGCGTCGTTAACGTGCGATCCGCCTGCGGGAACTTCTCGAAGTTCCAGCGCGGGATCTTGACGACGACGTAGTCGATGGCGGGCTCGAAGGACGCCGGCGTCAGACGGGTGATGTCGTTCTTGATCTCGTCGAGGTGATAGCCGAGCGCGAGCTTCGCGGCAATCTTGGCGATCGGAAAGCCGGTCGCCTTGGACGCCAGGGCCGACGACCGCGAGACGCGCGGGTTCATCTCGATGACGGTCATCCGGCCGTTCTTCGGGTTCACCGCAAACTGGATGTTCGATCCGCCGGTCTCCACGCCGACGCGGCGGATGATGCGGCGCGCGGCGTCGCGCATCCGCTGATATTCCTTGTCGCTGAGCGTCAGGATCGGCGCCACCGTGATGCTGTCACCGGTGTGGACGCCCATCGGGTCGATGTTTTCGATCGAGCAGATGACTACGAAGTTATCGGCGCAGTCGCGCATCACTTCGAGTTCGAACTCCTTCCAGCCGATCACCGATTCCTCGACGAGGATCTCGTGCACCGGACTGAGTTCGATGCCGCGCTCCGCCAGATCCCGGAGCTCGTCGATGTTGTAGGCGATGCCGCCGCCGACGCCGCCCATGGTGAACGACGGGCGAATCACCAGCGGAAAGCCGAGCGTCGTGGCGAGGTCGACCGCCTCGGTCAGTGTGCGCGCGACACCGCTCTGCGGGACGTCGAGGCCAATCTCGCGCATCGCGTCCTTGAACAGTTGGCGGTCCTCGGCGACTTTAATCGCCTGCACCGACGCGCCAATCAACTCCACGTTGAATTTGTCGAGGGTGCCGGCCGCGGCCAGATCCATCGCCAGGTTCAACGCCGTCTGTCCGCCGACGGTCGGCAGCAGCGCGTCCGGCCGCTCGCGCTCGATGATCTCGGCGAGAATTTCCGGCGTCAGCGGCTCGACGTAGGTGCGGTCGGCCAGCTCCGGGTCGGTCATGATCGTCGCCGGGTTGCTGTTGACGAGGATCACCTCGAGGCCTTCCGCGCGCAGCGCCTTGCAGGCCTGGCTGCCGGAGTAATCGAACTCGCACGCCTGCCCGATGACGATGGGGCCGGAGCCGATAACGAGAATGCGTTTCAGATCTGTGCGGCGTGGCATGGTTATGCAGGGTCTGGGGTCTGGGGGCCAGGGTCTGGCTGTCTAGCCCCCGGCCTCTAGCCTCTAGCCCCCTCAATAAGGTTCAGGAAGTCGTCGAAGAGATAGTCGGCGTCGTGCGGGCCCGGCGACGCCTCGGGATGGTACTGCACGCAGAACACCGGGTGCGTCTTGTGCCGCAGGCCTTCGATCGTGCCGTCGTACAAATTCAGGTGCG
>JANYHS010000013.1 GCA_025358945.1 Acidobacteriota bacterium
GCGGTGCTCGAGCGCATCGTCGCCGAGCAGTCGCTCTACAACGCGCTGCGCGCCCGCGCGCTGCGGCTAGCCTCGTCCTCGTTTTCCGATCTGCCCGACGACCGTCCGATGTACGTCGAAGGCGCCTCGTCGCTGCTCGACGATGCAACCGGGCTGACTGTGCAGACGCTGCAAGCGCTCCTGCTGATGATCGACGAGAAACAGAAACTTCTGGAACTGCTGAACGAGTACATCGACGGCCCCGGCCTCACAGTGGTGATCGGCGCCGAGCATCTCGATCCGAATCTGCGGCCGTTCAGCCTGGTCCTCTCGACCTACGACGATGGATCGGGCATCGGTACCGTCGGGGTCATCGGTCCGACCCGCATGCATTACTCGCGCGCGATTGCCGCCGTCGACGGCGCGGCACAGGCGGTGTCGCGCGTGCTTCGCGATCCCAATTAACCGGCTGACCGCTGAGAGCCGAAAGCTGATAGCTGACCCATGTCTGACGAATTTGTGAACCATGAACCGGACACGCCGGTCACGACTGAGAACGCCGAGACTCTCGAGCTCCAGCGCGAGCGTGACGACTTCAAGGATCGCTGGCTGCGCAAGGGCGCGGAGTTCGACAACTACCGGAAGCGCGTCGAGCGCGAGCGCCGCGAGCAGGCCGACCAGTCGGTCGTCGATCTCCTGCAGGAACTGCTGCCGGTCGTTGACGACTTCGATCGCGCGCTGACCGTGGATGCCGGCGAAGGCGGCGGCGCGTATCGCAAAGGCGTCGAGCTGATTCACGGCAAGCTGCACGACCTGCTGCGCAAACAGGGCGTGAAGGCCTTCGACGTCCTCGGCGCCGATTTCGATCCCAACGTCCACATGGCCGTGATGCACGAGGACAGCCCCGAGCATCGCGAGGGCGAAGTGATCGGCGAACTGCAGAAGGGCTACATGCTGAACGATCGCCTGCTACGGCCGGCGATGGTGAAGGTGGCCAAGGCGTGAGCAAGCGCGACTACTACGAGGTGCTCGAGGTCACCAAGACCTCGACCGATACCGAGGTCAAGAGTTCGTATCGCCGGCTCGCGATGAAATTTCACCCGGATCGCAACCCGGGCGACGATCTCGCGGAAGAAAAATTCAAGGAGTGCGCGGAAGCATACTCCGTCCTCGCGGACGCGCAGAAGCGCGGCGCCTACGATCGCTTCGGGCATGCCGGCGTCGCTGGCGCCGGAGGCGGCAATCCCGGATTCGATCCGTCCGTCTTCGCGGAGTTCGGCGACTTCGCCGACATCCTCGGCAACATGTTCGGCTTCGGCGATCTGTTCGGCGCCGGCGGCCGGCGGCGCGGCGGTCCCCAGCGTGGCGCGGATCTCCGCTACGACCTCGAAATCTCGTTCGAAGAATCCGCCAAGGGAGCGGAAACGTCGATCCAGATTCCGCGTCACGAGACGTGCGAGTCGTGCAGCGGGTCGGGCTCGGCGAAAGGCTCGAGCGCCAGCACCTGCCCGGGATGCAAAGGTCAGGGACAGGTTCGCTTTCAGCAGGGCTTCTTCACTGTGGCGCGCACGTGCCCCCAGTGCCGCGGCGCGGGCAAGATCATCACGAAGCCGTGCGCCGATTGCCGCGGCGCGGGCAACATCGCGCGCGAGCGCAAGATCACCGTCAAGATTCCCGCCGGCATTGCCACCGGCCAGCAGCTTCGGCTGATGGGCGAAGGCGAAGCGGGCTCGGCCGGCGGTCCTCCCGGTCATCTGTACGTCGTCGTCCACGTACACGACCACGAGTTCTTCCGCCGCGATGGCGTGAACCTGTTCTGTGAGATCCCCGTGAACTTCACGACGGTCGCGCTCGGCGGCGAGGTCGAGATTCCCACACTCGACGGCGCCGAGAAGGTGAAGATCGCCGAGGGCACGCAGACCGGCACGACGCTGCGGTTGAAGGGCAAGGGGATGCCCGACGTCAACGGCCGCGGCCGCGGCGATCTGTTCGCCACCGTGCAGGTGCAGACGCCGCGCAAGCTGACCAAGGATCAACGCAAGCTGATCGAAGAACTCGGCAAGGCGCTGCCGCAGGACAAGTTCGAGCCGCGCCCACGCGGTGAAGACGATGCGCAGAACGAGCGGAACCTGTTCGATCGTGTCAAGGACATGTTCGGCTAACGTGAAGAGCTACGCCGCGCTCGACGTTCGCACGGATGCCCCGGATCTGCTGCTCGCGATCGTCGACGACTTCGGCCCGACCGCGGTCGAAGAACGCGGCGAGACGGTTCGCATCTTCTTTCTGACCCCTGACGATCGCGACGCCGCCCACCGCGCGCTCGCCGCGCAGTTCCCCGTCGCCGCCGTCGACGTGCCCGACGAAGACTGGGCGCGCCGTTCACAGGAAAACCTGAAAGCGATCACCGTCGGCCGCATCACCGTCGCGCCGCCGTGGGCAGAAGATCCGAGCCCCGAGCCCCCAGCCCCTGGTTCGAAAACCGTGAGCCCTCAGCCCTCAGGCCTTCGTGTGGTGATCCTCCCGTCCATGGGTTTCGGCACCGGGCACCACGCCACGACGCGCCTGTGTCTCGCTGCGCTGCAAGCCGTCGACCTCACGAACGCGACACTGCTGGACGTCGGCACCGGATCCGGCGTGCTCGCGATCGCCGCAGACCTCCTCGGCGCCGCTTGCGCGATCGGCATCGACTTCGACCCGGACGCGATCCAGTCCGCGCGCGAGAGCTTCGAGTTGAACCCGGGGGCGCGTCACGTGACCTTCGAGGTGATCGATCTGGCGGCCCGCGCGCTGCCGGTCGTGGACGTGGTGACCGCGAACCTGACGGGCGCGCTGCTCGTCCGGTCGGCGGAGACGCTGCTCGCCGCCGTGCGGCCGGGCGGCACGCTGATCCTCAGCGGCCTGCAGTCGAACGAGCGCGACGAGGTGTGCCGCGCGTTCGCCCCGTCCGCGGTGGTCTGGGAGCGCGACGAGGACGGCTGGGTCGGCCTCGCGGTTAAGAAGCAGTAGTGAAAAAATCATGACAGTCAACCGCAGCGGCCGAGTTCCTGTCTAATAAGGGAGTCATGGTTCGCGCCCTTTCAATCTCCGCTCTGCTCGCGATGCTTGCCGTCGCGGTGGGCGCGCAGCAGACGGTCGCGCAGTCTGGTCAGAAGCCCGGCCAAACCAGCCAACCGCCCGCGCGCGACACACCAGCCCAACCAAAAGACACGACGCCACCGGTGCCCGCGGGCCGCATCAGCGGACGCGTCATGGCGGTCGACAACGGCCGGCCGGTGAAGCGCGCGCGCGTGTTCGCGTCGGCGGCCGAATTACCCGGCGGACGCGGCATGCTGACCGACGATACCGGCGCCTTCGATCTCACCGAGCTACCTGCCGGACGCTACACGCTGACGGTATCGAAGACCGGATTCATCTCGCTGTCGTACGGACAACGCCGGCCGCTGCAGGCGGGCACGCCGCTCCAGTTGATCGACGG
>JANYHS010000035.1 GCA_025358945.1 Acidobacteriota bacterium
CCGTCGAGCCCGAGCCGCATCTCGTACAGCCAGTTCAATCCGAACGTCGCGCCGAAGACGGATTTCATCATCGGCCGCTGCTGCAGTTCCGCCTTCATCCGTTCGATGATCGGCTCGCTCTCTTCCTTCACGTAGCCGAAGTTCGGCAGCTCGCGCGCGAGCTCGACGATCAGGTCGACCGGAGGCGGAAGCTTCGGCGCGCCGCCGGTGGTCTGGATGATGACCGGACGGCTGGTGATCTTCCCCAGGGCGCGGAAGTACTCCCGATACTCGTCGAGCGACCGCGCGCCGCTCGGCGGCATCGCGATCATGGCGTCCGGCGCCAGCGCCTCGGCTCGCCTGGCGTACTCCAGCATCTCCGACGTATCTTTTCCCTGGACGCCCAGCACCACCGCGGTCTTCTTGCCCTGGGCGGCTGTGACGACCGCCTCCATCCCGCGCATGCGCTCGTCCTTGCTCAGGTACGCGACGCCGCTCGATCCCTGCGGCCAGACGACGCCTTGAACGCCGCCGCGATCGCAGAACGTCACCTCGCGCGCGAGGTCGTCCCAGTCCACGGCTCCCGTGCTGGTGTACGGTGTCGAGAGAATCATGAACGCGCCGCGCATCGGTTTCGGCAACGCCGGAGCCGGCGCGGACGCGAGTACGCCGGCGCGCGCGAGGGGCATGGCCGCCAGGAGAGTCAGATACTCGCGCCGGGTGTAGCCGTGCATGCGACCTGACTATTTCAGTTCGAAGATCGTCGCCTTCGTCGCCGCGCCGATCGGCTCGTCGGCGTGGACGGTGCCCGCCGCCAGGAAGATCGCGTGTCCTGCGCGGCCTTCCGTCCAGACGACGAACGTGTCCATCGGATGGCGATGGCTGGCAGCCGGGGTCAGACGTCGTCGCGAGCCAGAGCCGAAGTCTGACCCCGACGCGTAATCCCACACCGTCACGCGCTCGTTGTCGAGCAGCGGCATCGTGTTGGCGGTGAACGCCGCGACGCCTGGCGTCTTGTCGACTTTGCCTGACGGCCCATCACCCTTGAGTTCGATCATCACCGCGCGCAGTGAGTCGTCGCTCGTGCCCTCCTCGATGTGCGTGATGCCCTTGAGCTGCCACTGGATCTGGCCCGCCTTCGTGCTGATGTTGCGCGTCGTGCCATCGACCGCGGTGATCACGCGGTCGCCCGGCCAGTAATACAAGCCGGTCATGGCGTAAAGATGCCGGTGCAGCCCGGACGGCTTGCCCTTGGGCCAGGACACATCCCAGACCTGCGCCCGCTCGTTGTCGACCAGCGCTTTGGTGCCTTCGCGCGGGTACGGCACCGGGAGGGTCTGGGTTTGTCCGGCCACCGCGAAGAGTGAAATGAGCGCACCGATCAGTTTCATGCCGCGGATTATAATGCGCGCGCGACGATGAGGTTCAACGTTTCTGGTTCAAGGTTCGAGGTTCGTTCGAGGTTCATGGTTCCAGGGTTTCTGGTTCTCGGGTTCCTCGTTCTTGCGTGTCTCTCCGCGTCGCCGCTCGCGCAAACACCGGCGGTCACGACGGTGAACTGGCCGTTGCATAACCTGGATCTGGCCGGTGGACGCTTTTCGTCGATGGACCAGATCAACGCGTCGAACGTCGCCACACTGACGCCGCGCTGGCTCTTTCAGACCGGCGTCATCGACGGCGTCAGCAATCAGACGACGCCGGTGATCGTCGATGGTTCGATGTATGTGACCGATCCGCGCGGCAGCGTCTACGCGCTTGACGCCGCTGACGGCCACCTGCTGTGGACGTTCGACGTCACCGAGCTGATCGGCGGCGGCGCGAAGGCCGGCTACATCTTTCGCAACCGCGGCGTCTGCTACGACAACGGCGTTATCTATACCGGCGCGGGGTCGTTCCTGTTCGCGATCGATGCGAAGACGGGGAAAGCGATCAGGACGTTCGGCAAGGACGGTCAGGCCAGCGTCATTCTGGATGTGATCAAGGAGCGCTATCCCGACGTCACCTCGGCGATCACGCTCGGCTACTGGTTCACGACCGCGCCGCAGATTCACAACGGCGTCATCTACATCGGCAGCACGCGCAGCGAGAGCCACATTCCCGGCGGCCACGTGCTGGCCGTGGACGCG
>JANYHS010000084.1 GCA_025358945.1 Acidobacteriota bacterium
GAGCCGGGACGCGTTCAAGATTCTCGAGCCCAACCGCGTCCGCTACGCGGTCTTTCACATGAACGGTTACAACGCCGAGAACCGCAACGACGTCCTGACCCGGTTGAAGGAGTTCGAGCGCTACCTGCGTCCGCTGTACATGGACGAGGGGACGAGGCTCTACGAAATTGTCGGGTTTCCGCCGTAGCGCTATTTCTTGTGGCGGCTGCGCGAGACGTAGACGGCCGCACCCGAGAGCGAGAAGACCATCAGGATCGCCTGCGCGACCAGTGACAGCAGGACGCCGTCCTCGATCGGTTGGCCGATGCGGTGGAAATAATACGAGAACGTCGCCTCACGGACGCCGAACCCGCCCACGGACACTGGCAGCAACTGCACGACGAACGAAATGGGCACGGCGACCGCGAGGTCGGTGAAGCCGACGTCCAGGTGAAGGGCGTAGGCCACGGCGAAGTAGAACGCCACGAGGGCGCCCTGCACGAAGACCGCCCCGGCAAATCCGCCGACCAGGGCGCCTGGCTCTTCACGGAACCGCGAGAGGGCGCCAATCAGCGTTTCGATGCGGCTGGCCACCCATTCGGCGTGAAAGACTGTCAGCGGACGGAGAAGACGACCGAACAGCGCAGGCGCGAACACGGCCGGGGTGGTGGCCGCCGCGGCGGCGAAAAATCCCGCCCATAGCCAGACCGGCCAAATCGGCGACGGCGCGTGATGCAGGCGCCCGATCGCAGTCGCGCCAAGCGCCGCCACGAAGACGAGGGCGATCAGACCCAGCACCCGATCCATCAGCACGATCGTCGTCGCCAGCGTTTTGGAACTCGCGACGCGGGCCGTGTCCGCGATGCGGACGACGTCACCGCCGATGTTGCTGGGGAGAAAATTGTTGAAGTACGCCGCGACAAGGAATGAGCCCAGGAGCGAGGAGAACGTGATGGGGACCCGTTGGGCCTTGAGCAGGAGGTTCCAGCGCCACACCGCGATCATCGTGCTCAGGCCATAGACGCCCAGCGCGACGATCAGCCACGGCACCGACGCCAGCCGGGCGGTGGCCCACAGCTCCTTGACGTCGATCCGCGAAAAAAGCACGTAGAGAAGAAGGAGACTGACCGAAATCTTCAACGCCAGCATGGCGTAGCGGCGCACCGGAGACGATTCGGGTTGTTCTGGGGGCATTCTTCGAAAGGGACGCAACACTCTACTATCAATTCGTGAGAAAATCATCGGCACCGTGCGCATTCTGATGATCGCGCCCGAGCCGTTCTTCGAGCCGCGCGGCACCCCGTTCAGCGAGTTCCACCGCATCCGCGCTCTCACCGCGCTCGGCCACCAGGTCGACCTCGTGACGTATCCGTTCGGGCAGAGCGTGTCAATGCCCGGGCTGCGCGTATTTCGCAGCCTGCGACCGCCGCTGCTTCACCACGTCAAGATCGGACCGTCGCTCGCCAAGATCCCGCTCGACGCCCTGCTGGCGTTGAGCGCGACTCGTCGCGCCTTCTCGGGACGGTACGACGTGATCCACTCCCACGAAGAGGGCGGGCTCATCGGCGCCGTGCTGGCGATGATGCTGCAGGTGCCGCACCTCTACGACATGCACTCGAGCCTGCCGCAGCAGCTCTCGAACTTCGCCTTCAGCCGCTCGCGCATCATCAAGCGCGTATTCCTGGCGATCGAGCGCTTCATGATCCGCCGTTCGCGCGTGGTCATCGTCATTTGTCCGTCGCTCGAGGAGACGGTGAAGGCGATCGAGCCGGGTGCGCACACGGTGCTGATCGAAAACGCGCCGGGGTCCGCGGAAGACGAGGCGACGCCGGAGGCGGCGGCCGCGATCCGCCGCGGATTGAACCTCGCCAGCGATACGCCGATCGTCCTGTATACGGGCACGTTCGAGGCGTATCAGGGACTCGATCTGCTGTTTGCCGCCATGGCCATCGTCGCCAAATCCAGGCCGGACGCGCGGCTGGTGCTGGCTGGCGGCAGGGCCGATCAGGTCGTCAAAGCGCGGGAGCAAGCCCGGATAGTCGGGATCGGCGACGTGACGATCTTGACCGGCGAGCGGCCGGCGTCCGAGATCCCGGCGTACCTGCTGGCGTCGGACCTGCTCGTGTCGCCGCGGTCGCGCGGCACGAACACTCCCCTGAAGCTGTATCAGTACCTGCGATCCGGGAAGGCGATCGTGGCGACGCGGCTGCTCACGCACACGCAGGTATTGAGCGACGACACCGCGATTCTCACCGGCGTGACACCGCAGGATTACGCGGATGGTATCCTCGCGGGCCTGACTGACCCCACGCGCGCCGCAGCAATCGGCCAGCGCGCGCGCCACCTCGCCGAAACCAAGTACAGCTACGAGGCGTATCTCGATAAGACCCGGCAGGCCTGCGCGGCGCTGCTGCCCGCGCCCCCAACCGGCGCAGCCGTCAAGGACGTCGCGTGAGCCACGAGCCCTCCCCGGAGCACTACAGCTACTCGGCGTACGCGGATCCGGAGATGGCGCGGACGTTCGACAACCGCCGATTCAGCGGACCGATCGGCGAGCTGATCGCCAAGTCGCAGGCGCGCGTCCTGGCGAACATGGCTGGACGCATCAACGAGCGCGAGATGCTGGACGTCGGCACCGGCACGGGCCGCGCGGCGTTCATTCTCGCGCTCGGTGGCGCTCGGGTGACGGCGGTGGACGCCTCGGAAGAGATGCTCGCGATTGCCCGTCAGCGCGCGGCGGAGCAAAGCCTGCGGATCAAGTTTCAGCGGGGCGACGCCCACGCGCTCGATTTCGCCGACCGGAGCTTTGACGCGGTCGTCAGCTTCCGCGTGCTGATGCACACGCCGCAGTGGAAGCGCTGCGTCGCCGAACTCTGCCGTGTCGCCGAGCGCCTGGTCATCGTCGATTACCCGTCGGCGACCAGCGTGGCGCTGTTCGAGTCGCTGACCCGCCGCGCGACGCATGCGCTCGGCGCGAAGACGGAACCGTATCGCGTCTTCACGCACGCGTCGATCACCGAGGCCTTCGATCGGAACGGCTTTCGGATTCGCTCCGTACATCGCCAGTTCGTGCTGCCGATCGCGTTTCACAAGGCCCTCGGGTCCAGGCGTTTCACGCTCTGGTCGGAAAACCTGCTCGATCACGCCGGGCTGCTCAAGCCCTTTGGCTCACCGGTCACGCTCGTCGCCGAACGGTGCGCGTCCTAGTCACCGGGGCGACCGGGTTCACGGGCGGCCACCTGGCGCGAGCACTGGCCGCGCGCGGCGACACGGTGACGGCGCTCGTCCGCGCACAGAGTCCGGCCGCTGGTCAGTTGTCGAAGGCGGGCATTGCCCTGGCGATCGGTGATCTGCGCGATACCGCCGCGTTGGCCGCTGCGACCGCCGGCGTGGACGTCGTGTACCACATCGCGGCCATGTACCGGCAGGCCGGCCTCAATGACGAGGTCTACCGCGCCGTCAACGCGACCGCAGTGAAAGACATCATCGAAGCGGCTGCGCGCGGCGGCGTTCGCCGCGTGGTGCATTGCAGCACGGTGGGCGTGCACGGGGACGTCGAGCATCCGCCGGCGACCGAAGACGCGCCGCTGAAGCCGGGCGACGTCTATCAGGTGACGAAGCTCGAAGGCGAAGAGCTGGCGCGCGACGCAGCCGTACGGCTGGGGATCGAGGTCACGATCGCGCGGCCCACCGGCATCTACGGACCCGGCGATCGACGCCTGCTGAAGCTCTTTCGCGGGGTCGCGCGGCGTCGATGGATCACGCTCGGCGCTGGCGAAATCTATTACCATCTGACCTTCATCGATGATCTGGTCGAGGGATTCCGCCTGTGCGGGACGCATCCGGCGGCAGCCAACCGTACCTACATCCTCGCTGGCGGGGAAGTGACGACGTTGAACGCCTTGGTGGCGCTGGTGGCTGAAGGCGCCGGAGTGCCGGTGCCGACGCGGCGCCTGCCGGTGTGGCCGATTTGGATGGCCGGGGCGGCGTGCGAAGCCATCTGTGGCCCGTTGGGCATCGAGCCGCCCCTGTATCGACGGCGCGTGGACTTCTTTACGAAGAGCCGTGCGTTCGACATCACGCGCGCGAAAACGGAGATCGGCTTCGCGCCCCGCGTCGGATTGCGCGAGGGCATTCGCCGCACGCTGG
Organism: Acidobacteriota bacterium; assembly: GCA_025358945.1. Lineage (GTDB taxonomy): Bacteria > Acidobacteriota > Vicinamibacteria > Vicinamibacterales > CAVVIG01 > CAVQFC01. Next base: position 4,129 of record JANYHS010000084.1, read on the forward strand.
ACTGGTATCGGACCCAAGGATGGCTGTGAGCAAGAGTCCGCCGATCGCCAAAGCACAAGAGCAGCTCTTCGCACCAGGCAAGTCGAGCCGCGCGAAGTACACCGAACTCGTCGTCGGCCGACCGGGCCTCGGCGCCCTGCTGAAGTACGAGCTGATCGTGATGTTCGCGCAGTCGTGGCCGGGCGCGCTCGGACTCGTCATCCGCAAAGCCCTGTATCCGAAACTGCTTGGCTCGTGCGGCCGCAACGTCGTGTTCGGCCAACACGTCGTCCTGCGTCATCCGCACAAGATCCACATTGGCAGCAATGTCGTGATCGACGACAACTGTCTCGTTGATGCGAAGGGCGACACGAATAGCGGCATCCGCATCGGCGACGAGGTCTTCGTCGGGCGGAACACGATTCTGTCGTGCAAGAACGGCGACATCGAACTTGCGGATGGGGCCAACCTCGGGTTCAACTGCGAGGTCTTCTCCGCCAGCCGGGTGACGATCGGCAAGCGTGTACTGATGGCGGCCTACACCTACGTCATCGGCGGCGATCACGATTTCTCGGACCCGTCGACGTCCGTCCTCGAGCAGACGCGGACATCGGCAGGGGTGGCGATTGGTGACGGCGTCTGGCTGGGCGCGGGCGCTAAGATTCTGGACGGTGTTACGCTCGGCGACGGCGCGGTGATCGGCGCCGGCGCAGTCGTGCGCGAGTCGGTGCCCGCCAAGGCGATTGCCGTCGGCATTCCCGCCCGCATCGTCGGCTCGCGGTAGAATCAGACGTGGCATACCGCAGCGCACTCGAGGCGCGCGTCGCGAAAAAGACGACGAAAGCGATCGTCGACTACGCGATGCTCGAGGACGGCGATCGCGTGATGGTCGGGCTGTCCGGCGGCAAGGACAGCTGGGCGCTGCTCCAGGCGCTCGACGTCCTCCGGCAGCGCGCGCCGATCACGTTCTCGCTGATCGCGGTCAACGTCGACTCCGGCTACAAGGAATACAAACACGAGTTGCTCGCCAGCACCTGCAAGGCCCGGGGATGGGAGTTCCTGAGCGAGCACACCAATATCGGCGAGACGATCGACGACATCCTCGACGATGGCGCGACGCCGTGTTCGTTGTGCGCGCGGCTGCGCCGCGGCGTGCTCTATCGCATCGCGACCGAGTGCGGCGCGACGAAAATTGCGCTCGGTCACCACGCGGACGACTTCATCGAGACGCTGCTCCTGAACCTGTTCTTCGCTGGGTCACTGAAGGCGATGCCGCCCAAGCTGGTGTCTGATGATGGGGCGCATGTGGTGATTCGGCCGCTGGTCTACGTGGGCGAGGATGAAGCGCGCGCGTACGCGAAGGAGTGCGAGCTGCCAATCATCGGCTGCTGCTGCCCGGCGTGCGGCGATCTGGGCCTGCAGCGGCAGCGCACCAAGCGCATGCTGATGGACCTCGAGCAGGAGCATCCGGGTGTGAAGCAATCGATGCTGAAGGCGCTGAGCAATGTGGCGCCGCGGCATCTACTCGATACGCGCCTGAACCCGCCGGGCGACCTGCGCCGGCACGCAGGACTGAAGTCCCACGCCACGCCGGAAGAAGCCGCGCCAGAAGTGGCGCAGGACTCAGGAGTGGCGCAGGACTTCAGTCCTGCGAACACCCGCCTTCCCCTAACTCTCGTGAGGTCTTGATGCGATTTCGAATTCCGGGTGTGGTCTTCGCGTTGTGTGTCGTCGCCGGCCCTGCGTTCGCGCAGCAGCGTCCGCTGGTCACCGAAGACCCCGAGCCGATCGGCGCGGGCCGGGTGCTGATCGAGGGCGGGTTTGATCTGGCCCACGACTACCAGAATCCGGTCTCCGGGTTGAAGGGCAACCTGATCAGCGTGCCGACGATCGGGATCAGTGTCGGTCTGAGCTCGATCGCGGAGCTGCAGATCGATGGCGCCATCTACAACAGCCTCAGCATCACCAGCCGGAATCCTGGCGCGCCGAACGCAGCGCTGCTGACGGTGATTGGCGATAGCACGCACGACATCTCGAACGCGGTGATCGCCACCAAGATTCGCTTTCTCGCGGAAACGGCGTCGCGTCCGGCTGTCGGCATTCGCTTCGCGATGAAATTGCCGAACGCGTCGAACGAAAAAGGCATCGATCTCGACACCAGCGACGTCTTTGGCGAGCTCCTCTTTGCCAAAACCGTGCAGTCGATTCGCGTTGTCGGTAATCTGGGCGCCGGGATTCTGACCAACCCGACATCGGGCATCGGGCAGAACGATGTGTTGCTGTACGGGCTGTCGTTTGCGCGCGCGGTGACGCAGGAAGCGGAGTTGGTGGGGGAGTTGAACGGCCGCGCCTCGACGCGCACCGCCGCACTTCCAGGCACCGAGAGTCGCGGAATCCTGAAAATAGGCGGGCGCTACACGCACGGGCCGGTGCGGTTCGACGGCGGCGTCTTCCTTGGGCTGACGACGATCGATCCGACGATTGGCTTTACGGCGGGCTTCACCTACGTCTTCGAGGCGTTCAAAGTCCCGTAGACGCGATCGACTGCGGCAATTTCCTCGCGCCGGCGCTCTTCAGACCAGCCGAGTTCGCCGCCGACAATCGCCGCGGCTGTCGTCAGGGCGGCGTCGCCGGGATGTCCGAGCGCGCCGAGCGGCGTCCGGCGGATCACGCTGTCAGCGAGGGTGGGAGCCATCTCCCTGCGCGCGGCGAGCACCAGCTCCGCGCCGATGACGGGCGAGTCCGGCGCGATGCGCGTGCGCAAGTCGGGGCGCGCCGCTGCAATGTCCATCACATCCCGATAGCGTGAGCCATAGGCGGCGATCAGATGCGGGATCGTGTCGGTGGGGAGCCCCTCATCGAATTCGCGACGCGCATCCGCGATCGCCTGACCGATGTCCCGCAGGCTGCCGCCGGGGAGCGGCGTGGTGGAGGTTCGGCACGGCACGGGTGTCTGCTGCAACTTGACCATCACCGCATCGGTCACGCGTTCAGCGACGCCGCGGGCGGTGGTGAACTTCGTGCCGGCAACGCTGATCACACCCGCGAAGCCTTCGGCCGCGTGATCCCGGACCTGCTCATGTCCCTGCAGGCCGACGCGGCCGCCCTGCACCACCGCCGGCACGACGCCGCGGTGGACGAGCGTGACGTCCGCCAATGTCAGATCCAGCGCCGGGAACGCCTGATTCAGCTCCGCGATGAACGCCGCGACGTCGCGCTCCGGCGCGGTGGTGTCGTCAGGATCGCACCTCCGATCGGACTCCCAGGTGCCGAACAGCGCGCGACCGCGCCAGGGTACGAGGAACAGGTTGCGGCCCGATGGGGACCGGCCGCCGAGGGCTTCATCACCCGCGTCACGTCTGGTGACCAGGTTCATCGCCTTCAGCATCGGGATGCCGCTGGTGATCCCGAGCGGCTTCAAGAGTCCATCAACGCGCCCGCCGGTCGCGTTGACGGTGAGGCGCGCGGCGATCTCGATCGTGCGCGTGCCAAGGGCGTCGCGCGCGGTGACGCCGACCACGCGCTGGCCATCGAGCAGGGGCGCGACGGCTTCGACGTGATTGGCGAGGACCGCACCGTGTTCGGCGGCGGCCATCGCAAAGGAGAACGTCAATCGATCCGGTTCCGTCGTGACGTAGTCGTAAAACACCGCGGCGCCAGTCAAGCCCTGCCGCTTCAGGCCGGGAAACCGCTGCGTTGCGTCGCCGCGCGAGACGACGCGGCCGCCGGGCAGGCAGTGTGAGGCCAGAACGTCACGGTTGCGATCCATCGCAATCAGTCGGTCGAGCAGGAATCCGGCGCGCATCGCCATCTTGCCGCGCGTCAGCGAGCGGTACAGCGGCACCGCGAACGGCAGCGGACGTACCGCCTGCGGCGCGATCCGGGCCGTCGTCCGGCGTTCCCGGATGGATTCGCGCGCCCGCGCGATGTCCAGCGACTGCAGATACCGCAATCCGCCGTGAATGGTCCGCAGGTGGTTGAACGTGGACCCGCTGCCGAAATCGTTTCGCTCGACGAGCGCGACCGACAGGCCGCGCTGCGCCGCGTCGTAGGCGATCGTCAGGCCGTAAATGCCGCCGCCGACGACGAGGACGTCGAAGGTGCAGCCGGTCAGGCGGTCGAGATCGCGGAGCATCAGGGACATCGTATAGCTTTCAGCGCTGATATAGTTTGGCCGTGGCATCGACAGACGACGTGCGCGCGTATTGGAACCAGCATATTCACGACCTCGAGATCACGAAACATCCGGTCGGATCCCGCGGCTTTTTCGACGACCTCGATCAATATCACTTCGAGAAGCTCCATCACCTGCTGCGGCTCGTAGCGTTTGACGGCTACCGCGGCCGGTCGGTGCTGGAGGTGGGCTGCGGCGCCGGTGTTGATCTGGTCCGCTTCGCGCGGGGCGGCGCTGAGGTGACCGGGGTCGACCTCGCCCCGTCCGCCATCGACCTCGCCCGTGCCAATTTCGAGCAGCAGGGACTCCACGCGAAGCTGGAGGTGGCCGACGGCGAGCATCTGCCGTTTCCGGACAACAGCTTTGACTTCGTGTTTGCGCATGGGGTTGTTCAGTACACCGCGGACCCTCGGCGTCTGGTCGAGGAATGCCGCCGCGTACTCAAACCCGGCGGGGAAGCGGTGTTTCAGGTTTACAACCGTATCTCGTGGCTGAACGCCCTGGGTCAGCTGATGAAGGTTGGCCTCGAGCACGATGACGCGCCGGTGTTGCTGAAATTCAGTATCGGCGAATTCCGTCGGCTGGTCTCGGGATTCCCGAAGGTGAGGATCGTGCCGGAGCGGTTCCCGGTGACGTCGCGGCTTCACGGTGGATGGAAGGGTGCGGTCTACAACGGGCTGTTTGTCGGCGCCTTCAACGCGCTGCCGCGATCGCTTGTTCGGCGCTTCGGATGGCACCTGCTTGCGTTTTGTAAGAAGTGATGAAATTCGTCAAGGTCCACGCCTACGGGAACGACTTTCTGTACATCCGCAACCGCGACGTCGCGTCCGGCGTGGCGCTTGATGCGCTAGCGCGCGAGTTGTGCGAACGGCACACCGGCATTGGCGCTGACGGGCTGATCCTCTACGAGCCGACGAAAGACGGCGCGTCGATGCGCCTGCTGAATGCCGATGGCAGCCGGTCCGAAGTGTCGGGCAACGGCGTCCGCGGTCTGGCGGCGTTGCTCCTGCGCGACGACGACCGTCCTGACGTGGAGATCACCATTCACAGTGAGGGTGGCATCAAGGAACTCGTGCGGACCGGGCGGGAGGGATCGCGGCAGACGTTCCGCGCCGCGATGGGTTTGCCGGTGGACCTGCGCCAGGTGACGGTGACGGCCGGGGGCGAGGCGGTGCAACTGGCGGTGATGAACTTCGGCAACCCGCAATGCGTCTCGCTTGGTCCATTGCCCGACCAGGCGCGTTTCGCGCGGCTCGGACCGCTCCTGGAGCATCACGCGATCTTCCCGGCGCGATCCAATGTCGAGTTCGCCCACGTCGAGGCGCCGGACATCGTGCGGATCCTGATCTGGGAGCGCGGGGTTGGGCCGACGACTTCGTCCGGCACGGGGTCGTGCGCGGCGCTGATCGCGGCGGCGGCGTTCGGCGGGGCTGCGCGAAACGCCACGGTCATCGCGCCTGGCGGCCGGCAGAGAGTCGAGTGGCTGGACGACAGTGTCTATCTGACCGGCTGGGCCGAGGTCCTCATCGACGGGGACTGGGTCCGGTAGATAGTTCGTACCCGCCCGTCAACACCCGCGCAGTTTTTGCGACAGGAATCAGCGACGCCGGCGTCCGCCGGCGGAGGCTGCGGCGTCCAGATCGTGCGTGGCGGCGTTTAACTGGCCTGGAACGCCTCGGGCCGTCGCCATCGCCCCGAGGTAGTCCCCCGCCTCGAACGCTGTGCGCGCTTTTTGCACGGCACTTTCACTGCTATCAATCGACCGGCGTCCGCCGGAGAGGATCCGTGCCGGGGCGCGAGCGGCTTCCGCGGCTCTGAGCTTCGCGCGGGCCTCGTGAAGCCCGGCGTCCGCGTCGGCCAGCGCGCGTGTCGCGTCGGTGCGCGCAGTCGTTTTCCGGCTGGCGGCGTCTTTTGCAGCCGTCTGGGCGCGCTCGCGGGCGTCGAGCGCCGTGTTGAGCGCCTGGCGGTAGTCGCGCTGCGCGACGGCGTCGTGCGATCGCTTGAGCGCGTCAATGGCGGCGGTGAACTCGTCCTGGGCGTACTGCTCGGCGCCAGCGGTGCGTGCCGAGTCGATGGCGCGTTGCGCCTCCTGCATTTCCTTGTCGGGGGGATCGCCGCACGCCGCGCCGGCCACCGCCGCGAGGACGGCGAGCGACAACATGAGGCGACGCAGCGACGACATGGACGCCAGTATAACGCGGCTTTCAGCGCTCATCGCTGGCAGCCGGAGCGAAGATGTAAGATGAAAGACCTGTTGCCCGGCGATCGGCCGCGCGAGAAGCTCAGGCACCATGGCGCATCGGCGCTTGGCGACAACGAGTTGATCGCGCTGGTCCTCGGCAACGGGTCCCGTCGCGGCAATGTGCTGAGCGTTGCGAACGCCCTGCTAGCCGCCCACGGGGGCCTGCACGGCTTAGTCCGGGCCACGGCCGACGACTTCGAGAAGATTGTCGGCATCGGCGCCGCTCGTGCCGCGCAGATTGTGGCGGCTCTGGAACTGGGCCGGAGAACGCTGACGCTGGCGCCCCACGCGCGGCTGCAGATTCGCCGGCCGGAGGACGCGGCGAGATATTTGATGCCGCGATTCGGGGCGCGCGGTGTCGAGCAGTTCGGGATCATCCTGCTCGACACGAAACATCGCGTGATGCGGGACGTGGTGCTGTCGGTGGGGACGTTGAGCAGCGCGGTCGTGGAGCCGCGCGACGTGTTTCGGGCGGCGGCGGTTGGCGGTGCGGCTGCGATCGTGATTTTTCACAATCACCCCTCGGGCGACCCCACACCCAGCCCCGACGATCTGGCGTTGACGCGCCGGATGTGCGCGGCAGGCAGCCTGATGGGGATCGACGTCGTGGACCATGTGATTCTGGGTGACGCGCGGTACTGGAGCGTCAAGGAGACCAGGCAACGGTGAGCCGTGTTTTGTACTTCGATTGTTTCTCTGGGATTTCGGGCGACATGACGCTCGGCGCGCTGCTTGACGCCGGCCTGCCGCTCGACGACCTGACGCGCGCGCTCGGCAGCCTGGCGCTGGGCGATGTCGAACTGCGCGCGGAAAAAGTTCTCCGCACGGGCGTGTCGGCGACGAAATTCTCTGTGCACGAGGGCAAGCCCCAAGCCTCCAGCCCCCAGTCCACGACTCATGCGCATCGTCATCTGCCGAAGATCTTCAAGATGATTGACGGGTCGTCGCTGTCGGACGCCGGGCGCGAACGCGCCAAGGCGATGTTCCAGCGTCTCGGCGAAGCCGAAGCCGCCATCCACCAGATGCCCGTCGAGAAGGTCCACCTGCACGAAGTCGGCGCCCTCGACTCGATTATCGACATCGTCGGCACGGTGTTCGCCATGGATTGGGCTGGCGCCGACCGCGTGGTCTGCTCGCCGCTGAACGTCGGCGGCGGGATGGTGACATCGGCGCACGGCGTGTTTCCCGTCCCGGCGCCTGCGACGCTTCGCATTCTTGGCGATGCGCCTGTGTATAGCGGCGCCGTCCAGAAAGAGTTGGTGACGCCGACCGGCGCGCTGATCGCGACGACCTACGCCTCGTCGTTCGGGGCGATCCCGGCGATGACGATTGAGCGGGTCGGCTACGGCGCCGGCGATCGCGACGATCCGGTGACGCCGAACGTGCTGCGCGTACTGATCGGTGAGGAGGCCGCACGACTGAAGCCGTGCGCCACGCCGGAGGGTCCGAACGTAGCGCAGAACTTCAGCTCTGCGGGCAATAGTGTCACGGTCATCGAGTGCGAGATCGACGATATGAACCCGCAGATCTTCGGCGTGGTCATGGACCGGCTGTACGCGGCGGGCGCGCTCGAGGTGTTCTACATCCCGGTGCAGATGAAGAAGAACCGTCCCGGCACGCTGCTGACCGTCGTTGCACCGCCGGCGCTGCGCGCGCAGATGACCAAC
>JANYHS010000097.1 GCA_025358945.1 Acidobacteriota bacterium
GACCGGCTGCGTGCAACGGCTGGTCTTTCCGCGCGTGAACGAGGCGACCGTGCATGTCCTCGCCGCCGAGGGGTGCGACGTCATCGCGCCAGTCGATCAGGGATGCTGTGGCGCGCTCGCGCTGCACGCGGGCCGGCTCGAGGAGGCGCGCGCGTTTGCGAGGCGGACGATCGACACCTTCGAGCGCGCCCACGTCGAGCGCATCGCGGTGAACGCCGCCGGCTGCGGATCGTCGATGAAGGAATATGGACAGCTGCTGGCCGACGACGCCGAGTGGGCCGACCGCGCGCGCGCATTCTCGGCGCGCGTCCGCGACGTCACCGAAATCGTGTCCGAGCTGGGCGAACCGAGGGCCCCGCGCCATCCCCTCGCGCTGCGCGTCGCGTACCACGACGCCTGCCACCTCGCGCACGCGCAAGGCGTCCGCCAGCCGCCGCGCGATCTGCTGCGATCGATCCCCGGCCTCGAGATCCTCCCGTTCGCCGAACAGGAGATCTGCTGCGGCAGCGCGGGCATCTACAACCTGGTCGAACCCGACACCGCGCGCCAACTCGGCGATCGCAAGGTCGGGCTAATCGATCAGGTGAAGCCGGACATGATTGCGACCGCGAATCCCGGCTGCACGCTGCAGATGACGGCGGCGGCCGCGCGACTCGGCCGCGCGTGGCCCATCCGCCACCCGATTGAGATCCTCGATGCCTCGATCCGCGGCGCCCCTCCAGCCGACCTGCTCGACACCTGACCGACATCTGATGGGCACCTGCACGGCACCTGGGCGTCACCGGCTGCTGTCCTCACTCTCTGACAGCTTGTCGTCGGTTGACGACGAGCCGGGCCGCTTCCGGATCGAGGATGAACGCTCAACTCGAATGATTGGCATCAGATAGCGGCGTCTCAGGATTGCCGGCCGGTGGCACCGCCATTGCTTTCTCTATATTGCCAGCGCCCTTTTTTATTGCCATCGTCCTTTTTTGCGCGAGGATGTTCCGTGTCCCTAACCAAACGTCTCGTCATGTTCTCCGCGCTCGCCGCCGTGCTGCTCCTCGCTTCGACGGCCACGAGTGAGGCCCAGGGCCGCCGACGACCCGTTCGCGTCGTCGTAGCCAGCGGGTACTACTACGACCCCTTCCTCTACTCGGACCCGTGGTACGGCGCCGAGCAGTACGGATATCCCCCACGGCCGTACGGATACGGTTATCGCCGCGCCGAACCTGAGGCCTCCGTTCGCCTCGAGGTGAAGCCGAAGGAAGCCGAGGTCTACGTTGACGGCTACTACGCCGGCATCGTCGACGACTTCGACGGCACGTTCCAGCGCCTGCGCGTCGAACCTGGCGACCACGTGATTCAGCTGTCTCTCGACGGCTTCCGACCGGTGACCCAGAAGGTCTACCTGTCGCAGGACAACACGTTCCGCATCAAGTACCAGATGGAGCGCCTCGGACCGGGCGAAGCGCCGGCGCCGAAACCGCAGCCGATCGATCCGCCGCGCGCGCAGGGTCAGCCAACGCAAGCGCAGGCCATGGGCCGCGGACCGGCCGGGCGCCGCATGCCGCCGCCGCAACAGGGACAGCCGCCGCCGTACCCGCCGGATCAGTATCCGCCGCCGCAGCCGCCGCCCGACAATGCGCGTGGCGGACGCGCTAACACCGCCTACGGCTCGCTGGCGGTGAAAGTGCAGCCGGGCGACGCGGAGATCTCGATCGACGGCGAAGCGTGGCGCGGCCCTGGCGGACAGGATCGCCTGGTCGTCGAAGTCGCGGAAGGCTCGCACACCGTCGAGATCCGCAAACCGGGATTCCGAACCTACGTCACGCAGGTTGACGTCCGCCGCGGACAGACAACGCCGCTGAACGTCAGCCTGCGGGGAGAACAGCAGTGAATCGCACGCTGAGCACGGCGCTGACGCTGTGCGGGGCGTTGTGGTTCGTGCCGGCCGCGGCGTTTGCCCAGACGGGGAGCGCCGCGACGCCGGACCTCACCGGCTCGCAGCTCTCGCAGGGCCCGATGATCGTCGAGCAGGTGCACAACGGCTTCCTGGTCGCGCCTGATTTCAAGTTCACGCAGGTGGACAAGAAGTCGTCCGCGCTGGCCGGCGGCTACGCGGGCTTCGTGATCGACGAGTCGTTCTTCATCGGCGGCGGCGCATATGCGCTGGCGTCGAACACGCGCGATCGCGATCTGGCGTACGGCGGGCTCGTCCTGCAGTGGTTCGGTCACACCAACGATGCCGTCGGCTTCAGCGTGAAGACGTTGATTGGCGGCGGCTCGTCGCAGTCGTTCCAAACCGTGCAGGTGCTCGACCGCGGGCGCCTGACGAACGCGAGCGTGCGCATCCGGCAGGACTTCTTCGTTGCCGAGCCGGAAGTGGACGCGCGTATCCGACTGACGCGACATCTGCGGCTCACCGCCGGTGTCGGTTATCGGGCCACCAGCCGTGGTCGCGACCAGTTCGACGGCGGCCCGCGCCCGAATCTGAGCGGCGCGGTCGGCAGCCTCGGGCTGCAAATCGGCGGCGGACACTAACGCCATTCCCGGGTATCATGGGGGCCGCTCGGCCCTCATGAGCTACCGCCGACTCCTCACCGCACTCCTCCTCGCCATCCCCTTCTGCATTGTCACGGTTGCGCTTGCTCAACAACTCGGTCAGAACGGCCAGGAGCAGGGACCGCGTCCGCGGATCTGGGTCGGCGGCGGCGGTGGATACGGACGATTCCGGCGCTCACCACCGAAGTGGGCCACGTCCGAGAACTTCGATGGATCGTTCAACTTCTGCCGCGCCTACTTTTCCGCCGACCGGCGGGAAGACGGCGGCTCCGGTTGGGACACGGATTTCCCCGGCGCCGACAACAATTTTTCCGTCCGGCTCGCCGAGTTGACGCGCGTCCGCGTGCGCCTCGACAAAGCCGGTCAGCCCGATTACGTGGTCGTCCGCCTCACCGATCCGCTGCTCTACCACTGTCCCATCCTCCACATGGAAGACGTCGGCGTCGCCCGCTTCAGTGATGACGAGGTCGAGCACCTGCGCGCGTACCTGCTCAAGGGCGGGTTCCTGATCGTCGATGACTTCTGGGGATCGAAGGCGTGGGATCAGTGGGCCTTCGAAATCGGCCGCGTGCTGCCGGCGGCGGAGTATCCGATCGTCGACATTCCCAGGGATCATCCGGTGATGCACGCGCTCTACGACGTGAAGGAGGTCGAGCAGGTCTCGAACATTCGATTCTGGATGCAGACCGGCAGCGTGTCCGAGCGCGGACCGGACAGCGCGCGCGTCAACTTCCGCGGCATCCAGGACGCGGACGGCCGGCTGATCGTCGTGATGGCGCACAACACCGACATCCCGGACACCTGGGAGCGCGAAGGCGAGAGCAAGGAATACTTCGATCGCTTTTCGCCGAACGGCTATGCCATCGGCGTGAACATTATTCTGTATGCGATGACGCATTGAGCCGGAGATAACGCCATAGCAGACCCTGCCGTCACCGAAATCGTCGAGGCCGAAGGCCACCTGATCGACTCCCAGTTGATGAACGCCATGTTCGACACCGTCGTCCGCCACGACGCGGCGTTCGACGTACTGGAGTTCCGCATCGGCCGCACCAATGACGAGCCGTCGTTCGTCTCGATGCGCGTCACCGCGCAGACGCCGCCGGCGCTGACGCGCGTCCTCGAGGCACTGGTCGCCCTCGGCTGCCGCGTCGCGCGCACCGAGAACGCGCACATGGTCCCCGCCGATCGCGACGGCTGTGCACCGGAGGACTTCTACTCCACCACCAATCATCAGACATTCGTCCAGCTCGATGGGCAATGGATCGCCGTCGAGAAGCAGCGCATGGACGCCGCGATCGTCGTCGAAGGCGCGATCGAGGGTGCGCGCGCGATCTGTCGAAAGCTGCGCGAGATCCGCCGCGGTGACGCGATCGTCTGCGGCATCCACGGCATCAAGATCGTGCCCGAGTTCCAGGAGCGCGACCGCCACGGCTTCGCGTTCATGACCAACGAGATCTCGTCCGAGCGGCGCGTCGAGGTCGGCGTCAAGCGAATCGCGGCGATGATGCGCGCGGCCAAGGCGGCCGGCGATCGCATCGCGTTCGTCGCCGGGCCGGTCGTCGTCCACACCGGCGGCGGTGAATATTT
>JANYHS010000104.1 GCA_025358945.1 Acidobacteriota bacterium
GCGTCGAACAGCGGCCGCAGATCGTCGCCGGGGACTTCCGGGTCCATGCTCGCGGTGCCGATGCGCGCGTTGGTGTAGAGCACCGGAAAATCGAGCTGATCTTCGTTGGCGTCGAGGTCGATGAACAGGTCGTAGACCTCGTTCAGCACTTCGGAGATCCGCGCGTCAGGCCGGTCGATCTTGTTGATGACGACGATCGGCGTCAGCCGGCGCTCGAGCGCCTTGCGGAGAACAAAGCGGGTCTGCGGCAGCGGGCCTTCCGAGGCGTCCACCAGCAGCATCACACCGTCCACCATTGACAGCGTCCGCTCGACTTCACCGCCGAAGTCGGCGTGGCCTGGCGTGTCGACGATGTTGATCAGGACGTCGTGGTAGTGAACCGCGGTGTTCTTCGCCATGATCGTAATCCCGCGCTCGCGCTCGAGCTCGTTACTGTCCATCGCGCGTTCGGCCACGCGCTCGTTGGCCCGGAACACGCCGCTCTGGTGCAGCAAGGCGTCGACGAGGGTGGTCTTGCCATGATCGACGTGGGCAATGATGGCGACGTTACGGCGCAGCGGGTTGGCGACGTCCGCCCTGCCGGGGTTTGAAGAAGGCTTTTCTACTGACAAAGACATCCGCTCAGTATACAGGACACCGGGGCTGGGGACTTGGAGCCCGCGAGGTTACCTGGCCAGACGCGCAAGGATCTCCCTGGCCCGCTCACCGAATTGCTGGTCATCTCTGACTTTTTCGGCGAACTGCCGCGCTTCGTCCTTCCGGGAGAGGCTGAAATAGGCCACCTAGAACAGCGGGTGGATCCCGGTGAACAGCGACAGGCCGAGCGTGTAGAACAGCGCGAAGACCACGAGGACCGCAGTCGCGAACGATCGCGATCGGATGGACGCGAGCCAGATGAACGCGGGAAACAGCACCGAGCAGTACCTGCCCATTCCTTCGAACACACCTGACGACAGCGGCAGCCACAGGTTCAGCAGCATGAAGAGCGCGTACCCGATACCGAGACGCCGCCAGACCAACGGCACCGCGATGATGAAGAGAATCCCGGTGACGCCGTACAACGTGTCGTACAGCGCCATTGGTTGCGTGGTGAGATAGAGATACGGGTGCGTCACGAGTTGACGCACCAGAATGACCGGCGCCATCCACGGCGATCCGCCAGGATAGTATCCCCACCGCTGCAGCGTCGCCGCCCACTCGAACGGATTGCCGGTCAGGTTATAGATGAACCAGCAGTAGCCGCCGAAGCCGCTGACGGCGAGCGCAAGGCCCGCAACAGCGGTGCCGCGATCGCGGCGCGTCGGCTCCGCATGCTGCCAGGCGATCCAGGTGAGTGCGGGCATCATCATGATCCCGGGTACGCGCGTGGCCGTCGCGACCGCGCCGCACAGCCCGCCGATCAGCCAGTGGCGTGTCCGGAAACAGTAGAACGTCAGCACCGCGAACAGCAGGTACGTGCTCTCGCTGTACGCGACGCCGAAAAAGAATGCGAACGGAAACACCATCGTCAGCAGGACGGCACGCTGCGCGAGACGGCGCGGCAGATCGAGCCGCGCGAGGTAATACAGCGCGACCATCGCCAGGACGAAGCAGGTCCACGCGATCGCAATGCCGGCGATGTAGAAGATCGCGTGATGCCGTTCGAACAGGCCGCCGAAGAACCGGATCAGCATCGGGTAGACGGGAAAGTACGCGATGTTGCTGCGGCCGCCCGCGGCCGCAGCGTAGCCGCTCCACGCGATGCCTTCGAAGTAGCCGGTGTCGTAGCGCGCGAAGGTGTCCCAGAACGGACTCGTCGTGCCGAAGACCGTGAACTGCTCCCGCTGATGCAGCGGGAACGCGATGTTGGCGCACAGCGCGAGGAACGCGGAGAGCACCCGGAACCCCAGCGCGCCCAGCGCCACACGCAGCGCAACACGGCGATCGATCGCGTCAGCAGTCACAGCCGGGCTTATTTTGCGTCGCGTGCTTTGCGCATCGCCGTTCGCAGCGTGTCCAGCAGTTCGTCGGCGAGGCCGCACTCGACGCCCTTGGCGGCGTCGCTGTTATCCAGCTTGCCGCTCTTGCCGATCGCCCGTCGCAACTTGGCGCCGTCCGACCAGAGCTTGGTGCCGTCCGGCAGTTCAGCGAGCAGGTCGGCGCTAGGCGTGCCGCCCATCATGCCGACCATGAAGCGCGTCGTGGCGCTGGGCACGTGCGCCTTCACCTTGAAGATCACGTCGGCTTCTTCCCTGGTCTTGACGGCGGTGATCGGCGTCTGCGCCGCCAGGTGATCCGCCAGGCAGACCGCGACGGGACGGTCGTCACTCAGGTCATCGACCGGGACGACGAACGCCTTCCGCACGCCGGCCAACCGTCCATCGACCCCGGCCGCCATCGTGACCATCGGAACACACGCCAGAAGCGCGACCAGTACCTTCTTCATTCTGAACCCTCCGTGGTTGCCGCGAGCGAGCCTAGTTTAATGCGGTGCAATGTAGAATGCCGCATGCCTCTTTTCGAATACGAATGCCGCGGCTGCGGGAATCGCTTCGAGTATCTGACCCGCGACGGCCAGTCGCCCGCGTGCCCGTCCTGCAAGGGCGCGGAACTCCAGAAGCTGATGTCGGTGTTCGCGGCGCAGTCGAGTACGCCGGCTAAGTCGTCGGGGAGCTGGGATCGACCGACAAGCGCGTGCGGATCGTGCGGCGACCCGCGCGGCCCAGGCTCCTGCAGCATGAACTAGCCTAACTTCAGCGGGATGCCGACGAAGCCGAACGTGTTCATCCCCGACGAGACGAATCACGATGACGCCGGTGGAGGCCGTAGAAGTATTCGATGCGGGCGTCGGACAGTTGTTCGAAGAAACTCATCGGCGCTCCGTCACCACATCGTCCGCGCCGGGTAACGAGTGATGATGGGATCTGGCGTCAGGATGGTCATGCCATGCACGATCGCCTGACTGACGAGGAGGCGATCAAACGGATCACCGTGCAGCGGCGGCAACTTGGCGATGTGGAGCGCGGACTCTTCGTCCACCGCCAGTGCCGCGAACCCATGTTCGGCTCGCTTGGCGGGCACGAAGATCGCCGGGTCCTCAGGCAGGCGCAACTTCCCGGCGGCGTACTTGATCGCAATTTCCCACCCCGACGCCGCGCTCAGGAACACCTCATTGTCGGGGTCCTGCACCAGGGCGGCTACACGTGTCGGCAACCGCGGCTCGCCGCTCAGCGCCCACAAGAACGTACACGTATCGAGCAGGAGTTTCATTTCCGGCGCCGGCGCGACGCCGGAGATTCGTACACCGCTGGACTTTCCGCGACTCGCGACGCCTTCGGCGCTTCCGGAAAGATCGGACCGTTGTAGAACTCGTTGAGCCAGTCGTCCGGCATCGGGTCGAAGAACGACGGAGGAATGACAATGCCCTTTGTACCGCCAAGCGGGCGCGGCTCGGTTCGCTTTTGCTCAACCGCGCGCAGCTCCGCGATAGGACGATTGCGCTTGCAGATCACGACGCGCTCGCCGCCGGCAACCGCATCGAGATACTCTGAAAGCTTGGCCTTGGCCTCGTGAATATTGACCACGATCATAGTCATGATTATGACTATGTTTGACGTCCGCGTCAAATATGACCACTCCCGTCCTGAGAAGAATGGCGCGGGCTCGTGCGATGCGCCAATTCACGGACGACCAACCGGACCCACATGACCTATCTACCCCACCCGCCGCCGGCTATTTCGCGGCCGGTCTCGGGAGCTTGCGGTCGGCGTTGGCTGACTGATACGCGAACGTGGCCATGACGACCGCCGCCTGACGGATGTCGTTGACGTCGAGGCGATCGTCGGTGTCCATGTTGGTGTGGTGGGTGCGGATGTCGTAGTTGCCGTAGTCCTGGATCGGATTGAAACCGGGCACGCCGGCGTCCGTGAAACTCAGATGATCCGTGGATCCCACCGGCTCGCCGACGTTGCGGCGCGCGCCGATGCTCTTCAGCGGCTCGAGCCAGCTGTCGAAGATCGGCCGCACCTCTTCCTGGTTCTGCAGGAACCAGCCATAGATCTTCCCGGTGCCGTTGTCGATGTTGTAGTAGACGTCGAACTTGTCGCGCGCCGCGGCATTGGCCGGCCCCGCAAGATGCTCGGTGACCCACGCCTTCGATCCGAGCAGGCCCTGTTCCTCACCGCCCCACAGCGCGACCCGAATCGTGCGGCGCGGGCGCGCGCCGATCGCCTTCAGGATCCGCATCGCCTCCATCACCGTCGTCGTCCCATCGGCGTTGTCGGTGGCGCCGACGCCGGTGTGCCACGAGTCGAGGTGGCCGCCGATCATCACCACTTCATCTTTCAAAGCCGGATCGGAGCCGGGCAGTTCCGCGATGACGTTGTAGGCGTTGCCGCCATCCGTGTCGTAGAAGTTTGTCTGCACGTTGACCCGCAGCTTGACGGGGATGTTCTGCTCCAGATAGCGCGCGACCATGTTGTAGTGCTCGGCGCTGAGCGTCACCGACGGGACCGCGCCCGGCCCACCGTCGCGACCAACGACGAACACGGTGCCATGTTCGCCAACGCTCGGCTTCAGAATCACGCCGGCGCCAGCGGCTTTCAACGCGTCGGTGATGCGCTGGTTCCGCTGCTGCGGTGTTTCGCCGGCCGGCGCGGGTCCGCGCCCGCGTCCGGCCGATGTCGCATACGCGGCCGACATCGGCACGTAGTCGGTGTCGCTCGGCTGCGGGCGATCCTTCCGCACGAAGTTTGTCAGGATCGACTGCGTCATCACGATCGCGCCTTTGAGCTGCGGCGCGAGCGCTGTCACTTCTTCAGGCGTCTTCCCGGCAATGAACGACGGCGCCGCGACGATCTCTCCGCTCGTGGATGCCGACCAGCCGTCCGCGTAGCCGATGAGCGGCAGGTAGCGCGGTTCCACCATCTCGACGGTCAGCTTCTCGAGCGTCCAGCCACGGCCGAATTTCCAGGGTTCGAGCCGCGCGTTCTCCAACCCGTACGCCGTCAGCCGATCCCGCGCCCACTCCGCCGCGCGCTTGTGCGCCGGCGACGCGGTCAGCCGCGGACCGATGTTCACCGTCAGCATGTCGAACACGGGAGACACCTGCGAATGCTCCAGGCCCTCAGTGCGAATTTTCGCCAGAGTCGGATCGCCGGCTTGGGACTGCGCGCCAGCGATCAGGGTGACGGATAAAATGGCGAGGCAGGCCGTGTAGGGGATAGTCATAGCAGGGACTGTTTATCACAAAGGCACGGAGAACCCGAAGGTCACGAACACTCTTCTGTGAAGAACGATCTTCGCTGGCGCCCCGAGTGCAATTAACGCGCGTCGGCCGCCGGAGTCATGCGGCGCGGCGTCTTGAACTTGGCCAGCAACCCGCGCCATCCCTGATTGATCGCCGACTGCTCCAGCGCGTCGAACTGCACGTAGGCGACCGGCACCAGCAGCAGCGTCAGGAACAGGCAGAGCGACTGGCCACCGACCACCGTGATCGCGATCGCCGAGCGGCCCGTGCCGCCGATGCCAAGGCCAAGCGCCGTCGGGATCAGCCCGGCGATGATCGCGAAGGTGGTCATCAGAATCGGCCGCAGACGCGTGCGGCACGCCTCGACGATCGCTTCGCGCAGGGGCATACCCTTCGCCCGCAGCGTGTTGGCGTAGTCCACCTGCAGGATCGAGTTCTTCTTCACGATCCCGAGCAGCAGCAGCATACCCAGCGCGCTCCACAGATTCAGCGTTCGCCCGGTCACCCACAGTGTGAACATCGCGAACGGCACTGAAATCGGCAGCACCAGCATGATCACGATCGGCTGGATGAAGCTCTCGAACTGCGACGCGAGCACCATGTAGACGAAGATCATGGCGAGGCCGATCGCCATAATCAAATTCGTCGTCGTTTCATCCAGAATCTTCGACTGCCCCTGCAGCCGGAAGCTCATGTCCGCCGGCATGTTCAGGCTGGCGAACATTTTCCGGATGTCATTGGACGCTTCGTCCAGCGCGTGACCGGGCGCGACGTCGGCGTTCATCTGCACGGTGAACTGCCGGTTCGAGCGCTGGAGTGCACTCGGCCCGAGGCCGCGCTCGATCGTCGCGATGTTGTCGATGCGGACCGGGCCGGTCACCGACGGCACGGTCAACCGCCCGATCTGCTCGATGTCGCGCCGTTGATTCTCGAGCACGCGGACTTTGATCGGGTACCGCTCGGCGCCGTCGCGAAAGTTGGAGATCTGATCATCACCGGCCACCGCCAGACGCAGCGTGTTGCCGACCGTCGCCATCCGCACGCCCAGGTCGGCTGCGCGTTTGCGATCGACGAGGACGTGGATCTCCGGATTGGACACGCTCAGCGAGATCTTCACCTCGCCGATGCTGGCGATCTTCTGCGCACCGGCAAGCGCCTTCAACGAATAGTCCGCGAGTTGCTTGAGGTCCGGCCCGAGGATGTTGGCCGAGATCGGATAGCCGCCAGTCCCCTCGCCGCTGCCCAGGGCGTTCCGCGCGGTGATACTCGGGCGATAGGCGGGATGCACGGCCAGCCGGCGGCGCATTTCCCGGATCATCTGCGCCTGCGTGTTCTTCCGTTCGCTGACCGGCAACGCGAGGCACAGGAAATGAATATGGGTGGAGGCGCCCGCGCCGGGCCCGACGACGCCAATCGACGGGATGATCTGCTGCACGCCTTCGATGCCTTCGAGTTCTTTGGCGATCAGGAAGCCCACGTCACTGGTGCCGGCGAGCGAGGTGCCTTCGGGCGTGTCGAGGTGAATCGTCCACTCGCCCATGTCTTCGTTGGGCACGAACTCGCGGCCGACCATCCGGTTCAGCGGAAACGTCAGCGCGAACGCCAGCACCGACACGCCGATGATGATGCCGGGGTGATCGAGCGCCCAGTTCACCTGCCGCGTGTACCAGTTGTCGAGCCAGTGGAAGAAGCCCTGCTCCTTCGTCTTGTGATCCGCCTCGGCATCGGCCAGCTTCAGGAACCGCGAACTCAGCATCGGCGTCAGCGTAAAGCTGACCAGCATCGACACCAGAATCGCAAACGCCATCGTCAGGCCGAACGGGTTGATGAAGCGACGCGCGTAGCCGGTCATGAACGCGATCGGCAGGAAGATCACGACCAGGGACAGCGTGGTCGCCATCACCGCCAGCGCCACCTCGCGCGTCCCCTCGATGGCGGCCTGGTACGGCGTGGCGCCCTCCTCTTCGATGTACCTGAAAATATTCTCCAGCACGACGATCGCGTCGTCGATGACAATGCCGACGGCGAGCGTGATGCCGAGCAGCGTCATGTTGTTCAGCGTGAAGCCCATCAGCCGCATCAGCGTGAACGACGAGATGATCGACGCCGGGATCGCGAGCGACGAGATGATCACCGCCCGGATGTTGCGGATGAAGAACATGACGACGATGGCCGCGAACAGGCTGCCGAAAATCAGGTGCTCCTCGAGCGATTCGACCGAGGCGTAGATGAACTTGGAGTCGTCGCGGATGATCGACAGCGTCACCGACTTGGGCAGCGTCCGCTGCAGCGTCTGCAGTTTCGTGCGCACGCCTTCGATCACCTGGACCGTGTTCTCGCCCATCGCCCGGCGGATGTCGAGGACCACCGCCGGTGTGCCGTTGCTCAGCCACGCCGCCGTCGTCGGCCGCTGGAACGTGTCTTCCGCGTAGCCGACGTCGGAGACGCGAATCGGCGTGCCGTTCTTCGTCGCGATGACCAGCTTGTTGAAGTCCTCGGTGACGTCGACGCGGCCGAGCGTGCGCAGCAGCATCTGGCCGTTGCCCTGCTCCACCGCGCCGCCAGGAATCTCGACGTTCTCGTTGACCACCGCATCGCTCACCTGGGTGAGCGACAGACCGTAGGCGTTGAGTTTCTGGACGTCGACCACCACGTGCACTTCGCGCGCGCGGCCGCCGCCCATGCTCACCTGACCGACGCCGTCTGCGGTCTGAATCACGCGCGTGATCTGCTTGTCGGCGATCTCCGTCAGCGTCCGCAGGCTCATCGAGTCGGACGAAACGACGATTGACATCACCGGATCGGAGTCGGGATCGACTTTGGTGATCACCGGTGGCAGGAGCTGAGGCGGCACGTTCTTCATCGCGCTCGCCACTTTCTCGCGCACGTCGTTGGCGGCGTCGTTGATGTCGCGCTCGAGCACGAACCGGACAGTGATCGTCGCCGTTCCTTCGTTCATGCGCGCCGAAATCTCGTCGATGCCGGCGACACCGCTGAGCGTCTCCTCCATCGGCTCGACCACCGACGTCGCCATCTCGTCGGGACTCGTGCCCGGCAGCGATAGCGACACGTTGACCGTCGCCGGGTCGGCTTTCGGAAAGAGGTCGACTCCGAGATCGCGGAACGAGAAGATGCCGAGCACCACGAACGACATCACAAGCATCGTCGCGAACACCGGACGCTTGACGCACAGTTCAGACAGCATTGCTTTCAGCCCTCAGCCCTACTTCTCGGCAGCCTTCTTGCCACCGACCGTCACCGTGACCCCGTCCAGCAGCTTGTCGACGTCGCCGGCCACCACCGCCTCGCCGGCTTCGACGCCGGCGAGAATCTCAATGCGATCGCCGAGACGGTCGCCGACGCGGGTTTCGCGGGCGGACACCTTGTCGCCGTTGACCACGAACACCCGGTTCACGCCGTAGCGGTACTGCAGCGCGGCGAACGGCAGCGTCAGCACCTGATCGACTTTGCCGGTTTCGATATGCACCCGGGCAAAGGTGCCGGGCTTGAGCACGGCGTCCTTGTTGGGCACCAGCGCCTCGAACGGAAACGCACGGGTCGCGGTGTTGACCGCTGGGCTGATGCGCGACACCTTGCCCACAAACGTCCGGTCCGGGTAGGCATCGACGTGGAGTTCCACGGACTGGCCGTCCTTGATCCACGGCGCCATCTTCTCCGGGATTTCGGCGACCACTTTCAGCGGGTCGACGCGCACTACTGACATCACCGGCATCTGGCTCTTGACCAGCTCGCCCAGGTTGACGAGCCGCTTCTCGACGTAGCCGTCAAACGGCGCGCGGATCTCGGTGTCGCGCAGCTGACGATCGGCGAGCTTCATGCTGGCTTCGGATGCCTGGATGCTGGCGCGAAGATTCTTCGCGTTCTGCAGCGACAAATCGTAGCTGGCCTGCCTCGATTGCAGCGCCGTCGCCGCATCGTCCAGCGTCTGCTGGGGCACGAGCGTGCGCGTGAAGAGCGCGGTCGCGCGATCGTACGCCTGCTTCGCCTGCGCGAGATCGGCGTTGGCTTTCTGCACGTCGGGCGTCTTCTGCGCTTCTGGCAGATGCTGCGGATCGGAAGCGCCGAGCTGCGCCAGAGATTTTTCGAGCGTCGCGCGCTGCTGGTCGAGGTTGTATTGCTGCTTCTCGCGATCGACCTGGATCAGCGGCTGCCCGGCCTTCACCGGATCACCAAGGTCGGCCAGAATGCGGCTCACCTTCCCGTCCGCTTCGGAGGAAATGATCACCTGATCGACGGCGGCGAGCGTCCCGACAAGTTCGATCACACGCGTGACCATTTGTTCACGGACGTGGTCGACCTGGACGGCCTTCGCTGCCGTGTCGCGGCCTCGGGCCTGTGCGGTCTCTGTCTTCGAACAACCGGC
This sequence comes from Acidobacteriota bacterium, assembly GCA_025358945.1. Taxonomy (GTDB): domain Bacteria; phylum Acidobacteriota; class Vicinamibacteria; order Vicinamibacterales; family CAVVIG01; genus CAVQFC01. Next base: position 9,612 of record JANYHS010000104.1, read on the forward strand.
AGCGGCGAGACCGATCACGACGACAGCAGTAACCGTTGACGTTCGATACGGGTGACACGCAAACATGGAAGGCATAAGGAAATGGCGACCCTCTGTGGCGGAAACCACGCGAGTATACGACGCCAGGCTTGCTCGTCACTTCTTGTAAAGATTTGTCTCGCAACGCGTCCGCATCGAGGTGCTAGACTGGGCGCGTGCTTCGAATCGCCCGGTCATTGATCGCGGTCGTGCTCGCCGTTTCGTGTGCGGCGATTCCGGCGATTCTTGACCAGTGCGCCGCGTCGTGTGAACTGTCTCACGCGGCGGCAACTTCCGACTCCGCACCCGTCTGTCGCCACCAGACACCGACAACCGCACGGATCGGCCAAAGCCCATTACCGTGCGGCCACGACCACCGAGCACCCGACGGCGCGCTTGTCGCCTCTGCTGCACCGAACGCGCGAGTCCTGCTGTCGGCCTGGGGCATGCCCGCCCAATCAACGCTCGCGACCGCAGCCATCGTCCGCCGAATTGACGTCCGCTCGAGCACGTCCCCACCGACTTCTCATTCGCTGACTCGCGCTCTTCCTCTGCGAATCTAGATCGTCGGGCAGTACTGCGAGATCCGGCGTTGCGTCGATTGGCAACGTCCAGCGTGCTCGTGTATTTCTTGCTCGGAGGACTTGATGTCAGGGTGCAGAAGCCAGATCAGAAATCTGGCCGCGTTTCACATCTTCGTATTGTGCGTCGGCTCAATTTCGGCACGGGCGCAGGACGTGCCCGCGCCAGCTCCGCCGGCTCACGACCACGAGGCGATGCAGCACGATGGCATGAACATGGCGGCCAAGACGAGTTGGACGTTCATGCAGGACGGCGTGCTGTTTGCGGAATTCAACCACCAGAGCGGAGCGCGCGGCGGCAACGAAATCGTCGCGCCGAACTGGTGGATGGGGATGGCCAGCCGGAAGACCGCCCGCGGTGAGTTTACCTTCACCGGCATGCTCAGTCTCGATCCAGCCACGGTCGGCAAGGATGGCTACAGAGAGCTCTTCCAAGCCGGCGAAGCGCTGAATGGCCGGCCGCTCATTGACCGTCAGCATCCGCACGATCTGTTTATGCAACTCGCGGCGGTGTGGCGCATTCCGGTGACGGAGACGACGGGATTCACACTGGCGGGCGGGCCGGCCGGGGAACCCGCCTTGGGTCCAGTCGCCTTCATGCATCGCGCCTCGGCCGCCGAGAATCCAACCGCCCCGCTCGGTCATCACACGTTCGACTCGACACACATCGCGTTCGGCGTGGTGACGGCGGCGATCGACCACGGACCGTGGGTGGTTGAAGGATCGCTCTTCAACGGACGGGAGCCGGATGAGAATCGGTGGGACTTCGACTTCGGCCGGCTCGATTCATTTTCGGGCCGGCTCTGGTACCGTCCGGCGCCGGACTGGGAGTTTCAGGTGTCGACGGGTCATTTGACAGCACCCGAGGCGCTCGAACCTGGCAACATCGAGCGCTCGACGGCGTCGGTGTCGTGGACGCGTCGAAACGGATCCGACCTCAGTGCGGTGTCGGCCGGCTACGGCCGGAACGACACGGACCACGGCGCGCGCAGCGCGATGTTTCTGGAAGGCACGCAGCACGTCGGGGTCAACAGTCTGTATGGACGATTCGAAGTCGTGCAGGCGGACACCGCGCTGCTCCAGACCGATCAGGCGCCACACGGATCCGCCGCCGATATCAAGGAGCCGATCTTCGCGCTGACCGTGGGCGCCGTGCGTGACGTGCTGCGTGTCTCGGGGTGGGAAGGCGGTGTCGGCGCCGACCTCACTTTGTACGGCGCACCCGATTCCCTCACATCGGCCTACGGCCCTCATCCCTTCGGCGCTCGGGTATTTTTTCGCCTCCGGCCGCCCGCCGGATCGATGGGGCGCATGTTGAACATGCGCATGTCGCAGCCGATGCAAGGTCATCAGATGAGCATGCCGATGAATCACCCGATGCCGTGAGCACCGATGGCGCATTCCCGATGGAATACACATCTGATAAAGGGAGACCGTATGCAAGAGTCGGCGTCAGCAGCACACCAGGTCTGCCGGAAATCCGGCAACACCACTCAGATCTGCCGTTATCACCGGGCGGCCGATCGCTTCGATCCGCTGAAGCCCCTGCGCGCCGACGTGCGCAGGCGTGGCGCGATCCTTGCTACTTGGTGAGTACCGTGTCGTCTCGATCAGTCAACCTCGCGGCGTTCGCTCTCATCGTCGCTGTCGTCGCGGCGACCAGTTCGACTCTGATCGTCCAGGCCGCCCAGCCCGACGTGTGCGTGATGACGCCGCACGACTGTGCCGACACCGCGAAGGTCGCGGATTGCTGCTGTCACGCCGACGATGGGTCTGCTGTTCACGCACATGGAGAACTACACGTTCCGGCCTCGGTGGCTCGCGCGCCTGACCAGCGCCGTGCTGGTGGGCACGATCCACTCCGAGGAAACGCATCCGATCAGCCGCCTGCTGATCCGTGTCTATGAACCGGTCTGCGCCTGGTCGCTGCGATGGAAATGGCTCGTCCTCGCAGGCGCCGTGGCCATCGTCGCGTTGACGGTGCCCGTGTTCGGGCGTCTCGGCTCGGAATTCATGCCGCCGCTCGACGAAGGCACGCTGCTCTTCATGCCATCAACGCTGCCCGGCATCTCCGTGACGGAGGCGCAGCGACTCCTTCAGACGCAGGACCGCATCATCAAGCAATTCCCCGAGGTCCAGAGTGTGCTGGGTAAAGCCGGACGCGCCGAAACCTCGACCGATCCGGCGCCGTTTTCGATGGCCGAAACGGTCATCGTCCTGAAGCCTCACGATCAGTGGCGACCGGTCGACACGTGGTACACGGACTGGGCACCGCGATGGCTCGAGCCATCTTTGCGACGCGTGACCAGCGATCGGCTGTCCACCGATCAACTGATCCAGCAGATGAACGATGCGCTCAAACTCCCCGGCGTCAGCAACGCCTGGACGATGCCGATTAAAGCCCGCATCGACATGTTGACGACCGGCGTGCGGACGCCGGTCGGCATCAAGATTTACGGCGCCAACATCAAGGAGATCGAACGGATCGGGACCGAGATCGAGCGCGTCATCCCGTCGGCCGCCGGCACGCGTAGCGCATTTGCGGAGCGGACATCCGGCGGCTTCTTCGTCGACTTCAACTGGAAACGCGAGGAGCTGGCGCGCTACGGCCTGTCGATGGACGATGCCCAGATGGTGGTCATGTCGGCGATCGGCGGCGACACGGTGACGACGACCGTCGAAGGCCGGGAACGGTACGGGGTGAACGTGCGGTACTTCCGCGACTATCGCAGCAACCTCGATCAGTTGCGCCGCGTGATGGTGCCGGTGATGGACGGCAAGATGCAGATCCCGGTCGGCCAACTCGCCGAGGTACGCCTCGTCCCGGGTCCCGCGATGCTCCGCAACGAAAACGGCATGCTGACCGGTTATGTCTACGTGGACGTCGCTGGCCGCGACATCGGCAGCTACGTCACCGAGGCCAAGCGCATGATCAGCGAGCGCGTGACGCTACCGGCCGGGTACTCCCTCGCCTGGAGCGGTCAGTACGAAGCGATGGAACGGGTCCGCGCGCGTCTGAACATCGTCCTGCCGATCACGCTGATGCTCGTGCTGATGCTGCTCTTCCTCAACACCCGATCACTCGTGAAGACCGCGATCATCATGCTGGCCGTGCCGTTTTCCGCCGTGGGCGCCATCTGGCTGCTGTACGCGCTCGGCTACAACATGAGCGTCGGCGTCTGGGTCGGCTTGATCGCGCTGATGGGCGTGGACGCGGAGACCGGCGTCTTCATGCTGCTGTATCTCGACATCGCGTACGACGAGGCGCGGCGTGAGGGACGTCTGCGATCGGCCGGTGACCTTCGTGACGCCATCATGCACGGCGCCGTCAAGCGGATTCGCCCGAAGTTCATGACCGTCGCCGTCATGTTCATGGGGCTCGTGCCGATCATGTGGTCAGTGGGCGCCGGGGCCGATGTGATGAAGCGGATCGCCGCGCCGATGATCGGCGGCATCTTCACGTCGTTCATCCTCGAACTGATCGTCTACCCGGCCGTCTACGAGATCTGGAAATGGCACTTCGGCCTGAAGCACGAACTCGCGCTCGCGCCCGTCCCACCAGAGGGGGCGTAGAGGATCCTCACCTCGTCACGGCCGCGCGGGGTTCCGGAATTCCTTCACCACGGCGGGCGCGGTGTGTGAAGTCCGCTCAATCAGCTCGGGCCGGGTCCGCACGCTGATGAATCCGAACTCGATACACCGCGCAGCCTCGCACGAATATTTCGCTATCCTGTTCTGGATATCCGATCGAGGGCGCGCCACCCTCCGGACCTAAGTGATGATCCGCACGGTAGTTCCGCTCGTAGTTCCGCTCGTGTTGAAGAGTCCCGCCTGCAGCGATACACTGCGACCGCACACGTGGTGCCGAGCTATCGAGTTCGGGAGACTACTGGTTGGGCGGTCACAATCTCCTGAACGTTCTCATGGCTGAACACGTCAAATCAGAAATCCAAGCGGGTTCTTTGAACACGGAAGGGAGTTGATTTTATGGCCGTGAAACACGGTACGCGCGTACTGGTGACATATGCAGTCGTGATGACAGGCCTTCTTGGGCTAACGATAGTCGCTAGAGGTGCTCCCACAAATCAGGACTTCGATGAAATCACCGTTCACCGTATTAGGGTCGTCGAGCCTGATGGCACCCTGCGGATGGTCATTTCAAACCATGACGGACTCCCACGCGACGCGCGGGGCAACCGGGAAGGCCGGAATCAGCGGCCTGGGGCGGGTTTCATCTTCTACAACGATGAAGGTACGGAGAATGGCGGCTTGATCTTCGGCGGTCGTCGCGATGCCGACGGGAAGGTTGTCGATTCCGGCCTGAGCTTATCCTTCGACAAGTATGGGGTGAACGGTCAGATGCTCCAGCTTGCGGGAATCAGCGATAAGGACAATCGATTCGCCGGGCTGCGAGTCAAGGACACTGCGATCGGCGGCCCCAACAACAACCGTGTCTGGGTCGGAAATACCGACGATGGAGCCGCAACCGTCGCATTGATGGATACGCAGGGCCGGAGACGCATCGTGATGGAAGTGAAGGCGGACGGTTCGGCGAGTCTGACGTTCTTGGATGCGAATGGCAAGGTGCTCAATCAGCTGTTGCCATCGGGAGTTTCGCGATAAAGCCCCGACAGGGGCCGCCTAACACGGCATGCAGCCGCCGGCGCGGCGATCGAGTGCGCTGCGGCTGATGCCTCACGTTGACAGCGCAAACGGCCCATCTCCTCTCCTTGACAGGTGTATGGGATAGTCATATACATTCTCCGTGGGTGTCCTTGACGAGTTCCTCGCCGGTCTCGAGGGGTTCGAGTGGGACGCGGGCAATTCCGACAAGAATTGGCGGAACCACCAGGTCCGACAGGCCGAGGCCGAGCAGGTTTTGCTCAATCGCCCGGTCGTGTTCGCGCCCGACGCGAAGCATTCGCGCGCCGAGGCGCGGTTCTTCACCCTGGGCCGGACCGATGGCGGTCGCTATCTCGCGATTGTCTTTACGACGCGCGGCACGCGCGTTCGGGTCATCTCGGCTCGGCCGATGAGCCGGGCGGAACGAAGGGCATATGGCCAAGTTGAAGCGAAGTCTCAAGCCGATTCCTAAGTTCGCCTCCGAGGCCGACGAGCGCCAGTTCTGGGAGACGCACGATTCGGCTGCCTATGTGGACTGGTCAAAAGCTACGGTCGTGTCGCTGCCCAATCTGAAGCCATCGACCGAGACGATCTCCTTGCGTTTGCCGGCCCCACTGCTCAGCGACCTGAAGGCGCTGGCCAACAAGCGCGACGTACCGTATCAGTCGCTGCTCAAAGTGTTCGTGGCGGATCGAGTAGCGGCGGAGTGGCGGTCATCGAAGCATCAAGGCGCGCTGGCTAACAAGGCGCTGCAGCCGACGAGCCGCAGTGGGCGCAAGATCACGGTCAAGCGCGTCGCGCGTGCGGCTCGCGGCTGAGCGCCGATCGTTATCCGACGAAATATTCAACGGTGATTTCATGCCGCACAAGGTGAGGGACTTGGTCACCGAGCTCGAACGCGCGGGTTTCGTCAATCGCGGCGGAAAAGGCAGCCACCGAAACTTCGTCCACCCGAAGGTGTCCAAACCGATCACAATATCGGGTGCCCTTGGAGACGATGCGAAGCACTACCAAGTTCGCGCCGTGAAACACGCCTGCGAGGAGTCACAATCATGAAGGAAAGTGCACGATACGCGAAGATTGTCGAGTGGTCGGAAGAGGACCAATGCTTTGTCGGGAGCTCTCCGGGATTAATTTACGGTGGGTGCCACGGCCTGGATGAAAGAGCCGTGTTCGAGCAACTGTGCCAAGTTGTAGAAGAAGCCATTGCGCTTTGTCACCAGGACGGTAAACCTCTGCCCCCGCCAACTTCGGGCCGTGATTACGCGAACAAGATGCAGAACGTCGCATGACAACGCAGGGCGCCGGACACACGCAGAAGCGGCGTGCGCCGGTGACGGTCGTCTACCCGGCGATTTGCGAAATCTGGAAATGGCGCTTCGGCCTGAAGCACGAACTCGCGCTCGCGCCCCAGGCCATGGAAACGCCATCATGAGCGCCTCACTCACGCCGGGATCGCTCAGCGCCGGTTCATCGTCATCTGCCCGCCCGTGTACGCGCCGGAACACGAGTTCGAGCCGCTGTACGTGCCGGTCATCGTCATCGTCGTCCGGTTGACATGCGCCGTACCGGTGGCTCTCGACGAGCACCCAGTGGACATCATGCTGCTAGTGGGCATATCCATCGCGAAGGTCATGTCGTCACCGGACATCGTGCCGACAAAGGTGCCGGGCATTCGTCCCTGCATGCCGGAACCGGAAAAACTCATCGGGCCCGTCTCGATGGATCCGTTTTCGGTCAGCTGCCACGTCATCGTACCCATGCCGGCCTGCCCCATCATGCTGCCCGCGCCGATCGAACTACTCGAATCCGACGCGATGCCGGTCCAGACCCCCGCCATCGACGTCGAGGTCGGCCCCGACGGCGATGTCGAAGCGCTACCACCGCATGCGGTTGCGAACGAGACCAGCACGACGACCAGGTATGCGTTCTTCATTGATCTGACTCCTGTTACAGCAACCTGTGTTGCTTCAACACTCTGAGCGATTGGTTATGCACAATGGACACCATTGAACGGCCACGACACGTCGGGCAATTGATAAGCCGTGGGCGCGCTCCTGCGTACAAAGGATTCACGGGCAGGCAAATGGTGACAGCACGAGCGTCACGTCGCTGCTCTCAGAGGGTGCCGCGGCAGGGTCCACGACTTCGCCAGAGAGACGCAGCATTGTGGCCTGACGTCGTGAATGGAAGAACTCGTCGCAGATTGCCGGAAATCCGGCAGCGACGGCGCCTCAGACTTTCGCGCGGCCTCGCGGTCCCCGATCCGTCGATGTGGCGGTCGATGCGATCAACAGGGCGCCCGCGGCCGCAATCGTCAGTGCGCCGTACTGCGCCACGGTCAGACCCAGCGCAACACGCACATTGACGCGCAGGAACTCAATCAGAAATCGCGCGAGGCCGGCGAGCACGAGATAGCGACCAAGAACGAAACCCGCGTCGACGTCCGCTCGCCGCCAGCGAATGAGGAGCCACGCGAGCACCGCCAGAAATGCCGCCTCGTACAGCTGCGTCGGATGCACGGGGACGTCCGTCGGCGGCAGACCCCTCGGAAATGCCACGCCCCAGGGCAACGTCGTCGGACACCCGTAGTCATCGCCGACCAGGAAGCAGCCGATGCGTCCGAGCAGGTGACCCACGGCGAGCGCCGGCGTCGCCGCCGCAACGATCGGCACAATCATCCAGTGCTTCCCGCGAAAATACGCGAGCGCCGCACCGACGCCGGCGAAGAGTCCGCCAAACCAGCTCAGTCCGGCGCGGCTTGTGAGCAGGGAAACCAGGGGCTCTTCGCCACTGTGTTCAAGAACGTAGAGAAGCTTTGCACCGACCATTCCCGCGACAATGCCAAGGGCGGCGCCGTTCACGGTGTCTAGCGGGAGCCGACTCCATCGGAGCTCTCGGTCGAACAGCCACAAGCCCACAAGGGCGCCCACGGCAACCATCGCCCCGAATGTGGTCACCTCGAACGATCCGATCTGAAACAAATCTGGATACATGATGCATCAGTGGACGTCAGTCGAGCCCATACTGTCTACAGAGATCGCCAATGCGGATCGGTACGGCAGCTGAACAGGACGGGACGGACGTGGATCGCGGTGGAAGCCGCACGGTCGCCGCCCTCATCCACTGCGAGGGGCGCTCGGCACTCGGATGCCCGATCATCGAAGCACTGGACGGTAGAGTAGGAATCGAATGATGACCCACGTCGATCCGGTCTGCGGCATGACGATCGAGGAAGCCGATGCCGTCGGCACCCATCAGCACGATGGCGTCACGTACTACTTCTGCAATCCGAGTTGCCTGGAACGATTCGAAAAGAATCCCAACGAATTTCTCGAGGCTGCCTCCACACCGGCAACTCCGGCGCCAGCTGGAGCCACGTTCCTGTGCCCAATGGATCCCGAGGTGCGCTCGTCGAAACCCGGCGCGTGTCCGAAGTGCGGCATGGCGCTCGAGGCCGACCTCTCCGACCCGGCGGCATTGACGAAGACCGAATACACCTGCCCGATGCATCCGCAGATCGTGCGCGATGCACCGGGGTCGTGTCCGATCTGCGGCATGGCGCTTGAACCACGCACGGTCAGCACGTTCGACGCCCCTACTCCTGAATTGGTCGACATGACGAGGCGGTTCCGCATCGCCGCGGTCCTGGCGGCGCCCGTGTTCATCGTCACGATGGCGGACATGGCCGGCGGCGGCCGGCTCGCCATGACGCACGGCACACTTGTGAACTGGATGGGCCTCGTGCTGGCGACACCGACCGTCTTCTGGGCCGGGTGGCCGTTCTTCGAACGCGCGTGGGCGTCGCTCGTCAACCGAAGCCCCAACATGTTCACGCTGATTGGGTTGGGCGTTGGGGCGGCGTATGGATACAGCGCGGTCGCGACCGTCGCGCCCGGCGTTTTTCCCGACGGCTTCCGCATGCACGGCGTGGTCGAAACCTACTTCGATACCGCCGCCGTGATCACCGTCCTGATCTTGCTCGGCCAGGTCCTCGAGCTGCGCGCCCGCAGCCAGACCGGCACGGCCATCCGGAAACTGCTGGGTCTCGCGCCGAAGACCGCCCGCGTGGTGCGCGGCGCCGAAGAGCGCGACGTGCCACTCAGCGAGGTGAAGGTCGGCGACGTCTGTCGCGTCCGGCCGGGCGAGAAGATCCCGGTGGATGGCGTGGTGGTTGACGGACGCAGCGCCGTCGACGAATCGATGGTGACGGGCGAACCGATCCCGACGGAGAAGCTGCTCGGTGCGAAGGTGACCGGCGGCACGATCAATACCACCGGCAGCTTGTTGATTCGCGCGGAGCGCGTGGGCAGCGACACGCTGCTGGCGCAAATCGTCCGCATGGTCGGCGAGGCGCAACGCAGTCGCGCCCCGATCCAACGGCTAGCCGATCAAATCGCGGCGTATTTCGTGCCG
>JANYHS010000105.1 GCA_025358945.1 Acidobacteriota bacterium
GAGGTTGCCGGCTTCGGCGCCGTACGCCTCGACGAACAGATCCAGCGTCTCGACGCATCCGGCGCAGCGTTGCCCGCTCGCCGCCGCCGAGATGGCCGCCCCCGCGTCCGGCGACTCGAGATTCACCGCCGCCGCGCACGGCTCTCGGTGCGCGACGCGATGGATGTTCAGCAGCCCGCGGCCGGAGATGACCCCTTCTACATCCGCGCGACCGTAGCGCGCGGTCAGGTCGCGCAGGAGCGCGATCTCGCGCTCGGTGCGCGCCGCGAAGTCCGCATGGCCCGCCTCCGATGCTGATGGCACGAATCGCCCATCGATGTTGTGGATCAACGCCTGGCCGAGACCGGTGCCGGCGGCGATCAACCCGATGTTGCCGCCGCGCCGCGTCTCGCCCTGCTGCAATACGTGCGTTTCCGAGTCGTGCAGCACGGACACCGCGTGCGCCAGCGCCTCGAGATCGTTCAGCAGCGCGACGCGCGTCAGCCCGAGCGCCGCGGCCACCTGACGCCCGTCCACGAACCACGGCACGTTGGTCACCGTGACGGTGTCGCCCACGACCGGTCCTGCAACCCCGAAGCACGCGGCATCGATCGCGCCGTGCTCCGCGCGCGCAGCCACCGCCTCGGTCTCGTTCATGAACACGGCAATCATCGCCGGCAAATCGGTGTGATCGAGTGTGCCGAACGATTGGACGAAGAGCGGCCGCGGCCGCGCCGGCGCCGCCGCGAACAGCCCGAGCAACGTTTTTGTGCCGCCGATGTCGCCAGCCAGAATCATGAGAGTTGAGACCTGAGACTTTGAAACTTGACTTAGCCCTCATTCTCCATCATCTTGGGTTTCGATTTGCCCTCTCCCTCGCCTGATCCGAATCGTTTGCCACTCGCCGGACAACTCGTCGTCTTCACCGGAAAACTCAGCTCGCTCGGCCGCAAGGACGCGCGCGATCTGGTCACGCGTCTCGGCGGCATCACGGCGGACGAAGTCAACGCGAAGACGACGATGCTGGTGATTGGCGCGGAGGGATTCGGCCCGGCGCCGGCCGACGAGGGGCCGGCGGATATCGCGTCCGGGTTCAGCCGGACCGTGCGCGAGAAGTCGAACAAGTTGAAGCGCGCGGAGGAGCTGAACGCGCAGCCCGGCGCGACGCCGATCGGGATCTTGACCGAAGAGGAATTCTGCCGCCTCGCCGGCGTGCCGACGCCCGACACGCTGAAGCGCCAGTACCACGCGCTGCGCGACGTGCTGGCGCGCTACCGGGCGCTGCGCGAGGATCACCTGCGTTACCTGGTGAAATGCGGTGTGCTGCGGCCGGTGTTGCGGACCAACGCAGACACATTCTTCGCGTTTCCCGATCTCGCCGCCATCAAGCAGGCCAACGAAGGGCTCGTCCAGGGCCACCCCTTCCGCGCCGTCGTCCGCACGCTGATCGCGGCCCGCCAGGGTCAACTCGAGTTTGATTTCCGCATTGAAGCCGCGCCTGCGAAGATCATCACGTTGCGACGACCCGAGATCGCGCGTCAGCCGGTGAAGACGGCGATCGACGGTCAGGCCGCGTCGCGCGATACGGCGCTGGCCGAGGAGTATTTCCTGGCGGCATCAGCGTTGGACGAAGGCGACGACTCGACGCAGGAGGAGGCGGCGCAGACCTATCGGAAAGCGCTGGAACTCGATCCCTATCTCGTGGCGGCGTTGATCAATCTGGCCAACATTCACTACAGCCGCGACGAGCTCGCCGAGGCGCAGGCGCTCTACGAACGCGCGATCGGTCTCGAGTCAGATTTTTTCGAGGCGCATTTCAATCTCGGAAACATCTACCACGACCTGTCGCGTTTTCCGGAGGCACAGGCCTGTTACCGCGAAGCACTGGCGCTGAATCCGTATTACGCCGACGCACACTTCTATCTCGCGGTGACGTTCGAAAAGATGGGACTGTCGCAGGATGCGCGCCCGCACTGGCGCTCGTACCAACAGCTCGCGCCGCAAGGGGAATGGGTCGAGTTGGCGAGAGAGTTTTCCGAGTAGGGTACAGGGCCTAGGGCTTGGCCCCGGCTACTTCGTCGGCACGCGCGCTTTCAGTTCTTCGAACCAGTTCAGGACGATGTTGATCTGCTCCGTCGGACGCGCGGCGGAATCGGTCCGTGCGCTCGCCGCCGGAAGGACGACGAGCAGTTGCTTGCCGTCTGGCGTGACGTCGTAGTTGCGCTGCGCGAGCGGATGAATCGTCCCCTCGATGGGCAGCGGCGTCGGCTTGCCGAAGGTGAAGCTCGGCTCGGTCCGCACGTCAACGACGACAAGCGTGTTGGTCGTCACCTGGTGATAGAACAGCTGCCGGCCGTCACGTGACCAGAGCGGCGTCCGCCCTTCCTCCGTGGAAATCTGGTACTTGGCTCCCGTGGCCGGGAACGGTTGGACGTATACCTGCGTTGAGCCCAGTCCGCCGGCGACGCTGACGACGGTGGACATGTAGGCCATCCATCGCCCGTTCGGTGAGAACGCCGAGTGCTTTTCGGTCGAGGTGAGTGTGTCGACGAATTCCTTGGGTTTGCGATCCCCGGTCATCGGCATCGTCCACACACCCTGGTTGCCTGCGCGAATCATGTTGAACGAGAGCATCGTCCCGTCGGGGCTCCAGCTTTCCGGTTCGTGCCGGGCGCCCGACTCCCCTTTGGTCAGCCGCTCCGCCCCGCCACTCCCGTCGGCGAGCTGCCTGAAGATGCCGGCGTCGCCTTCCCGATCCGATTGAAATGTGATGTACCGTCCGTCGGGGCTCCAGATCGGAAACTGATTCCGGCCGCCAAAGGTCAACCGCCGTAGCGACCCGCCGGCCTTCAGGTCGTAGACCCAGACAATCGAGTCCTTTCCATCGTCGGTGCCCACCGCCAGCTGTCGGCCGTCCGGCGAGAGGCGCGGGTGCAGGTACGGCTGCGGCGGCAACTCGAGGCGGTGGACAGCGCCGGCTCGCTCGACGAGTGCCAGCGTATTTGGTGCGGCCCTCGAGGCCGCGGCCGCGCCGGGCACGTAGGCCAACGCCCCCGCGGCCGACACGCTGAATTGCGCGACGCCGGACTGCGTGGCGGCATTCCGCGCCCGCGCAACCTGCTCGACGACCGGAATCGGGCCGCCACGAACTTCACGGTGCCTGACGTCGAATGGCACCGCGAGCAGCGTCCCTCCCAGCGCATACACGAGGTGACCGGTCGCCGCGATGTACCTGGCGTCGCTCCCTCCGCGCAGGATCACTTTCCGATCGCTGGCGCCGATCGACTGCACGACGATCTGCGCCGTCTCCCATCGATCGGCGCCGGCCTCTGAAGTCACCGTGAAGAGCACGGCCTTGCCGCCATCGAGCAACTGCGGGCCGTACACGGCTTCGGCTGCGCCCGTCGCGGCGATGATTTCCGGTTCGCCGCCGTTCGCGGACACGCGGAGGACGCCCTTCCCGTTCTGTGCGAACACGATCGCGTCGCCGTCCCAGCTCGCACCCTCGATGATGTCCACTTTGCAGAGCGTGACGGAGGCGCCTCCGGTCACGGCAATCTTCTTGAGGGCCCTCTCCTGAATCGAAGCAAAGCCGATCCACTGGCCGTCCGGCGAGAAGAACGGGTAAGCCACGTCGAGCTGTGTTCCGGGGATCGGCCGGCCTTCCATGTCGCCCACCGTGCGGACGTAGAGCTGGCTGTTGGCGACGTACACCACGCGCGAGCCGTCCGGCGAGATGGCGATTTTCCCACCGCCGTTCCGCATGAACGACTGGCTCTCCGGGAGCACGAACGGGAAACGCACGATCGGCGCACCCGGTGTCGGCCTCGCCCGTTCGATCGCGAACGCCGCGAGTGCGACCGCCGCGGCGGTCACCAGCACCGGCAGGGCGCGCGTCCACAGAGGGCGCCGCGTCACTGCCGATGGCGTGGCGGTCGTGCCGGTCGACACGCCCTGCGGATTCGCGGTGATCGCTTCGATCTCGTACCGCACGTCTCCGATCGCGTGCCAGCGGCGCTTTGGATTTTTTTCCAGACAGCGCACGACGAGCGCGCGCAGTCCGGGATGCAGATCGCCGGGCAGCGCAGTCAGATCCGGTTCGCGCAGCAGCACCGCCGCGAGCGTTTCGGTTGCCGTGTCGGCGTCAAATGCCTTGTGGCCGGCCAGCATCTCGTACAACACGCATCCGAACGAGAACACGTCGGTTCGCTGGTCCGTCGGGAAGCCTTTGGCCTGCTCGGGCGACATGTACGCCGCCGTGCCGAGGATCATGCCGGCCTCGGTGGCTATCAGGCTCAGCGTCGGCGAGTTCATCGCGCGCGCGGATCCCGGTTCGCCGGTCCCCGAACCTTTCTCCAGCGCCTTGGCCAGGCCGAAGTCGAGGACTTTGACTTTGCCGTCCACCGTGATCTTGACGTTGGCCGGCTTCAGATCGCGATGGACGATGCCCTTCTCGTGGGCCATTTCCAGCGCTTCCGCAATCTGACTGGCGATCGCCAGCGCTTCGTGAACAGGCAGCGCGCCTCTCTCGATGCGTTCAGCGAGCGTCTCGCCGTCGATCAGTTCGAGGACAAGGAACAACCGGCCGTTCGCTTCGTCGAGACCGTAAATCGCGCCGATGTGCGGATGATTGAGCGCGGCGAGAAGCTGTGCCTCGCGCTTGAACCGGCCGAGGCGTTCGGGATCCTGCGCGACGATGTCCGGCAGGATCTTGAGCGCTACGTCGCGATTGAGCTTGGTATCGCTCGCGCGATAGACCTCGCCCATGCCACCCGCGCCCAGGGCGGAGAGCACTTCGTACGAGCCGAGGCGCGTGCCGGCGGACAGGGTCATGCCGCGCCGATTTTACTGTGGAAGGGAGGAACGACTAAGGACTAAAGACCAACGACTAATATCGGTATTCGTCCGGATCGCGTTTCTTCGGTGTGCGGCGAAGCTTGTAGAACGCGCAGTCGGGGCACCAGGCCTCGGCGTCGAAACCGGTCGTGCCCGCCATCGGCAGCACGTCGCGGTGGCCGCAGCACTCGGGACCGTCTTCCGGCGGACGCCGCCATCGGCACGATTTGAATTTCTGGATCGCGGCCGACTGTGTCGACGTGTCACCCGCCGGAACGTTCAACGGATCCGACATCGAACTCATTCTAATTGAAGGCCGACGGCCTTCGAGAGAAACGCCAGCGCGCGGCGTTCTTCCGGCGCAACGAGCGTGATCGCCTGACCCACGGCATCTGCGCGACCGGTGCGGCCGACGCGGTGCACGTAGGCGTCCGGTGAGTCGGGCACTTCGTAATTGATCACGGTGTGGATGGCGTCGATGTCGAGTCCGCGCGCCGCGATGTCTGTGGCGATCAGGACCTTGTATTTCCCGCTCTTGAATCCCTCGACCGCGATGCGACGCTGATCCTGGCTACGATCCGCGTGCAGCGCGGTGCACTTGACGCCGGCCGCCGCGAGCCGACGCGCCAGGCGATCCGCGCCGATCTTCGTCCGCGTGAAGATCAGCACCGGGCCTTCAGGATTCTTGAGGTGGCTGATCAGCCAGTTCGGCTTCTCGGTGGCGGCCACCGCTTCGATCCGGTGCGTGATGCTCTTGGCCGGCGCGCTGCGCTGGCCGACCTGGATGTACTTCGCGTCGCGCGTAATTTCCAGCGCGTCGCGCACCACCTCGTTCGGCATCGTCGCCGAAAACAGCAGCGTCTGGCGCGCGGCCGGCATCGCCGTGATGATGCGGCGCACGTCAGGCCAGAAGCCCATGTCCATCATGCGATCGGCTTCGTCGAGGATCAGCAGCTCGATGCCGCTGAGGTCGGCGTTCTGCTGGCGCATGTGATCCATCAGCCGCCCGGGCGTGGCGACGATGATGTCGACGCCGGCCTTGAGCGCGCGCTCCTGCATGCCCATCTCGACGCCGCCGTAGACGGCCGCGCTCGAGACGGTGGTGTGGTAGGCGAGGCCGTGGATTTCGTCTTCGATCTGGACCGCGAGCTCACGCGTCGGCGCGAGGACGAGCACGCGGCTCTTGCGCGGGAGGCCGCTCTCGGCTTCAGTGGCGAGGTTCTTCTCGTGATCCAGCAGCAGCCGCTGCAGCGTGGGGACGACGAACGCCGCGGTCTTGCCCGTGCCGGTTTCGGCGCACGCAATCAGATCGTGGTTGGCGAGCGCGAGCGGGATGACCGCGGTCTGGATCGGACGCGTGTCCGCCCAGCCGAGATCGCGGGTGCCTTCGAGCAGCCGCTTGTCGAGTCCCAGCGAGGCGAACGGCACCGGCGTCGTGTCGCATTCGATCGGGTGTAGTACCGGCACGTTGGACGCCGCAGGGCGTGACGACTGGCTGTGCGACTTCGGGCCGCCGCCGCCGCGCGGACGCCCGCGACCGCCGCCGCGTGGACCACGGTTGCCTGAGCCTCTGTCAGTTGTGTTCGAGTTCAAACTGTTTGTGGCTAGCGTGCGCGGAAGGTGATGATGCCCCGGACCGGGTCGTACGGCGAGACGCCGACGGTCACGCGATCGCCCGGGACTACCTTGATGCGGAAGCGGCGCATTCGACCGCTGAGCTGAGCCAGTACTTCATGGCCAGCGTCGCATGCCACGCGGTACAGACCGCCGCTGTGGACCGCGACCACGGTGCCTTGCATATCAATGAGATCATCCTTGCTCAACTGCTAGCACGTCCTTTCCTTCAAACAAACATTGTGCCACACAGGCCTCCCGAAGCGCCAGCGAACCCTGTCAGAGCGCCTTCACGGCGGCTTCGACGGTGTTCGCGAGGGCTTCGTAGTCCTCGCCGACCAGCCGCAGCGGCGCGCCGAACGCCACGCGCACGCGGCCCGGCCGCGCCATGTGATAGCCGACGCCCATCACGTGCTGCAGACCGTCGACGCGTACCGGCACAACCGACGCGCCGAGCTTCGACGCGATCATCCCGATGCCGGGGCGGAAGGCATCAATGGCCCCGCTCTCTGACCGCCGTCCTTCCGGGAAGATCAGCAGCGATTGCTCGTCGGCCAGCAGCTCGCCGATGTAGCGCAGCGTCTGCCGCGCGCCTGCTTCCCGCTGCGGCAACGGGAACGCGTTGAACATCAGTACCGCCAGGTAGTAATTCAGGCTGTTGGTGAACCACGACAGCCTGCCGTACTGCGCCGGGAAGAAATGCGCGGCGAACATTTCCTTGCCCATCGCTGGCGCCAGCCGGTAGCGCCAGCGCGCCGGCAGCGACGCCATGATCACCGGGCCATCCATGAAGCTCTGGTGGTTCGACGCGAAAATCACCGGGCCGCCGAGATCCCGCAGGTGCTCGAGCCCTTCGATGCGCGTCCACGCGAACAGGCGCGTGAGCGGCAGGACCCAGAGCGCGA
>JANYHS010000113.1 GCA_025358945.1 Acidobacteriota bacterium
CCGATCAGATCGGCCAATTCGGCTTTGATGCCGGCATTGTCAAATGCGTCGCGGACGCGAGGCGCCGTCTGCTGAAGCCGGAGGCGCGGCTGATTCCCGCATGCGTCGATCTCTGGATCGCGCCGCTCGTGTCGCCGGCGCTTGAGCGCGCCGTCGATTTCTGGCGCACACGGCCCGCCGGATTCGACATGTCGCCGCTCTACGAAATGGCCGCCAACAGCGGCCATCCTCGTCGCGTACGCGCCGAGGAGTTGCTGGCGCCATCGGTGTGCGGCGGCTCGATCGATCTGGCCGTGGATCACCCGATGCTGCGGTTGTCCACGGAGAGCATCGTTGCTCGGCCCGGCACACTGCACGGCATCGCCGGCTGGTTCTCCTCGATGCTCGCGCCCGGTATCCACATGTCCAATTCGCCGCTGGCAGCTAGCCGTATCGATCGCCGTAGTGCGGTGTTTCCGGTTGCACTGCCGACTCCCGTGACCACCGGTGATCGCATCAGGACGACGATGCGCATCTTGCCGGACGACCTGCTGGTCAGCTGGACCGTCGAGACTGCTCGCGGCGACAGTCTGATGCCGGCTGCCCGGTTCAACCATTCGACGTTGCGTGGCATGTTGCTCGCGCCGGATCGGCTGAAGCGCACCAGGCCTGACTATGTGCCGCAGTTGAATGCCCGGGGCGAGGCGCGCCGGTCCGTGCTGGCGTTGTGTGACGGCGGGCGCACGCTCGAGGAGATCGAACGGGAAGTGTACGCGCGGCACGCCGCGATCTTCCGCGACCGGAGCGACGCGGAGCTGTTCGTTGCGGAAGTTGTCGTGGGTTACTGCCGCTGAAGACGACGGCTTACACGATCGCCGATGTGGTGCTGTCGGCCGATATCGCACTGCCGGAGTTGACGCCGGCGGGCGCGGTGGTTGCCGATTGGACGTTCGGGATGTCCGACGGGCGTCTTGCACCGGCTCCGGCCGCCTGGTTTCACAGTTGGCGGGCGCTCAACGGTCGTCGCGTCGCGTCGTTCGGTCGCTGCACACGCGGCTACCATTTGCGTTTTCACGGCAAAGCCGATTTCCTGATTGATCGCGGCGCGCGCTCGATCGTGTGCTGGCGCCGCCGGGCGGTCACGCTCACGACGGTCCGGCATTTGCTGCTCGATCAGGTGATGCCGCTCGTCCTGAGCGGCGACTCACGGCTGGTGCTCCATGCGGCGGCGGTCGTCACACCACGAGGGGCGATCGCCTTTGCGGGACCCTCCGGTTCGGGCAAGTCGACGCTGGCCACGGCGGTGGCCGCGCTGGGTTTTCCGCTGCTGTGCGACGACTGCCTGGTGGTGAAGCCCGGGAAGCACGGTTTCCTTGCCGGACCGTTCTATCCGGGCGCCCGGCTCTATCCAGACAGCGTCCGCGCGCTTGGCATGACTGGCCTGCCGTCGCTGCGCGTTGCAGCGTATACGCGCAAGCGCCGGATTGCCATGTCGCCGTTGCTGCAGCCTGGCGCCTCGACACCGCTTGCCTACGTCTTTGTACTCGACGGACGGGCGCCGCATCGCGTGGTGGAGACGCTCGCCCTCACGCGATTCAGCCGGCGCGACGCGCTGGTGGCGCTCGCAGCATGCACGTTTCATCTCGATATCGGGGACGCTGCCGCGGTGCGCGGGGGATTCGAACTCCAGAGCCGGCTGGTGAGATCGACCCCGGTGTCGCGCCTGCACCATCCGTGGCGACTGAGCCGCCTGGACGAGACGCGCGACGCGATTCTGCAATGCCTCAATTTGGTTCCAGCGCTGCGATGAGTGCGTGTCATCCGCGCACTCAAGAGATGCACCCGGCGGAGAACCGAAGCGCCGGGTCTCCGTTGTGCGCGCCGATTGTCAGCCAGTTCGAGCCGAACAGGGCTAGCGAGGGACCATGAGCGAGACGATTGGGCGTTTGCTGGATGCGGCAAGCCGAGGCTGCGAACGGCTCGGCCGCATCCTGATGTACGCGTCGCTCGGGACGCGGCGGCTGGCCGACCTTCGACGGGGCAGCGATCGTACCTGGCAGACGTACAACGTCCACGAAGCAGACATTGACGCCGGGTTCTATCACTGGGAGAGACTCGTCGTCGAACGGTTCGTCCGGCCGGCCGATCGCGTCCTGGTGATCGGCTGTGGCACCGGCCGCGATCTGGTCGCGTTTGCCCGCATCGGCTGCGCGGTGACCGGGATCGAACCGATTGCCTCGGCGCGCGCAGTCGCCGAGCAGGCCTTGCGGGATCGAGACCTGTCCGGCGTCGTCGTACCCGGCTACGTCGAGGAGTGGCCAGTGGCCGGTGAATTCGATGTGATCTCGTTGCTGTCCTGCCCCTTCAGCTACATACCAGGATCCGATCGACGCGTTGCCATGCTGCGCGGCGCGTGCGCGCATCTCACGCCTGGTGGCCGCATCGCGCTCGCGTTCCTGCCATCCTCGAACGCTGGCGTCCGTTCTGAACGATCCCTCGCGATCGGCCGCTGGGTCGGACGCCTGTGTCGAACAGACTGGCACATCGCGTCCGGCGATGCATTCCTACGTGTGCATGACCAGCCGCTGACCTTTACGTATGAGCATTACTTCACGGTTGATGAACTCACGCGCGAGGCCGGCCGCGCCGGACTGCGCGTGGCGTTTCACGATCGGCCCGCGTCCGTCCTGGTGTTGACGAGGTGATGTGGCGATGGGAATCCGCCGAGCACGCACAGGCCCAGGAACCGAGGCGCTTGTGTGAGGCAGGCTAGACTGTGGCGATGGCGGCGTCCCCGCAGCAGGTCTTCGCTCGGCGGCGGTACCTCGTCCTGCGCGGGATCGTGGCGAATCCGCTCCTGGGATTCCTCTGGCGGCACGTCGCAGCGCGCGACGCGCACGGCGCCTTGCAGTCGGCCAGCGGAGAAGTCACGCGTGCTGGCGGCGCCTACGGTGACACGGTGATGGAGCACCTGCTGGAGCGTCTACGGCCGCGCGTCGAGACGGAGACCGGGCTCGCGCTCCATCCGACCTACTCGTACGTGCGCCTGTACAAAACGGGCGATGCGCTCGCGCCGCATCACGATCGGCCGGCGTGTGAGATCAGCCTGAGCCTGAACCTTGGCCAGGAGCCGCCGGCCCCGTGGCCGCTCTGGATCGCGGGAACCGATGGACGTCCGTCCGCCGTTCGGCTCGAGCCCGGGGACGCGCTGCTGTATCGCGGCGTGGAATGTCGGCACTGGCGCGAGCCCTTTCCGGGGCATCAGCTCGCGCAAGTCTTTCTCCACTATGTTGACGCGGACGGGCCGTACTCGGCGTGGCAGTTCGACAAGCGTGAGTCGCTGGCGATGAGCCCGCGGCTGCCGATCTAATCCAGCGTCGTTTCGCAGTACAAGAAAAGGGCCCGGAATACCGGGCCCTTTTTTTGTGTGTCAGTGACAGCGTCTATCGGCTGCCTTCCGTTATTGCAGGAACCCGTTGTTCGTGGCGCCGTTGTCGAAGTTGCGGTTGATCGCATCGACGATGGTGTTCAGGTCCGTAATCGAGACGCCCGAGGGCAGGGCACTCGTCGTGCCCCCGATGACGGTGTTGGCAAGCGCGAGTACCTGATTGACGGTATACCCGGCGAGTTTTCCGGAAACCACCTTCAAGCTGCCGAGGCCAGCCTTCGTGATGCCGGCGTTCGAGAAGTCGACGCTGAGGCGGAGGGCCAACACCTGCCCGGCGAAGACGCCAGCTGCGGTGGTTGCCGGATTGACGAGGTTCGAAGAGAAGACGCCCGCCCTGCCGCCTTGGGGCAAGAACGTTTCGATAGCAGAAGCACTGGTGAACTTCGCCGTCTTGTTGCCACCAATCTGAACGAATCCACCGGTGTACACCGTCGCGAACTTCGCCGCCAACAGGGCGCCGGGATTGCTCCCGCTCGGGACCGCGCCCCAGCCTCCCTGTGTGTATGTCGTGTACGCCTTCGCCGTCGTGCTGGTGACCGTCACCGACACCGTCGCCGTGCTCGAGAGCAGGCCGTCGCTCACGCTCACAAGGAACGAATCCGCGCTCGCGTTGGTCGCACTCGAGGTGTAGGTGAACGCGCCCGTCAGCGGGTTGAACGCCGTCACCGTGCCCGTGGCAGGCGGCGCCAGGATCGAGTAGGTGAGCACCGGGCTGTCGACGTCGGTCGCGAGCACCTGACCGCTCACGCTCTGGCCCAGCACCACGGTGATGGCCAGGTTGTTGGCGACCGGTGCGTCGTTGACGGCGTTCACCGTGATCGTGAAGGTCTGAGCGACGCTCGTCTCCACGCCGCCATTTGCGACGCCGCCGTTGTCGTGAATCTGGACCGTGACCGTCGCCGCACCGCTGGCATTGGCCGCCGCCGTGAACGTCAGCACACCGGTGGCGGACACCGTCGGCTGCGCCGAGAACAGCGCGCTGTTGCTGTTGGTGACGATGAAGTTCAGGATCTGAGTCGATTCGTTCGCCGGCCCCGCACTGATCGTCGTCGCCCAGCCCGTGACCGTCTGCGGTCCGGCGTCCTCGTTGACCACGATGTTCGCGCCCTTGACGAACGACGGTGCGTCATTCACCGGGTTGATCGTCAGGGTGACGGTGGCGATGTTGCTGTCGAGCAGGCCGTCGTTCCCCTTGAACTTGAACGAGTCGGTGCCGTTGAAGTCTGCGTTCGGCGTGTAGACGACCGACGCGCCGTTCACGGTCAGGGTGCCGTTGACCGGCGCCTGCGTGATGATCACCGACAAGCCGCTCGTTGCCGTATCGACGTCGGTCACCAGCGTGCCGAGCACGGTCATGGTGAGCGGCACGTCCTCGTTCGTTGTGAATGCGCCGTTGGTCGCCACCGGCGCGTTATTCACGCCGATCACGTTGATGGTGATCGTCGCGGTGTTGCTGTTCAGTGCGCCGTCGTTCGCGCGGTAGGTAAACGTCGCCGTACCGTTGAAGTTGGCGGCCGGGGTGAACGTAATCGTTCCGCCGCTGACCACCGCGGCGCCCATCGCCGCCGTCGGCGCGGTGACGATCGCGAGGGTGATCGACGTCAGCGGTGTGTCGACGTCGGTCACGTAGTTGGTGCGGACCGGAATCGCCAGCGCCGTTGCCTCGTTGGTCGAGAGCGATGCGTTCTGCGCGACCGGCGCGTCGTTCACCGCTGTGACGGTGATGGTGAGCGTCGCCGTGGTCGGGTTGGCCGACTTGCCGTCGGTCACCGAGATCACGAAGGTGTCGGCACCGTTGAAGTTGAGGTTCGGCGTGTAGGTATACGCGCCGGTCGCCGTGTTGACGTTGGTCAGCGTGCCGTTGGCGGTCGTCGCCGGGAACGTGTAGGTCAGCGTGTCGGCGTCGCCGTCGGTCGCGGCGACCGTGGAGGTGAGCGCCGTGTCTTCAGCGGTGGTCCGGCTGAGCGTGGCCGCCGTGAAGACAGGAGCGAAGCGGTTGATCTTCACCGTGAACGGCACCGCCGCCGTCTGGTTACCCGCGTTGTCGATGACCCAGATTGTGCCGTTGGTCAGTCCCGCCGCGAGCACCGTGACCGGGTAAACGCCGCCCGTCAGAGTGGCCGCGGTGCAGGTCGTGCCGGTCGCCTTCAGGTTGTAGCACACCGTCTTGACGCCCGAACCCGCGAGGGCCGTGCTGCCAATCAGGTCGCTCGCGGTGACGTTGAAGGTCGCGCCGACGGTCGCCGCGACACTCGATAGGTCCAGCCAGCCGTTCTGACCGCCGAAGGCCAGGCCGGTCAGGGCGTTCACCGGCGCACCGACGCTGAACGTCGGCAGCGTGAGGTCAACCTTGAGGCCCGAGACAGCCAACGCCCCGCCAGCCGAGCTGATGGCCGCGCCGGCCGGAACCGCGCAGCTCGCCGAGCCGGTGTTGCACGAGAGCGCCGGGGTTCCCGCCGCGATCACCGCATTCCAGCCGGCGAGGTCCGAGAAGGACGTCGCCGCTGCGGTCGCGCCCGAATTTGAGCTCTCCGCGGCGACCATCGCCAGCTTGCCGTTCAGCGAGCCGTCAACGCCCGTGGTGGCCTGTGCCGCCGGGAAGCCCGACAGGTTATCGGTGGCCGTGAAGGTAATCGTCGGCGCACCGGTGCCGATGTTGAACCAGCCGGTCGTGGCGTTCGCCGCCTTATTAAGCGTGACGCCCAGGCCGATAACCGGTGCATGCTTGTCGATCCTGAACGGACCGTAGGTGTTCAAGGTCACCTGCAGACCCGCGTTGTCCGTGATGACGATGGACTTACCCGTCGCGACGGTGGGCGCCAAGATGTTCGTGCCTTCGCCGCTCGCGGTCATCTGATACAAGGTCGCTCCGGTCAGCGGGTCGGTGCCAGGGGACGGCAGAATCGTCGCCAGCTGCGAGATGCTCGGCACGATGGCGTAGTTAGTGACGACATCAGCCTTGAACCACGCCGTGCTGACCGGAGGCACGTTGAGGAGGGGGGCATTTTGTTCGTAGTTGACCAGCGTCTGCTGCCAGGCCTCGGTGTTGCCGAAGTTCTGCGAGCGGAACCACAGGTACGCCTTCTGCTCGGAGAGGACGACTGGCGTGCAGGGTCCCGGCAGCGGGCAGGCGTTCAGCGCCGCCGGCGCCGGCGGAGTGACGTTGTCGCCGCCCCAGGCCCACTGGATCAGCGTGCCCGTGCCGGTGGTTTCGACCACCGAGATAGTCGGCGGGGTGGTCACCCACCAGCCGTTCGAACCGGCCGTGCCGGTGACGGTGGCGACGCTATGCAGCGTGTTGGCGGCGCAGCCGACGCACACCGGGTCGCTCGGGAGCGACGTCGCGTTGTGGGCGACGATGCCGTCGCCGATCGTCACGACATAGGTGACGCCGACGTTGCTGACGCCCGTCTGCGTGCCGTAGGTAATCGTGAACGTCTGCGGCGCGCCCGGCACCACCGAGGTGGAGAGCGGCGTAATCGTCGGGGCACTCGCCGTGAGCACGCCCGAGCAGGAGATGACGGTGTTCGACGCGTCGCGGCAGGTCGGCGTCACGCTGATCACCGACACCGGCGTGTAGGTGACGTTGCCGCCGGTCGCGGCGACCACTTTGACGACGATCGAGTTGGCGGCCACCGATGCGGTCGCCGTGGACGTCATTGCCGGCTGGACGAAGCGCTCGAAGCGCCAGTTCGCGTTGTCGATCACCAGCAGGTGACCGAACTGGTCGAGGGCGATGTTTGTCGGTCCCTGCAGCACGCCCGGGGCGCACTGGTTCGTGTCGAGAATCGCCCCGCTCTGGCTCTGGCCGAAGAGCCGCAAGTCGCCGTTCAGGCGGTCGGCGGCTGTCGGCGCACCCGGGTCGCACATGATTTGATCGTCGTTGGTGCCCAGGCTCGGCGAGCCGATGATCGTGTTCACCGGCGCGAACGCCGGATACTGGCTGAAGACTGCGATGCGGTTGTGATACGTGTCGGCGATCAACACGCGGTCGTTCGGATCGACCGCGACGCCCTGCACGCCGGACAGCCCGACGATCTGCGAGAGCCACGTGCCATCGGGTTTCATGACCTGCACGCGGTCGTTGCCGTAGTCGGCCAGATACACCTGGTAGGGATAGGTGAAGAGCGCACCGGTCGTCGGATCAATCTTTCCCGCGACCGCGCGGAGCTTGATGTTGGTTGGGCGATCGAACTGGCCGTGCGCCGGCAGACCCGAGCTCGTCGTGCCGAAGGTGCCGAACGAGCGCTTGAGGACTCCGTCGGTCCCGAACACCAGCACCCGGCTGTTCTGGTTGTCCGAGATGAGAATCTCGCTGCCTGGCACGCCGTCGCCGAGAAAGGCGCCCGTCGTCACCGCGATGCTCCACGGCTGGTGGAAGACGGGGACCGGATTCGATCCGAAATTCCACACCGTTCCGATGGGGTTGCCAACTTTGTCGAACGTCACCACTTGTGAGGTGCCCTGGTCGGTGACCAGGATGTTGCCGTTCGCGTCGACCGAGATGCCGTAAGGAAAGGAGTTGCCCGCGATGCCGGTCGGGATGGCCCCGATGTATGCGCCGGTCAACTCGTTGAACCGCACGACGCGCGCGTTGTAGCTGTCTGCGATCAGCAGTTCACCTGTCACCGGGTTTTCCGTCATATCGCTCGGGTAGTACAACCGATCCACCAGCGCCACCTGCGGGAAGGCTGGCGCTCTCCAGATGTCGGTTGGCGCCGTTCCTCTGATCACGAGATCCCACTGCCAGACTTCCTGCGCCTGCGCGCTTCGCGCGATGCCGGAGCAGGCGAGAATCATGGCGGCGACCGCCGCGAATCGTCGGAGCGCGTGGCGTGTCGAGTTCTTGTGAGTCATATAAAGTCATACAGAGTATTGATCTGCTCATGAGGTGTGTCAAGGTACCGAAAGCGGGATTCCGCTTATGTCTGTAACGCCATGCATTCATTGAGTTTATTTCGTGGCCTCGGGGTGTTCGTGCGGGAGGAATTCCTGGCGCAGACGGTCTGCAGAGCCCTCTGCACACAGATGCGGGCCGCCACTGCACGCCCCGCGGAGGTGCTGGGGACGTCGAGTGCAGTGGTCGACCGTGTCATACGGCGTACCTCCGATGCACAGATCGACGGCGCCGCAGCCGACGATGCGCACGCACGCATCGAGGCGCTGTCGCTGCCGCTCGCGTCGCACTTTCGCATCGATCTCGGCGCGTGCGAAGACATCAGCTTTCTCGTGTACGGCGTCGGCGATTTCTATCGTCCGCACCGCGACCGCGCCGCGCGCGCGGGCGATTTCGTGGAGGACGCCAGAAGCCGGCGCGTGTCGGTGGTGCTGTTCCTCAATGACGGCTTCAGCGGCGGCGCCCTCACGCTCTACGGCCTCGTTGACGATCCGAAGACGCGCGCGCACGGATTCGCGATTCCCCCGGCGCCCGGTCTGCTGATCGCGTTTGCCTCCGATCTCGTGCATGAAGTGACGCCGGTGACCGCCGGCGAGCGCTTCACCGCGGTCAGCTGGTTTCACGGATGACCACCGAACTGGTGCGCGCACTCAGCGGAGATCTCGCGGTGCTGCGATCGCACGCGTTCGATCGTGCCGATCCGTTCTGGTCGACGGCCGAGGCACATCGCGTGCATCTGCTGATCGCCGCGTTCGCGCGCGCGACCGATGCGATCTCGGTGTGGTCCACTGCGGCGGCCGGCCACGCGCGCGCGGCCGACGTCGACGCGATCGCCACGCAGGCGCTGCGCGATCACGAACTGCGGCGCGTGCTGGATCGGCTCGGCGCAGGAGGCGTCTCGTGTCTGCTGATGAAGGGTGCGGCGATCGCGCACACGCACTATCCGAGTCCGCATCTCCGTCCGCGGTCCGACACCGACATCCTCATTCCTGCAGACGCCGCCGCGCGCGCTGCCACGATTCTTCAGGCCGACGGCTACCAGCAGGCGGTCGAAACGTCAGGAGCATTGGCGACGTTTCAGTCGCACTTTTTTCGGGATGGCGCGGTCGGCACGCTGCACGCGCTTGACATGCACACGCGCATTGCCAACCCTCAGGTGTTCGCCCACAGCGTGGACTACGAGACGCTCGCCGCGGCGCGCGTCGCGATCCCGGCGCTTGGCTCCTGGGCGTTTGCGCCGGCGCCCGGCCATGCGCTCGTGCTGGCCTGCATTCACCACGCGGCGCATCATCCGGGCGCCGATCATCTGCTCTGGCTGTGGGATCTGCATCTGCTGGCCGCCGCACTCGACGAGGTCGAGTCCGACCGATTTGTCCAGATGGCCTCGCGCGCGGCGATGCGCGAAGTGTGTGCGCGGACGCTGGTCCTGGCCGCACCGTTCGGAGAGACCGGCGTACGTTCGCTGGTCTCGCGCGTGCGACCCGCTGCTGACGAATTACCCGAGCCCTCGGCGCAGTTTCTCGCCGGCGGCCTCCGCCTCGTGGACATTCTCGCGCTGGATCTCGCGGCCCTGGCCTGGCGCGATCGCGTGTCGCTGCTTCGCGAGCACATGTTCCCGTCGCGGGCCTACATGCGATCGATGTACCGCGACTGGCCCACACTGCTCCTGCCGGCCGCTTACCTGCATCGCCTCGTCTCGGGCGTGCCGAAGTGGCTTCGCCGGCGCTGACCCATTCCACACGCGCGATATGTCGGCAGGTGAGGACCAGATGTCCTGCGAGCGTGCCGCTATACTGCGAACATACCGATGCCATGGCGATAGTCGTCAGGTCGCGAGCCGTCCGGTTCGGCCTCGCCATAGTGGCGCTGGCGGCTGTCGCGAACACGGGCGCGGGCGTCGTGCTGGTGTGGCGGGATCCGGCGCGCGCCGAGGATCTTCGCGTGATGTACGAGTGGTGCCGCGCCTGGTTGGGGCGCGGCGAACAGTTGTATGTCGCGGCCGGCCAGAACACCGACTATCCACCGAACGCCCTTGTGCTGCTGGCCCCGCTCGGCATGCTGCCCTGGGCCTGGGTCGTGCCGCTGTGGACCTTCGGTGCGCTGTTGCTCACGCCACTGCTCGCGTATCTCGTGCTGCGATGCGCGACGCGCGGCGCTCGATCCCGGCTGATCCTCCCCCTGCTGCTGGTGCTCTGCTGGGCCAGTGCGCACACGCTACTGCAGTTCACCGTACTCTCGATGACCCTCGCGTTTCTCTCGCTGCGCATCGTCGACACGCACGGCGATGCGAGCGGCGTTCTTCTGGGTCTCGCGCTGTTCAAGCCACATATCGCGGGACCGATCTGGTTATGGACCGCGATCACCGGACGCGCGCGCGTCGCCGTCGTGTCGGTGGCGGTGGTGTGCGCAGGCTGGGTGGTCTACTGCCTCCGCATCGGCGCAAGCCCAGCGGCGACGCTGATCGGATACGGGCGCATCCTCGGGGAGCAGTACGGCGGCGCAGAAGGACTGACCGGACAGACGAGCGTGCGCGGTTGGACGAGGCTGGTGTTCGCCGGCGCAGGCGCGTCGGATGCGTTGTGGATCGGAATGGCGACAGTGTTGCTGGCCGTCGCGTGCTGGCTGGCGAGGCGGGATCCGCGCCGCGCGCTGGACGCCGGCGGGATGGCGGTACCTGGATTGTTCTGCCTGTGGTCGTTGCTGGCCTTCTACCACAACGGCAACAACCTGATCCTCATGCTGCCGGCGTTCGCGTTCCTGTGGTGCCTTGACGATCGCGCGCTGCGACCATCGCGATGGATACCCATCGTCGCCCTCCAGGCGGCGCTGATGTTCGACGTGCCGGCACGGCTGGGCCCTTGGGCCGCCTCGCACCATTGGCTGCGGGGCGCCGTCGTGCACTTCGACCGTGTTCTCGTCATGGCGACGTCGGCGTACGTCGCGGCGCTGTGGTGGCGGCTGAGCCGCGCGAACAACGCCTAGGCTGAAGGCGTGCGTCCGCTCGAACGCACCGGCGCCGGACGCGCTTGGTGCAGAGCGATGGCGGCGAGGATTGCGAACAGCGCGCCGTCGGCAGGCGTCCGCAGACTGGTGTCCCAGATGCCGTGAATCGCGGCCGCGACAATTCCAGAAATCGCGCCGGCGCGAACCCAGAAGATCGCCGTGTGGTCCGTGCGCAGCCGGTGCGCCATCTGCACCCCGGCGGCCAGCATCGCAATGGCCGCCGGCACAACGAGCAGGACGCCGCCCTCCGCCATCAGCTGCAGGTACTCGTTGTGCGCCTGATTGAAGAAGAACAGCCGCGATCCCGACTGATACACGAGCATGCCCTGCTGATACGCGCCCGCGCCGACGCCGGTCAGCCAGAAGTCCGACACCATGCGCCACGTGTCGCGCCAGATAACGGGGCGGCCCCACTCGCCGCGCTCGGTGGTTTCCTGCATGCGCATCGCCAGCGCGCCGAGGTTGGCAAAGTAGGACGAGGCAATCATCAGCACGCCGAGCCCGCCAATCATCACCAGCAGATTGCGCTTCTTCGCAATCCGCGACTGTGCGAGCAGGATGAACGTCAACAGCCCGGTGAATCCGCCGATCATGCCGGCACGCGAGAGCGAGCCCAGCAGCCCGCCCGTCATCAGCACCACCGCGCTGGCCAGCCAGACCTGCGTGGAATCAATCGCCTCGACCGTGATGCCCGCGCCATCGCGCCGGCGCGATCGGTAACGCGCCATCGCGTATCCGACGACGAGCGGGATCGCCATCGCGAGCCACGTGGCGAGCGCGTTGCGGTTGACGAACGGCCCGTACGGTGTCGCCTTCGGCGTGAACGGGCGCCAGTACCAGTAGAGGAGGTTGGGTGAGGTGGCGCGCTGCACCGCCACGAGCGCGGTCAGCGCGAGGCCCAGCCACGTCACGCCCCGCACCGTGGTGCGCACGCCTCCGCGCGAGAACGTCGCGCGCGCGCACCAGAACAGTCCGAGGTAACTGGCGCCCAGCGCGAACGCCCAGATCGTCGACTCGACGTCGATCGACACGGCGTGCGGCGGTCTGACGGCCGGCGGCGCGTCGATGCGGACCGCTGCGTCGATGGTGATCGCCTCCGGAGACAAACGGTCGCGTGTCGCGCCGGGGAGCGGAATCATCTGCGCGGCGACGACCGCGAGGCAGGCAAGCAGCGCCCAATCGAGCACGCGTCCCGGTTGGCGGCCGACCGCCGGCCGCTCGAAGGCGAAGAGCAGCGCGACGCCGGCGCAGAACGGCACCGTCGTCCAGCGATAGACGCCGGCGAAGGCGACGAGCACCCAACCGATCAGAAGGAGAAGGGGAACGGCGGAAGCCGAAAGCTCAGAGGGTCGCTTCGGCGTAGTAGTTCTTGTACTGATGGCCGTAGTACCGCGAGTAGTAGTACTTGTTCTTCGCGAAATTGACCTTGTTCAGGACCACCGCAGCGTAGCGGGGCCGCGACTGCATCACGATGTCAATCGCGCGCTCGGCGAGGCGACGGCGCGTCATTTCGGCGCCGATGACGAAGGTCACACCGGTCACCATCGGTGCGAGGATCACCGCGTCGGTCACTGCGAGCACCGGAGGCGTATCGATGATGATCCAGTTGAACGGACCGTGCGCCAGGTTGGTCAGCAACGTCTTCATGCGCTCCGACGACAGCAGTTCCGACGGGTTCGGTGGCGTGCGGCCGGCGGTGATGGCGAGCAGATTCGGATCGACCGTCCGTTGAATGACGTCGCGCACGCGCGCCTGGCCGGTCAATACCTGCGACAGGCCGCGCTCGTTCGTGAGTCGCAGCGGGCGGTGAAGGCCAGGGCGGCGCATGTCGGCGTCGATCAGGAGCACGCGCGATCCGCCGTACGCCAGCGCCATCGCAATGTTGGCCGCGGTCGTGGTCTTGCCCTCGAGCGGCTGCGCGCTGGTGACGATAACGATCTTGGTGCCCTCGTCTGGATATTTCGAGAGCAGCGAGGTGCGCAGCGATCGGAACGACTCGCCGAAATCGTGTGGGACGTGTGATGACGCGAGCAGCGGGTGCTTGTCGCCGCGCACCGCCGGCACCAGGCCGAGAAACGGCAGCTTGAGGCGCCGCGTCACGTCCTCGGGCGTCTTGATCGTATCGTTCATGTAGTCCAGGCCGAGCGCCACTGCGATGGACAGCACAAGGCCGATGACGACCGACATCAGATAGGTGCGGCGCCCGCCAGGCGTGATCGGGGCGCGCGGCACTTCCGCGCGATCGACGATCCGCACGTTGTTCGCGCGGCTGTTGGCCGAGACCTTCAATTCCTTCTCGCGCGTCAGCAGCGACTGATAGACCTCGCGGTTGCTCTTCGCCTCGCGCTCCATCACGCCGTAGCCGATACCCTTGCGGTTCAGGTCCGTCGATTCGACCTTGGCGCCTTCGAGGTTCTTCGCAAACGTCTGCTCTTCGATGAGCGCCGTTTCGTATTCGTTGCGGACCGATTGCACCGCGCGCGCGATTTCGTTGTCGAGCTGTTTCTGCGCGTCCTGCAGTTGGCCGTTGATGGTGACGACCTGCGGGTGCTTGTCGGCGTAGCGCTCGAGCAGCTGAACCCTCGTCCGTCCCAACTCGACCAGCTTGGCCTTCGCGCTCTGCACGCCCGCGTTGTTGGCGATGACCGGAATGGCGTCCGGAGACGTTCCCGTCGCGATCGCCTTCACCTGGTTGAACACGGACTCCTTCTGGACGCGTGTGGTCTTCGCCCGGGTGGCCGTGTCGTTCAGGGAGTTGAGCCGCGACAGCACGATGTTCTGCTTGTCGTCCAGCGAGAGTGCGTTTTCTTTTTCGCGGTACTCCGCCATGGCCCGCTCACTGTCCTCGACGCGCTTCTGCTGCGTGGCGAGTTCCGTGTCGAGCCATTCGAGCATGCTCGACGTGGACCGGAGCTTGATCGCCAGATTTTCGGAGACGTACTCGTCGATGAGCGTATTGGCCGCGTCGGCGGCGAATTTCGGATCCTCGGAAATGAAGGTGACGTCGACCAGGTGGCTGCCGCGCACCGGCTGCACGTCCACACGGCTCACGAATGCGCCGACCAGCGACGACTCGTCGGCGGTCTCGTCGACCTTCGGCGCCTCCGCCTGATGCGCGGCCGTCTTCGCGGAACCCATCACCCGGTTCTTGAAGTCGCTGAGCATCGAGAACGGCGTCGGCGGCGGCGGCTTCGTGCCATTGAACTCGGGCACGGTTTCGAGGTGCAGCTTCCGGATCACCCGTCTCGTCAGATCGCGGCCCTTGAGAATCTTGTACTGCGTCTGGTAATACGGTTCCGGATCTTCGTAGAACGTATTCTGATCGTTGGCCAATCCCGGGACCGCCGTGGAGCGCTCGTCCTCGATCAGCAGCCGTGCCTGGGCCTGGTACACCTGGAGGCTGCTGTAGCCCTGGATGATCATCGCTGCCGTGACGAGCACGAATACGGCCACGCACAGGCGGCGATAGCGATACAGCACCGCAAGACGATCGAGAAGGTGAACGTCGTTTTCCGCGGTATACGGCGCTGGCGCCTGGCCAGACGGAGACGTGCCGCCACCCGACTGGGCAGACGCTGTCGGAATCGTCGTCGACGATCGCGGTGCGCCGGATGAAGTCGGTTCGAACATCGGTGACTATCCGGGCGGGCTGACGGCCACCGTTGGTACGATCGCTGCGATGCTGCTCGCCGCGGCTTCCGTCGCGACTGCCGCCGCCGACGGTGTGCTCGTGCTGCCCATCAGGCCGGCGAACGGCGGAATGCGGAACGGCAGTTTGACGACCGCCGACACCGCTTCGCCGGCGTTCACGCTCATCATCTGGCTCGCCGCAAGAATGGATTGATCGTTGGACATGATCTCGACGATGTAATTGCCGGGGTCGAGCGCTTTGAACGCAAACAGGCCGGTCTCGTCGGTCAGCTGCGTGTCGACGATGCGGCCGTATTGCGCGTCGCGCAGCCGGACGATGGCGCCATTCAAATGAGCGTTCGCCGAAGTGAGCG
>JANYHS010000165.1 GCA_025358945.1 Acidobacteriota bacterium
AATCGTCGGCAGCGACGACCGGATCCGCGTGTCGTCGCCGATCATGCCGTTCTTCAGCGGAACGTTGAAATCAACGCGCACGAACACGCGTTGACCTTTGAGATCGAGATCCCTGATGGATAGTTTCATCGCTCGGCTAAAGCCTTCGCGCTACACATGAGCCTTCGCGCTACACATGAGCCTTCGCGCTACACATGATCCTTCGCGCTACACACGATCCTTCGCGCTACAGGCCCTTGGCGACGAGCTTGCGCAGCAGGTCGACGCAGCGGTTCGAGTAGCCCCACTCGTTGTCGTACCAGGAGAGGACCTTCAAAAAATCGCCGTCCATCACTTTCGTGTACGGCATATCGACGATCGACGAGTGCGGGTTGCCCTTGAAGTCGATCGACACGAGCTCTTCGTGCGAGCACGCAAGGATGCCTTTCAGCGGACCGTCGGCCGCCTTCTGCAGCGCGGCGTTCACTTCTTCGGCCGTCACCGTTCGGTTGAGCACCGCCGCGAGATCGACGCACGACACGTTCGGCGTCGGCACGCGCATCGAGATGCCGTCCAGCTTGCCTTTGAGCTCCGGCAGTACTTCGCCGACCGCTACCGCCGCGCCGGTCGTGGTCGGAATCATCGAGAGCGCCGCCGCGCGGGCGCGCCGCAGATCCTTGTGCGGCAGGTCGAGCAGCTGCTGGTCGTTGGTGTACGAGTGGATCGTTGTCATCCACCCCTTCTTGATGCCGAACGTCTGGTGCAGCACCTTGGCCAGCGGGGCCAGGCAGTTCGTGGTGCACGACGCGTTCGAGATGATGTGGTGCTTCGCCGGGTCGTACAGCTCGTCGTTCACGCCGAGCACGACGCTGAAGTCCGGGCTCTTGGCCGGCGCCGTGATGATGACTTTCTTGGCGCCCGCCGCAATGTGCTTGGCCGCGGCGTCGCGGTTCGTGAACAGGCCCGTGGACTCGAACACCACGTCCACTCCCAGGTCCTTCCACGGCAACTGCCCCGGATCGCGGAACTGAAGCACCTTGAACTCGTCGCCGTCGACGGCGATCGTGTCCTCCTTGTTCTCGACCTTCGCGTGCAGGTTGCCCAGGACCGAGTCGTTCTTCAGCAGATGGGCGAGCGTGTGCGCGCTCGTGAGGTCGTTGATGGCGACGAAATCGATGTTCGAGTCGCCGAGCGCCGCGCGCATGATGTTCCGACCGATACGGCCGAAGCCGTTAATGCCGACCCTGACAGGCATGCAAAGTCCTCCCGGACAAACGTTTCATTCTACAATAAGCCCACCGCGATGTACCTGGTCTATAGCATCCTGACGCTGGCTATCTTCGTTGTCGTGTCGCCGTACTTCCTATACCAGGCCATCCGGCACCAGAAGTACCTCGGCACGCTGCGGCAGCGGCTCGGCTTCCTGCCGATTACTTTCAACATCGACGCCGAGGAATCCATCTGGATCCACGCCGTGTCTGTCGGCGAAGCCCTGACCGCCCGCGCGCTGGCGGCCGACCTCAAGGCCCGCTACCCGCGCCTTCGTCTCTTCCTGTCGACGACGACGATCGCGGGGCAGCAGGTGGCGCGGCGTAGCCTATCGGATGTCGACGCCGTGTTCTACTTTCCGTTCGACTGGACGTTCATCGTCCGGCGGACGCTGTCGCTGGTGCGGCCGCGGCTGTTCATCATGATGGAGACCGAGATCTGGCCGAACCTGCTGCGCGAGTGCCGGCGGCGGGGCGTGAAGACGGTGATGATCAACGGCCGCATCTCGTCGCGTTCGTATCCGCGCTACCGCCTGGTGCGGCCGTTCTTCCGCCGCGTGCTCGGCGATGTCGACCGCTTCTGCATGCAGAGCGAGGAGTCGGCGCGCCGGCTGGTCGCTCTCGGCGCCGCGGCCGCGCATGTGTCGGTCACAGGCAGCCTGAAGTTCGACTCACTGGAACGGCCGGCGGCCGCGTCGCACGGCAAGCCGCGCGAGCGCGTGCTGCGCTTCTTCCGTCTGGCCCCGAACCGGACGGTGATCGTGGCGGGCAGCACGCTGCGCGGTGAGGAAGCCGCGGTCCTGCGCGCGTTCGCGCGCATCAAGGAAACGTTGCCGACCGCATTGCTGGTGCTGGCGCCGCGTCATCCGGAGCGGTTCATCGAAGTGGAGCGGCTCGCGCGCGCCACGGGCCTCGTCACGATGAAGCGCACCGAGCTGCCGATCGACGCCGAGCCGCGCGCCGACGTCGTCGTCCTCGACACGCTGGGCGAGCTGGCGCAGCTCTACCAGATCAGCACGGCGGTGTTTGTCGGCGGCAGCCTCGAGGATCACGGCGGTCACAACATTCTCGAGCCGGCGATGTTCGGCAAGCCGATCGTGTTCGGCCCCTACATGCAGAACTTTCGCGAGATTGCCGACGCGTTTCTCAGTAACGACGCGGCGATTCAGGTGCAATCGGAGCGCGAGCTTGCGTCAACGCTGCTCGAGCTGGTGACCGACCCGGTGCGCCGAGCGCGCCTCGGCGCGGCCGCTCGCGCGCTGGTCGAAGCCAACCGCGGCGCCAAGACCAAGACGCTCGACGTGATTGGCGAGTTGCTTCCGTACGACGACGACGGTCACGGGCACGGCCGCTCGGTCGTCAGACCTTTCCGTCTCGTGCATTGATCCAGACACTGAGCCAGGCGTACGGCGCGGCGGCGGCGTGGCGGCGCGCGTGGTACGCGCGGGACCCGTCGCGGCGGCGCCGGCTGACGCAGCCGGTGGTCAGCGTCGGCAATCTTCGCGTCGGCGGCAGCGGCAAGACACCGATCGTCGAGTACATCGCGCGCCTGCTGGTCGCGCAAGGCGAGCGTCCCGCGGTGCTGACGCGCGGCTACGGGCGCCGCGTGGCGCGCGACGGCGTGACGGTCGTTTCTGACGGCACGCGGGTCGTCGCCGGCCTCGACGAATCTGGCGACGAACCGTTGATGCTCGCGCGCGCGCTGCCTGGCGTCGCCGTCCTCGTCGGCGCCGATCGCTACCTGTCCGGCTGTCTCGCCGAGCGGCGCCTCGGCGCCACCGTGCACATCCTCGACGATGGGTTTCAGCATCTGGAACTGGCGCGCGACGTCGATCTGCTGCTCGTCGCCGAAGAGGATCTTCAGGATCAGCCGCTGCCGGCGGGTCGGCTGCGCGAGGGGCTGGCCGCGGCGGGCGCGGCGGACGCGGCGTTGATTACGGCGGGCTACGACACCGCGGCGGAGCGCATCGGCCGGGGTTTTGGCATCTCGCCGGTGTTTCGCGTCACGCGCACGATCGGCGCGCCGAGGCGCGTGGCCGGCGAGCGCGACACGGTGGTCATTCCGTCGGCGTCTCGCGTGTTCGTCGTAACCGGCATCGCCCGGCCCGATCGTTTCACGACCGATATCCTGTCGGTGGGATGGGATATCTGTGGCGCGATTGAATTTCGCGATCATCATCGGTTCACCGCGCGAGACATTCAGCGCATCGCCGTCGAGGCCAGGGCGGCTGGAGCGATGATCGTCCTGACGACCGAGAAGGACGCCATGCGGCTGGCCGCCTGTGATCTCGGCGGCTTGCAGATCGCGTCCGTCCCGCTGATCGTCGGCGTGGAGCCGGCGGACGCGTTTCAGGCCTGGCTGCTCGATCGGATCCGCAATCCGCAATCCGCAATCGGTAATCCGCAATCTGCAATCCGCAATCCGCAATGAGACATCGACTCGAGTACCTGATCGTCCGCGCGTTGATTGCGATCGTGCGCGTAACGCCGTTCGTCCTGGTGCGCGCGGCCGGCACGGTGCTGGGGCTGACGTTCTACACCATCGATCGTGCGCACCGGCGCATCGCGGAGCGCAATCTGGCGACCGCGTTTCCGTCGCGGCCCGAGGCGGAGCGTCGCGCCATCACCCGCGCGGCCTTCGCGCATTTCGGACGGCTGCTGTTCGAACTGCTGAAGTTCTCGACGTTGTCGCAGGAACAGATGCTGGCGCGGGTTGAATTCGACGGCGACGAGCGCTCGCGGCTGGCCTATGCCCAGGGCAAGGGCGTGCTGTTCATCACCGGCCACTTCGGTTTCTGGGAACTGCAGGCGATGGTGCACGCGGTGCGCGTCGAGCCGGTCAGCATTCTCGCGCGCGCGCTCGACAACCCGTATCTCGATCGCCTGCTCGAGCAGATCCGCCAATGCACCGGCAACACCGTCGTCTACCGGCGCGGCACGATTCGCCGCGTGATGCGGACGCTGCAGGCCGGCCACGGCGTCGCCGTGCTGATCGATCAGCACATCATGGGCCGCGACGCGATCTACGTCGACTTCTTCGAGCGGCCGGCGGCGACGACCTCAGCGGTGGCGGCCCTGGCGCTGCGCACCGGGGCGCCGGTGGTGCCGGTGTTCGCGCTGCCGCTCGGGCGCGGGCGCTACCGGATGATTTACGAGCACCCGGTCGAGCCGCCGCGCGCCGACTCCCCGGATGCGATCCGCGAATTCACGCAGCGCTGCACCGACGTGCTCGAGATGTACGTGCGCCGTCATCCGGAGCTGTGGTTGTGGATGCACCGCCGGTGGCGCGACGATGGTCCGGTGGCGGACGGCGTGCCGGGGATGTTTCCGTCGGCGGAGCGCGACGTCGACGCTGCGCCGGACGACGAATCGTAGTCACGACAACCTACCTGTTTCGTGCTTTCGTGGCAGATCACATGCGGCTGGGTTACGTCAGCCGTGATGCGATCGGCATCCGCCAGCCAGTGCCGAACGCGCGATCGGTCACTTTCAATCCCGGCGCCGCTTGCTTGCGCTTGAACTCGGCGAGGCGCACGAGGCGCAGCACGCGCGCAACCGTCTCCGGATCGAAACCAGCCGCGACGATGGTCTCTGCCGGCTGGTGCTGCTCCACATGCCGCTGCAGGATGTCGTCGAGCACGTCGTACGGCGGCAGCGAGTCCTGGTCGGTCTGATTCGGGCGCAGCTCGGCGGACGGCGCTTTCGTGAGCGTCGCGTCCGGAATCTGGGGCCGGCCGGCTGTCTCGTTGCGCCACCGCGCCACGCGGTAGACCATCGTCTTGGGCACGTCGGCGATCACCGCGAGGCCGCCGGACATGTCGCCGTACAGCGTGCAGTAGCCGACCGATAATTCGGACTTGTTGCCGGTCGTCAGCAACAACGCGCCGCGCGTATTCGAGAGCGCCATCAGCAGGTTGCCGCGGATGCGCGCCTGGATGTTTTCGGCGGCGGCGCCGGGCGGCGCGCTGCCGAGCGCGCTGCGCAGCGAGTGGTCGAACGTCCGCATCAGCGGTTCGATCGGCAGCGTGATCGTCTCGATCCCCAAGTTCGCCGCGAGCGCTCGCGCATCGTCAACGCTGCCGCGGCTGGAGTACGGCGAGGGCATCAGCACGCCGAGGACGCGATCGGCGCCGAGCGCCTCGACGGCGATTGCCGCGGTCAGCGCCGAGTCGACACCGCCCGACAGTCCGAGCACGGCGCTCGTGAAATTGCACTTGCGCACGTAATCGCGCGTGCCGAGCACCAGCGCACGCCAGATCTCGGATTCCACGCCCAGGTCGCCGGACGGCGCAATCGGTGAGTGCGTGTGTAGATCGCAGACGATCACGTCGGCGTCGAATGAGCGCCCGCGTGCGAGCAGCGCGCCATCCGCGCCGAAGACGCTGCTGCGGCCGTCGAAGACCAGGTCGTCGTTGCCGCCAAACTGGTTCACGTAGGCGATCGGCAGGTGATGCTTGAGCGCCATGCTGCTCAGCATTTCCTCGCGCCGGCGATGTTTTCCAGCCGTGAATGGTGATGCGGAAAGATTGACGACCAGGCGAGCGCCGGCGGCGGCAAGCTCGTCGATGGGGTCGTGATGGTAGCGGCGGCGTTTCCAGAAGTCGCGATCGTTCCAGATGTCTTCGCAGATGCTGATGCCGACCCGCGTGCCGGCGAGGTCGAACAGTTGGGGACCGTGGAACGGCTCGAAGTAGCGATCTTCATCGAAGACGTCGTAGGTCGGCAGCAGCGCTTTGCGGAAACGCTGCTCGACGCGTCCGCCGCGCAGCAGCACGGCGGCGTTGAACAGTGGCCGCCCTTCATCGGACAGGTTGGGTTCGGGCAGTCCGACAAGCACCGGCGCGAGCCCGACGGCGTCGCGCGCGAGCGTCTCGAGCGCCTCCCAGCTGCGCTGCACGAAGCCGGGGCTGAGCAGGAGGTCGCGGGGCAGATAGCCGACCAGCGCAAGCTCCGGAGTGGCCGCGAGATCGGCGCCCGCCGCAGACGCAATGCGGAGCGCGTCAAGGATCAGCCCCGCGTTTCCCGCGAGATCGCCGACCGTCGGGTTGACCTGGAGCAGCGCGATCTTCATCAGCAGTGATTTCGGAGGGCCGGAGCGCGGCCGACGCGGTCGTCGATCGTGGTACGCTCGTTCGACACGGGCAACACGACCGTACCACACGATGAAGCGTCTGGTCATCCTCTCGCCGAACTGGCTGGGCGACGCCGTCATGGCGCTGCCGGCGATCGCGGACCTGCGCCGCGCGGCGCCCGGCGTCGCGATCACGGTGGCGGCACGTCCGGCGATCGCGCCGCTGTTTCAGCTCGTGCCGGAGATCGACGACACGATCGTGGTGCCGAAGCCTGCCGCCCTTCACGACGTCGGAGGCTGGAGCCGGATGGGAGCCGAGCTGGCGGGCCGCGATTTCGACACGGCGTTATTGTTCCCGAACTCGATGCATGCCGCGCTGGTGGTGTCGCGCGCCGGGATTCCGGAGCGGTGGGGTTATCGCACCGGATGGCGCAGCCGCCTGCTGACGCGCGCCATCCCGCGCGCATCAGGCCTGCATCAGGTCGCGTCGTATCAGCAGCTCGTGCATGCGCTGGGATTTCCCAGCGTGCCCGCCCAGCCGCGCGTGCGCGTGTCGCAGGACATGTGTGACCGTGCGGCACAACTGCTCGCGCAGAATGGCTGGGACGGCCGCGCACCGCTGGTGGCGCTTGCTCCCGGCGCGGCGTACGGCGGCGCGAAGCGCTGGCCGCCCGCATATTTCGGCGAGCTCGCCGGTGCGCTCACCGCTGACGGTGTCCACTGCGTGATGGTCGGAAGCGCGGCTGACGCTGCGACTGCGAACGAAGTGGCGCACGCCTTTGAGGCGTGCGGCGCTGGCATCGGCCCGCGTCCGCTGTTGCACGATCTGGTCGGCCGCACCGATCTGCCGGCCCTGGCCGGTGTCCTGACGCTGTGCCGCGCGCTGGTGACCAACGACTCCGGCGCGATGCACCTGGGCGCGGCGGCCGGCGTCAGCGTGACAGCGGTCTTCGGTCCAACCGACGATGCGGCCACGCGCCCGCTCGGTGACGCGCACGCCGTGCTGACGCATCCCGTGTGGTGCCGTCCGTGCATGCTGCGGGAGTGCCCGATCGATCAGCGCTGCATGCGCGGCGTCGCGGTGTCCGCGGTGCTCGCATCCGCGCGAAGGAATGTGTGAAACCTGCTGTCTTTCTCGACCGCGACGGCACGATGATCGAAGACGTCGGCTACCTGAACGCGCTGGATCGCATCGCGTTCTTTCCGTGGACGGTGGATGCGATCCGCGCGCTCAATCAGGCGGGTTTCGCGGTTGTCGTGGTCACGAATCAGTCAGGCATCGCGCGCGGGCTGTTCACCGAGGCCTTTGTCGGCCAGACGCATCGCGCGATCGACGTGCGGCTGTCGGCCGGCGGCGCTCGCGTGGACGCGTATTACTATTGTCCGCACTTTCCCGGAGGCCGCGTGACCGCCTACGCGCGGCACTGCGACTGCCGCAAGCCTGGGCGCGGCATGATCGACAACGCCGTGCGTGATCTGGGTCTGGATCCGGCGCGATCGGTTGTGGTCGGCGACACCTGGGGCGACGTGCAATTAGGCCGCACCGTCGGCGCACGCGCGATTCTCGTTCGCACCGGCAAGGGCGCCGTCGAGGAAATGCGGCCGCGCAATGGCGTCGCGGCTGACGTGGTGGTGGATAATCTGGCAGCGGCGGCGGGGTGGATTATCTCAAAGTTAGAACTTAAAAGTTAAAACTTAGAACTTAAAATTCAGAAATCTGAAATCCGAAATGTTGATAGCCCGATCGGTTCACCCACTGCCTGGCGAGGCTGAGCGCAAAGAGCGCCTGCTCGCTCTCGTTGACGGCTTCTCGAGCCGGCGCGTGCTTGTGATCGGCGATCTCATCGCCGACGAGTTCATCTTCGGCGAGGTCGCTCGCGTCTCGCGGGAGGCGCCGGTCCTGATTCTCAAGTACGACGCCACGCAGGTCGTTGCCGGCGGCGCGGGCAACGCGGCCAACAACGTGGCGGCGCTTGGCGGGCGTGCCCGGCTGTCGGGGCTGGTCGGCTCCGATCCGGAAGGGCGGCGCCTGCTGGGCAGCTTCCACCCCGGCGTCGACCGCGCGCACATCGTCCGCGCACGTGAGTACCGCACGCCGGTGAAGACGCGCATCCTGGCGGGCGGCGTCCAC
Source organism: Acidobacteriota bacterium (assembly GCA_025358945.1). Classification (GTDB taxonomy): domain Bacteria; phylum Acidobacteriota; class Vicinamibacteria; order Vicinamibacterales; family CAVVIG01; genus CAVQFC01. The sequence continues at coordinate 8,450 of JANYHS010000165.1, forward strand.
GCGGCGCGGCAGCAGGTGGTCCGCATCGATCGCGAAACCGGGTGGCCGCTCGACGAATCGGTAAGCCTCGCGCTTGCGAAAAAAATCGGGCCGGCGCTCGAGGCCTGTGATGCGGTGATCCTGTCCGACTACGGTTCTGGTCTCGTGACGCCGGCGCTGGCCGAGGCAATCCGGCGCACTGTCGCCAAGCGCACGCGGCGGCGTCCGATCCCCGTGCTGATCGATTCGCGCTACCGCTTGCTCGACTTCCGCGGTCTCACGACATGCACGCCGAACGAGTCGGAAGTCGAAGCTGCGCTCGGCATCCACATCAACGATGACCCGGAGGCGCTGGAGCGGGCGGGGCGACTCTTGCTGCGCCGCACCGGCATGCAGGCGGTGCTCATCACGCGCGGCAGCCGCGGGATGGCGCTGTTCCAGCCAAAGCAGGCGACGATCCACGTGCCGATTTTCGGCGCGGACGAAGTGGCCGACGTCACCGGCGCCGGCGACACGGTGATTGCGGCGTTCGGGCTCGCGCTCGCCGCGGGTGCATCGTTCTACGAAGCCGCGCGCCTCGCCAACTACGCCGGCGGGCTCGTGGTGATGAAACGCGGGACGGCCACGATTTCCGCACAGGAGTTGTCCGACGCCGTGACCAGCGATCACGATACGACCCTCGAGAACTGGTCGCAGGAAGGGCCGCCTCAGGGACGGCGAAGTCAGAACTGAGAACTGAGAACTGAGAAGTTAGAAGTTAGAAGTTAGAACTCGAAGGGCACAGGCACAAAAAGAGCGTGGTGTTGTCGGAGTCGGAACTTGTCGAAGCCGTGGCTCGCGATCGCGCGGCTGGGCGCACGATCGCGTTTGCCAATGGGTGCTTTGATCTGCTGCACGTCGGACACGTCCGGTATCTGCAGGGCGCCGCGGCCGAGGCGGATCGCCTGATCGTGGCGGTCAACGACGATCGGTCCGTCGCCGGTTTGAAAGGTGAGGGCCGTCCGATCCTCAGCCAGTCCGACCGTGCTGAACTTGTCGGCGCGCTTCGCTGCGTCCACTACGCCGTCATCTTCGGCGACGCGACGGTCGAGCGGTTGCTGTTGCTGATCAAACCCGACGTGCATTGCAAAGGTACCGACTACACCGTGGACTCCGTGCCCGAGCGCGCGGTCGTCGCTGCGTACGGCGGCCGAACGGCGATTGTCGGCGATCCCAAGAGTCACGCGACGCGCGAACTGCTCGCGCGGATTGCCGGGACCGGCGACCAAGGACCAACGACCAGGGACCAGGCGCTCCGGTGACCCGCTTTCTGATCGTGCGGCTGGGCGCCCTCGGCGACGTCGTGCATGCGATCCCGGTGGCGGCGGCGCTGCGCCGCGCGT
>JANYHS010000177.1 GCA_025358945.1 Acidobacteriota bacterium
GTGTGACGCGCGAACACGTTCGCCAATCCTTCGTCCTCCATCATGTGGACCGCTTCACGCAGACCGTAGAGCAGGTTGATCGCGGGCGTGGTGGGAAAGAAGCCCGCGGCGTTGTCGCGCAGCATCGGCGCCCAGTCCCAATACACGCGCGGCAGACGAGCCGTTTGCGACGCGGCGAGCGCGCTGGCGCTGATCGCGTTGAACCCCATGCCCGGCGGCAGCATCATCCCCTTCTGCGAGCTGCTGATGGTCACGTCGACGCGCCATTCGTCGTGACGGTAATCGATCGAGCCGAGCGACGAAACGGCGTCGACCAGCAGCAGCGCCGGATGCTTCGCGGCGTCGATCGCGCGTCGGACCGCCGGGATGTTACTGGTGACGCCGGTGGACGTCTCGTTGTGGACAACAGCGACGGCTTTGATCGCCTTGCCGCGATCTGCGGCGAGTTTCTGCCCGATCGCCGCGGCATCGACGCCGTGCCGCCAGTCGCCGGGAATGAACTCGACCAGGAGCCCCAGCTTCAGCGCCATGTCGCGCCAGAGCGTGGCGAACTGGCCGGTCTCGACCATCAGCACGGTGTCGCCAGGCGACAGCGTGTTGACGAAGGCGGCTTCCCACGCGCCGGTCCCGGATGTCGGGTAGATCACGACCGGTCCTGCCGTCTGGAACACGCGCTGAAGACCATCGATCGCTTCGCGGGCGAGGGCGGCGAATGCGGGTCCGCGGTGGTCGATCGTCGGCTGCGCGATGGCCCGCAGGATCCGATCGGGCACATTGGTCGGGCCGGGGATCTGGAGGAAATGACGTCCGCTTTTCACGCAGGACAGTTAATCACAAGGTAGCCAAGAAAACACGAAAGCACGATATACACGAAGAAGATTCACCACAGAGGAACGGAGAAACGGAGACGGAACAGAGCCAGGTTCGGTACACGCTGCCACGTTGATAATTCACGCATTCGTGATCTGGGCGTTCCGTTCGCCCTCTGTTCCTCTGTGTTAACCGTGGAGTCGGTCGCAGTGTGACCGCTGAAAATGTGTACGATGAGGACCATGAGCGTCATCGTCGGTCGATCCAGAGTCGCCACAAAATACGGCATCGTCGCCGCCAGTCAACCGCTGGCCGCGCGCGCGGGCGTGCAGATCCTCGAGCGCGGCGGAAACGCCGTTGACGCGGCGATCGCGACCAACGCCGTCATGGGGCTCGTCGAACCGCAGTCGAACGGCATCGGCGGCGACCTGTTCGCAATCGTCTACGAAGCGAAGATCGGCACGTTGCACGGCCTCAACGCGTGCGGATGGGCGCCGGCCGGCCTGACCCCGGCGCTGCTGAAATCGCGAGGCCTGACGCAGATGCCTCAGTTCGGCATCCACACCGTGACCGTCCCTGGCGCCGTCAGTGGATGGGAGGCGCTGCGCGCCAAGCTCGGATCGCTGCCGATGGCCGATCTCCTCGCGCCGGCGATCTTTTACGCCGACGAGGGCTTCCCTGTTTCTGACGTGATCGCCGCGCACTGGGCTTCGCTCGCCGACAAGGTCGCCGCCGAGTTCAACGCCGCACAGACGTATCTGCCCAACGGCCGAGCGCCGCGCCCCGGCGAACTGTTTACTAACCACGACCTCGCGAGATCGCTTCGGTTGATCGCGGCACATGGAGCCTCCGGCTTTTACGAAGGCCCAACCGCCGACGCCATCCTGACGATCTCGAAAGAAAAAAGCGGGACGATGACGGCCGCGGATCTGCGCGAGTTCCAACCGGAGTGGGTCGAGCCGATCTCAACGACCTACCGCGGGTGGACCGTGTACGAACTGCCGCCCAACACTCAGGGCATCGCCGCGTTGATGATGCTGAATGTGATGGAGCAGTTCCCGCTTGGCGAGTACGGCTTTCACAGCGCACGCGCGTTGCACGTGATGATTGAGGCCAAGAAGCTCGCGTATGCCGACATGCTGCGCTACGTCGGCGACACGCGATTCGGTGAACCGCCGGTCGCGGCGATGCTGGACAAAGCACACGCCAGGCAGCGCGCCCGACGCATCGGCGCCGGCGATGCGGCGCGCGACGTGCAGCCGTCGGTCTTCGACGGCCTCACGACATCTGCCGGACAAGACACGATCTACCTGTCCGTGATCGATCGCGACGGCAACATCGTGTCGCTGATTCAAAGCATTTACGAAGGGTTCGGCACGGCGATCGTCCCGCCCGGCACTGGTTTTGCGCTGCACAACCGCGGCGCACTCTTCACACTGGACCAGGCGCATCCCAACGCGCTCGCACCGCGCAAGCGTCCGTTGCACACGATCATTCCGGGCTTCATGCAACGCGGCGACACGCACATCGGCTTCGGCATCATGGGCGGCTTCAATCAGGCGCAGGCCCATGCGCAATTTGTCGCCAATATCGTGGACTATGGGATGGATATTCAGCAGGCGCTGGAGGCGGGTCGCTTCACGAAAGGCACGTTTGGCGGCGCCGATGTGAACGTCGAGGCGCTGGTGCCGGAGTCCGTGCGCGACGAACTCACGGCGCTGGGACACGATGTGACGACCGTGCCGCCACGCACCGGCACATTCGGACACGGCCAGGCCGTGATGAGTGACGGATCGGGCGTGCATTTCGGCGCCTCGGAGCCGCGTCACGATGGTGCGGCAATTCCGGAGGCTCCGAAAATTATGTGATGCGCAGCGTCAACGATGACGGCGGAATCCCGGAGAGCGATGCGATCCACGTGTCGCCGGCGGTCATCGGCAGCGACGTCGTCAACGTGCCGGTGCTGATCAGATCGCCTGCCTTCAGCGTTTCCGCTCCGCGCCGCTGCATCGCCTCGAACAGCTCGCCGACACACAGCGCCGGGCTCTTGAGCGCGTTCTTCGCGGCGCCTTCTTCGACCAGCTCGTTGTTTTTCAACAGGCGCAGCGTGAACTCGGACAGTTCGGTCACCAGCTTGGCGATGTCTTCCGGCTCGACATAGACCGGCTCGCCGATGAACAGCGCCGCGTGCAGACCGCGCGACGCGACGAAGTCGGTCGGCTGAAACTTCCAGTCCGGAAACACGCAGTCGATGATCTCGAAGCCGAGGGCGTACCACTCGACCGCTTCGAGCACCGCGACGGGGTCGCTGGACGCGGGCGTTTTGGCGAGCTGAAAGACAATCTCCGGTTCGATTTTTGGCGAGAACATCGGCGCAATCGACATCGTCGCGTCGTTCCAGTCGGCGTAGCGCACCGTGTCGTCGTACATGTGTGACCACACCAGCGTGTCGAGCTTGAGCGCGCGCCACAATGCCTTATTGGCGTAACCGACTTTCCAGCCAACGGTCTGGCGGCCACTGGCCCGCCGAGCCTGAACCGCTTCCGCCTCGACGGCATACGCGGTGTCCAGATCGATGCCGCCGTCACGCGTGGACGGCGCGGAAATGATTTCCCGCTTCGCGTACGCGCTGGCAATTTCCGCTGCGAATGTCTTGGGATCGATGGACATGCTCTCCTGTGGCGCAGGCCCTTCGGGGCCTGCGGACGCAGGGCCACAAGGCCCTGCGCTACATTATTTTGCCGTTGCCGGAACGCCCAACGCGACGGCGTCAGGCGCCGATGCGCGAAGGCTGAACGCGATGACCGACGCACCGAGCGCCAGCACGGCGCTGCCGTAGAAGCACGCGGTCCATGTGCCGAAGCGCTCGAACAGTATCGCCGCGATGCCGCCGGCGATGATCGACGAGACGCCCTTGGCCGAGTACAGGACGCCGTAATTCGCCGTCGCGCACGCGGTGCCGTAGTAGTCGGCGACCAGCGAGGGAAACAGCGAGAAGATTTCACCCCAGGTGAAGAACGTGGCGACGAGCGTCACAGTGAAGAGTGTGCCCGACAGACGGCCGACCGTCAGCGTCAGCACGAGGCAGATCGCCTGCAGCGCGAACGCGATCCCCATCGCCAGTTCTCGTCCCGTGCGATCGGAGACCCAACCCCAGAAAATCCGGCTGCCGCCGTTTGCGATCGCGTTCAACGACGTCGCCAGCACGAGCGCCGCCGCCGGGATGCCCCACGCCGACGCGATGAAGCTGGCGTTGGCCGTCACGAGCAGACCGCCCGTCGACATCATCACGAACATCGCGTACAGGACGTAGAATCGCCGCGTCTTCAACATCTCGCCAGTCGTGAATTGATGGCGGCCGAGCATCGGACCGGTGCTGGCCGCGGCTGCCGCCGGCCTGGCCACAGGCGCCGCGGGCGGGTGACGCAGGAACTGCGCGACGATCAGAATCATCACGCCCTGGAAGATGCCGGTATACAGGAACGCGGTCCTGTAGCCGTCGTTCTTGATGAGCGAGGCGATGACCGGAATGAACAGCGCCGTCCCTCCACCGAAACCGGCCGCGATGATCCCCGCCGCGAGCCCACGTTCCTTCGTGAACCACTTCAACGCCGATCCCATGCAGCCGCCGTACACCAGGGCCGCGCCGATACCGGCGATCACGTACAGCGTGTACAGCATCGGCAGCGTCGTCACCAGCCCAAGGCCCGCCCAGCCGACACCACACAGCACGCCGGCGAACGTGGTGAACAACCGGGGACCGAGACGATCGATCAGGAAGCCCTGCGCCGGTTGCACCCATGTCTGGAACAGGATGAACAGGGTGAACGCCCACTGAATCTCCGATGCCTTCCAGCCCGTGGCCGTCTGCATCGGCTTCACGAACAACGTCCAGGCGTATTGGAGATTCGCGATCATGATCATCGCGATCAGGGATGCGACCAGCTGAAACCAGCGATTGTGAATCTTCACGGTGTCTCCTTCGCTCGGCTAAAGCCTTCGCGCTACAGTGGCCAGCCTTTGCGCTACGGCGCCAGCCTTCGCGCTACGTGATTTTTCGTCCAGCATCTTGGCGCACGCGTAGACGGTTCGCGTCGCCGGCATCGCCACACCGAGCCGTTCGCCCAGCTCGACGACGGCGCCGACAATCGCTTCGATTTCGAGCGGCCGACCGGCTTCGAAATCCTGCAGCATCGACGTTTTGTGCGCGCCGACCTTTTCTGCGCCCGCCATGCGCTGATCGATCGTGATCGGCAGTTCGATGTTCAGCGTCCTTGCCACCGCCTCGGTTTCCGCCATCAGCGCCCGAACGACCGTCGACACATCAGGATCGCGCGCCAACTCCTCGAGCGTGCCGCCGGTCAAGGCGCTGATCGGGTTGAAGGCGACGTTGCCGAGCAGCTTCACCCAGATCTCGTGGCGAAAGCGCTGATTGATCGGACAGCGGAATCCCGCGGCGATCAGCGGATCTGCGATCGTCCGCGCGCGATCGGATTTCGTCCCGTCCGGTTCGCCGAAGCTGATCTTGTTGCCTTCGGTGTGCCGGATCACACCGGGCTCGACGATCTCGGTCGCGAAATACGCGAGGGATCCGACAACGCGTCGCGGCTCGATGGCGCCGGCGATCACGCCGCCCGGATCCACGCGTTCGAGACGTAGACCGTCCAGCTCTCCGCCGTAGCCCTGGAAATACCACCAGGGGATCCCGTTCTGCGTGCTGACGACCGCGGTGTCTGGTCCGAAGAGCGGACGAAGCGACGGCGCGAGCGACGTCAAACCATGTGCCTTGACGCCGAGGAAAATGACGTCCGCGTGACCAATCGTCGCCAGGTCACCGGTCACCTGCGGCCTCACGTCGAAGTCGCCGTCCGGGCTGAGCACGCGCAGACCGCGCAGCTGCATCGCGAGCAGATGCGGGCCGCGCGCAAACAGCACGACGTCCGCGCCTGCTTTGGCCAGCTTGGCGCCGATGTAGCCGCCGATGGCGCCGGCGCCCGCGATGACGATTCTCATGAAAGGGGGCGCAGGCCTTCAGGCCTGTGCATACGCCTTCGCGACCGCGCCGCGCTGAATCTTGCCGGTCGCCGTGCGCGGAATCGCCTGGGTGATGTGGATCTTCTTCGGCCGTTTGAATTCGGCCATGCGCTCTTTGCAAAACGCCAGCAGGTCCGCCTCGGTCGTCGTCTCCCCTTCGCGGAGCACAACGGCGGCCGCCACTTCTTCGCCCCACGTACCGTGCGGCACGCCGAAGCAGACCGCTTCGGCCACCGACGGGTGCGTCTGCAGAACCTCGTCGATTTCGCGCGGCGAGATTTTTTCGCCGCCGCGATTGATCAGTTCCTTGATCCGGGCGACCAGCGTCAGATAGCCCTTGTCGTCGAGCACGCCTTGATCGCCGGTGCGGAACCAGCCATCGACGAACGAGGACGCGTTCGCCTCCGGGTTGTTCTCGTAGCCGGTAATCACGTTCGGCCCCTGGATGACGACTTCGCCGGCCTCACCGATCGGCAGATGATTCCCCACTTTGTCCATGATGCTGATCTTGACGTCGGTGCCGCAGCCAACCGAACCGGGCCGCCGCTCGGACGGCGGCAACGGATTGGACGACATCTGGTGCGCCGCCTCGGTCATGCCGTAGGCCTCGAGCACCGGCGCGCCGAACGCCGCCTCGAGCGCGTGCATCACCGCCGGCGGCAGCGAGGCGCTGCACGAGCGGATGAATCGCAGCTTCTCGGTGCCCGCGGGACGCCGCGACGGATCCGACGGATCGCCCGCGCGCGCCAGCAGCAACTGGTGCAGCGTCGGCACCGCGGAGTACCACGTCACGTTGTGATCCCGCGCAGTCCGCCAGAACGACAGCGGGCTGAATTTCGCCGGCACCACGACCGTCCCGCCTGACGCCAGCGTGGCCAGCGTGGACGCCACGAGGCCGTGCACGTGAAACAGCGGCATCACGCACAGCGATACGTCGTCTGACGTGAGCGCATAGCTGCGTGCGACGTTCTGCGCCGAGATGGACAGATTCGCGTGCTTCAGCGGCACGCGCTTGGGCCGGCCGGTGCTTCCGCTCGTGTGCAGCACCAACGCCACATCGTCCACGGTTGGCGGCGTGAACGGCTTGCGTGCGAGAGGACGCTCGGCTGAAGCCTTCGCGCTACGGTCGGTCAGGCTCACGGTGCCGGCCGCGTCCATGTCGATGGTCAGAATCGGCACGCCGCGCTCGACAGCCGCGCGCCGCGCATCATCAGCGCCGTCGGGCGGCAGCAGCAACACTTTCGCAGCGGTGTCTTCGAGGTAAAAGCGGAACTCGTCCTCTTTGTACGCCGGATTCAGGGGTGCCGCCGTGCCCACCAGACCAGCGGCGAGAAACGAGACGATGACGGGGAGACCGTTGGTCAGCGCGGTCGCGACGCGATCGCCGCGGCTGACGCCTGCGGCCGCAAGCTGCTCGGCCACCGCCTGCACCTGATCGCGCAGGTTGCCGTACGTGATGCTGATGTTCTGCTCGGGCAGGACGATCGCAATCGCGTCTGCGGGCGCGCGTTCGAGAAACTGTGGCAACGTGAAGGACGAGACGCTCATGAGGGCTTCACCAGCATTTTATACGCGGGCAGGGTTAAGAAATCCTCCAGCTCGACGGAGGTCGCCATCGTTTCAAACAGCGCCCGTGCGGTGGCGAGCCGCCCGGCAGATTCCTCCGCAATCATCTGCTGGACCAGCGCGCGCGTCACCGTGCGGCCATCGTCCAGCGTTGCGCCGTGCCTGATCCACTGCCAGATCTGCGTGCGGGAAATTTCGGCGGTGGCGGCGTCTTCCATCAAGTTGTAGATCGGCACAGCACCCTGCCCGCCGAGCCAGGCCTCGAGGTACTGAATACCGACGCGGATGTTCAGCCGGAGGCCAGCTTCCGTTCGTGTGCCGGCCGGCCGCTCAACCAGCACGGCCGCGCTGGCGACGACGTCTTCACGCAGACGCTGAAGCTGGTTGGGACCCGGCATGCCTTCGTCGAAGACCTGCTTCGCCAGGGCGACCATACCAGGATGCGCGACCCACGTGCCATCGTGGCCTTCGCGCACCTCACGCAGCTTATCGAGGCGCACCTTCTCCATCGCCTTCGCGTTGCCGTCGGGATCGTCCTTGATCGGAATCTGCGCGGCCATGCCGCCCATCGCGAAGGCGCCACGCCGATGGCACGTCTTGATCAGCAGCTGCGTATAGCCCCGCAGAAACGGCGCTTCCATCGTCACCTGACCGCGATCGGGCAGCACGAACGACGGATCGTTCTGCTGCGTCTTGATCGAACTGAAGATGTAGTCCCACCGGCCGCAGTTCAAGCCGACGATGTGATCGCGGAGCTCGAAGAGGATTTCGTCCATCTCGAACGCGGCGGGAAGTGTCTCGATGAGCACCGTCACCTTGATCGTGCCGGCTGGAATCTGCAACGCGGCCTGGGCGGAGAGAAAAATCTCGTTCCACAGCCGCGCCTCGAGATGGCTCTGCATCTTCGGCAGGTAGAAGTACGGCCCGGTGCCGGCATCCTGGAGGGCCCTGGCGTTGTGAAAGAGGTAGAGACCAAAGTCGAAGAGCATGCCTGGCGCAGAGCGGCCGTCGACGATGAAATGGTGTTCGGGCAGATGAAATCCGCGCGGCCGCACCATCAGCGTCGCCAGGGGGCCTTTCAGGCTGTAGCGCTTGCCCGTTTCCGACTCGTAGGAAATCGTGCGGCGCACGGCGTCCATCAGGTTGGCCTGACCGCCCACGAGATTCGCCCACGTCGGCGACGTCGCGTCTTCGAAATCGGCCATGAACACGTTGGCGCCGGAGTTCAGCGCGTTGATGATCATCTTGCGATCGACGGGGCCGGTGATCTCGACGCGGCGGTCGAGCAGATCCGCCGGAATCGCGCCGACCGTCCAGTCGCTGCTGCGCACGGCGGCGGTGTCGGCGAGAAAATCGGGATGCGCGCCGGCGTTGAAGCGCGCCTGCGTCGCACGGCGCCGCGCGAGCAACTCGTCGATGCGAGGCCGGAAGCGGCGCGTGAGATCTTCGACAAACGCCACGGCGGGCGCGGTGAGTACGCGGTCGGAACCTTCGACAACGGGGACGTGTGAGACAGCCATAAGGGGCTAAATTATGCGCGCTTATGATACTCTGGCGGCGTTTTGTTCTCACGCGCGCTGCGATTGACGTGTGGCATTCTGGCCTTCCTCGCGGTCGGCGCGGCGGCGTTCCTTCTCAACAGTTCCAACCAGCACATCGCCCAACAGGCCGCGTCGCTGCGCGCCTTCGATCAGCACGCCCGCGACGCGAGCGACGCTCTGGTCGAGGCGCGCGTCAGCCAGCAGGCGTATGTGGCGGTGGGACAGGGCATTCCGTTCTGGACCGGCAGGGCGTCCGCGGCGCTGCAGTCCGCGACGACCGCGCTCACCGCGCTGCACGAATCGGCGGGCGCCAGTGCGCGGACGGCGCTCGACGAAGCCACCGCGACGGTGGTGGAGTTTGCCGCGATCGACAAACGGGTCCGCGATTATCTGAAATCCGGACAGCCACTGATGGCCGGCGACGTGATCTTCACCGAGGGCAGCGACGCCGCGGCGACGGCGGTGCGTCAAATCGAAACCGCGCGACTGGCTGAGCATCAGGCAGACGAGACGCAGGTCACCGGCATCCGCAAACAGCAGATGCTGACCGCTGCCGTCGCAGCCGGCCTCGTCGGCGTCATCGTCCTGCTGCTGATTCCGGTGCCGCGCAGCACGGTGAGCGAAACGCCAGCGGTCAGCAGTTCTTCGATTGCGCCGATGGCGCCAGCGACGGTCGAGGTTGCGGTGCCCGCCCCACCGCGCGCAACGGGTTCGATGTTCAAGGCCGCGACCGATGTGGTCACCGATTTCGGGCGCGTGCGCGACCTCGACGAACTGGTCCGCGTGCTCGGGCGCGCGGCGGACGCGATGGATGCGAGCGGCCTGATGGTCTGGGCCGGAAGCGTCGACGGCAGCGACCTGCGGCCGGTACTCGCGCACGGCTACAGCGCCGAGATGATTGCGCGGATTCCGCCGGTGCCGCGATCCGCCGACAACGCGGCGGCGGCCGCCTACCGATCCGGCACGTTGCAAATCGTCGTCTCGCGGCCGGGCGGATCGAGCGGCGCGGTGGTGGCGCCCATCCTGTCAGCTGACGGCTGCATCGGCGCCCTGTCCGCGGAAATCCGCAGCGGCGGTGAAACCTCGGACAGCGTCCAGGCGCTCGCGATCATTTTCGCCGCGCACCTGGCCGGCGTCATCGGCACGTCTCCGGCCGCGGACGTGACCGAACCCAAGACCGCAGCCAACTCCTGACGTCCGCGGATGCCCAAGACGCCGGCGGTCAATGAGACGAAAGCGCAGATCCTCGAACGCACCGAGCGCGAGAAGGTAAAGTTCCTGCGTCTGCAGTTCACCGACATCCTCGGCACGATCAAGAACGTCGAGATCCCCGACCGCCAGTTCGAAGACGCGCTCGACGGCAAGATCATGTTCGACGGCTCGTCGATTGAAGGCTTCGTGCGCATCGAGGAATCGGACATGTACTTGCGTCCCGACCTCTCGACGTTCCGCGTCTTCCCGTGGCCGGGGACGACGGGCGAAAAAGTCGCGAGAATGATCTGCGACATCTACACGCCAGACGGCCAGCCGTTCACCGGCGACCCACGCGCGTGCCTGAAGAAGGTCATCGCGCAGGCGGCGGCGAAGGGCTACTCGATGAAGGCCGGCCCCGAGGCCGAGTTCTTCCTCTTTCAGACGAAAGACGGCGTGCCGACCACGGACACGCACGACAAGGCGAGCTATTTCGACCTCAGCCCGGTGGACCAGGGCGAAGACGTCCGCCGGGAGATCGTTCTCGCACTCGAGGCGATGGGCTTCCACGTCGAGGCGGCGCACCATGAGGTTGCGCCGGGCCAGCACGAGATCGATTTTCGCTACGACGATGTGCTGGCGACGGCCGATAGCATCAGCACGTTCAGATTCGTGGTGAAGAACATCGCGAGCAAGAACGGTCTCCACGCGACGTTCATGCCCAAACCGATCTACGGCATCAACGGATCGGGCATGCACACGCACATGTCGCTGTTCTCCGGTGGGACCAATATTTTCTACGACGCGAAGGCCGAGGGTCAGCTGAGCGAGACCTGCCTGAACTATATCGGCGGGATCCTGCGTCACGCGAAAGGCTTCTGCGCGGTCACCAACCCCCTGGTGAATTCGTACAAGCGTCTGGTGCCCGGGTACGAAGCGCCGACCAACATCGCGTGGTCGGAGAAAAATCGTAGCCCGCTCGTGCGCGTGCCCGCGGCGCGCGGCACCTCCACGCGCATCGAGCTGCGCATGCCGGATCCGTCGTGCAACCCGTACCTGGCGCTCGCGGTGATGTTGCGTGCGGGCCTCGACGGCATCGAGAAGAAGATCGACCCAGGCCCACCGATCAACAAGAACATCTTCGCGATGAGCCACCGGGAGCGCCGGCACCTGCGCATCGACGAGCTGCCGGGTAATCTCAGCGAAGCACTGGACGAGCTGGAGAAGGACGACCTGGTGCGGGAAACGCTCGGCGACCACCTGTTCGAACATTTCGTGGCCGCCAAACGTGAAGAGTGGCACGACTACATCAAGCACGTCTCGCCGTGGGAGATCGATCGGTATCTGGGCATGTACTAGCGCTCAGAGCCTAGGTCTCAGGCTCGTGAAGCGTTCTGCGGCGAGGTCAGCCGCCGTCTCAAACAAAGGACGGCGGACGGTTCGAATGCGGGATTGTGCGGCGTTTTCGCGTAAGCGGAGCGGGCACGCGATTTGATGTGAGGACCTTCGGGTCGCGTCGAATCAACGGGGTGCGTAACATCAGGCAGGCGCTGGCATCGCCGCATCCCGCCGTTCGTCTCTCACGGTTCGGCGCGATCCTTCAATCTTAGGATTTGAGGAATTGAGGATCTGAGGATATAGCTAGGGAACTCGGCGGCCAAGGGCGCCGGCGCCGAGGCGGCTGAAGTACTGGTACGTCGTGCGCGAGATCTCTTCGATGGCGCGTTCACCTTCCGCTTCGTCCTTCAGGAACGTCGTCATCACGCAGAGCACGTAGGGCCGGTTCTTCGCAAACACCACGCCGGCGTCAACGCGCACGCCTTCGAGCTCGCCGGACTTGTCAGCGGACTGCACGCCGTCCGGTAATCCCTTTCGCAGTCGATTCTCTTTCGGCTTCTTCAGCAACGCGATCGCGTCCGGCATGTCCAGGTGCATCGCCTGGAGCAGCCGCACGATCTCGTCTGGTGTGGACACGTTCTCGTCACCGCGCTTCGCCGCTGCGGTGTCCATCATGTGACGCCGCAGCTGCGTCCCGCTCAAGCCGAGCCCCTGCATGCGCGCGGCGATCTTCTCCATGCCGAGCCGATCGATCAGGACGTTGGTGGCCGTATTGTCGCTGAGGGTGACCATCAGCACGGCGTAGTCGCGAATCGACAGCGTCGGCCTGCCCATCTCGAACAGGACGCCGCTGCCGCCTACGGCCTGGCGGCGATCGAGGGTGATCATCTCGTCGAGATTGATCTTCTTTTCTTCGGCCTGCTTGAACAGCTCGTAGACGATCGCCAGCTTGATCGTCGAAGCGGTCGGGAACGTCTCTCGCTCGAGATGACCGATCCGCTCGCCGCTGGTCAGATCCAGAATCGAGTACCCGACCACACCGTCCACGCGCACGCTGATCTCGGCGATCCGCTTCTCGAACCGCGCCTTGAAGTCTGCTGCTGGTGTCTGTGCGGTCGCCACGGATGCCGCGCCGAGGAGCACCAGAACTGAGAACTTCCTCATGCCGTGATCCTCACCGCGACGGCCGTCATGTCGTCATTGGGAGGCGTGTCGCCGCGAAAGTCCTGAACCGCCGAAAAAATCGAGTTGACGATTTCGCGGGCCGGCTGCTGGTGCATGTCTTTCACGATCTGAAGTGTTCTCTCGAGCCCGAACTCCTGGCCGCGCGCATTGTTGGCGTCGAAGACGCCGTCCGAGCAGAACACGTACACGTCTCCTGGCGCGAGGTCGTACGAGATCTCGTCATACGTCGTTCCCGCAAACAACCCGAGCGGCACGCCGGCGATCTCCACCTGCTTGACGACGTCACCGCTACAGCGGATCGGGTACGGGAGACCCGAGTTCGCCATGGTGACCACACGGCGCTTCATGTCGAACAGCGCGTAGCAGAGCGTGCAGTAGTACTCCTCCAGTTGCCGCTCGTGGAGGATGACGTTGGACGACAGCAGGACGCCGGATGGCGTGAACCGCTCCGGCGCGTACCTCCGACGGAACGTCCGCGAGCGAATCAGCTCGCCGGCAAACGCGCTATAGAGCGCTGCCGGCACGCCTTTCCCCGACACGTCGCCGACGGCGACCACCAGGCTGTTCGGTTCGGGCGCGAGAAAGTCGTAGAAATCGCCGCCGAGGCCGCGCGCCGGCTCGAGCCGCGCCGCGACGTCAACGTGGCGGATGCGCTTGGGGAGCTCCACCGGCAGCAGCGCCGCCTGCACCCGCTGCGCGAAGCGGATCTCCTTTTCCAGACGGACTTCGTTCGAGCGAATCGTTTCATAGAGCCGCGCGTTCTCGATCGCCACCGCGGCCTGGCTCGCGAGCAGCGTGAGAATGTCGATGTGCCTCTTCGAGAACGCGTCGAGTTCCGGACTCTCGAGATCGAACACGCCGATGCAGCGGTCTTTCAGCATCAGCGGAATCACCAGCTCAGACCGCGTCGCGTCCACCACCTTGATGTAGCGAGGGTCGGCCGATACGTCGGGAACGTTGACCGGAACTTTGTGCAGCGCCGCGTAGCCGACCAGCCCCTCCCCGAGCTTGACGTGCGGCATTTTGATCTTGTCGCCGTACCGCATGGCGACTTTGATCTCCAGCTCACCCGTCCTGTCGTTGACGAGGAGGATGCCGAACGTGCGGTAGTCGATGACGCGGCGGGCGAGGTTTGCGATGCGCGTGAGCAGCTCGTCGAGGTTGAGGATGGCGCCGAACTCGCGGCCGATTTCCGACAGCGTCTCGAGCGTGCTGGTGTACTCGCGCTCGTGCTCGAACAGCCGCGCGTTCTCGATGGCGACAGCGACGTGCGCGCCGAACTGGCGCAGCAGCATCTCGTCGATCTCGGTGAACTGGCCCTTGGTGTCGCTCAGCAGATTCAGCGCGCCAATGACGCGGCCCTTGCGGCGCAGCGGCACGACAAGCTCGGCGTTGGAACCGGGGACGGCTTCGACGTATCGCGGATCGGCGTGAACGTCGTTCACGAGCAGCGGCAGGCCTTCGGCGACCGCCGTGCCCACGAGCCCCTGTCCTACTTTTACTCGAAGGGTCCAGACCACATCGTCCGGGTAGCCGACGGCGTAGGCGATGGACAACTCTTCACCGCGGGGATCGAGCAGGTAGACGGCGAATGCCTGAAACTTGGTGATGCGCGCGATGAGCTGCGGGATCTTCTGCAGCAGCTGGTCCAGGTTGAGCACAGACGTGATTTCGCGACCCAGCTCGAAAAGCGTGATCACGAGCTCCCGGATGTTCGGGGGAGCGGCGGTTGCCGGTGTTACGGGCTCAGTCACAAGTCTGAAGTCTGAAGTCTCAAGTCCCTGTGAGCAGTATAATTGATGGCCCCCATGGACCTGACGCTGCCGCTCGACAATGCCGCGATCGAGAAGATCCTGCTCCACCGCTACCCTTTCCTGTTCGTGGATCGCATCACCGAATTCGAAGTGGACAAGCGGATCGTCGGGATCAAGAACGTGTCGCATAACGAGCGGTATCTGTCGCCCGCGGCAGACGGACGTCCGGCACTGCCGCCGACGATCCTGACCGAGGTGGTGGCGCAGGTCGGCGCGATCATGATTCTGGCGAAGCCCGAGAACCGCCAGCGGCTGATCTTTTTCGCAGGCATCGAGCGGGTTCGGTACCGCCGCCCGGTGCACGCCGGCGACGTCATCGAAATCGAGGCCACCGTCCTCCGGCTGCGCAGCCGGATGGGACGTCTCCAAGGCGTGGCGCGCGTCAACGGGCAGCCGGTGATCGAAGGCACGATGACGTTCGCGCTCGGACCACCGCAGGGCGAAAGCTAACCAACTCTCCACCACGGTGGAGAGTTACCGTGATCTCGCGACCAGCAGCACCGATCCTATCTTCGCCGCCCTCGACGCCCATTTTGCCCACCGCGCCTCGGGTTTGAAATACCGAATCGCGTCGAGCACTGCCGGCGCCAGCACCATCGCGCCGATCGCGCGTTCATCCACGCCGATCGAGTCTGCCATCCCTCGCGTGTCGCGCTCGAACGGTCCGGCGCGCGCAAACGCGACGTAGGCGTAGCCGGCGGCGTTCAAGACATTGAACGCCAGCACGCCCTTGGCGAGCGGCGCGCGCGCGCGGCGCAGCGCCGGCTGTTTCGTCAGAATCCATTCACTTGACAGATCCTGCACCCAGAATCCTGCAGACGAGATCGTGAACTCGCGCCGCGGGGACAGATCGCTCCGGTGCGTGATGGCGAAAAACGGAAACGGCCCCAAATGCACGCCCTCGATCCGTGGACTCGCATCGAAGACGCCGTCAAACAACAAATGACCGCTCTCGTGCATCACCAGGCCAAGCGCCGCACCGGTCAGGAATGTCACAGTGTCGGCAACGCGGTGCTCATCCGGCGACGGCTGCTGCAAGGTTTTCACGGTCGAGCTGGATTGTGCCGCCGACGCGACCGGCAAAAACATTGAGGAAATCACGGCGAGCAGCACAGACGCGGTCCAACGGCGTACGGCACTCAAGTTGCATTTTCGTGCTGACATGTTGGAAACCATTGCGATAATCCTGATCGTCCTGTGGCTGCTCGGCATCGTGAGCGGGTACACCCTGGGCAACTTCATCTATGTGCTGCTGATCGTGGCCATCGTGCTATTCCTGGTGCGCATGATCAGCGGACGCCGGATCGCCTGAATGCTGCAGGTGCAACGTGCAGGGCGCCATGTGCATTCTGCACCTGCACGTTGCACGCTCATTTTCTGACGATCGCCATGCCCGCCAAGACGACGAGCGCCGCGATCGCCATGCGCGCGCTGAAGGGCTCGTTCAGGATCAGCGTACCGAGCACGACGGCGATGATCGGATTCACGTACGCGTACAGCGACACCGTCGCCACGCGCAGGTGCTTGAGCGCGTAGGCATACGCCGAGAAGCCGCCGATCGAGCCGACGAAGATCAGGTACAGCAATGCGCTGGTGGTGCGTGGCGTGAACGTCACCCGCGAGGTCTCGTGTAACGCGAGCGAGACGACGAGCAGCGCGATGCCGCCAAACAACATCTCGAACGCGGCCGTGGCGAGCACGTTTTCCTCGCTGGCGTGACCGCGCCCGCGTTTCCGCGCGTACGACGAACCGATTGCCCACCCGACGCACGCAATCTGCGCCGACATCACGCCCCCGAGAAATGCGCGGCCGCCGACGTCGAACCGGATCTCTGGCCAGACGAGCATCACAATCCCGCCAAATCCGACTGCAAGGCCGAGCACCCGGCGAATGGTGAGCGCTTCCCCGTCCGGCATCAACGCGTCGATACCGACCATCCAGAACGGGCACGTCGCGACGAGGACGGCGGTGAGGCCGCTCGGTACCGTTTGTTCAGCCCACACCACCGCGCCGTTGCCGAAGCCAAGCAGCAGGATGCCGAGGATCGCCAGCGACGGCCATTCGCGCCGCGCCGGCAGGCGTTCGCCGCGCGCTTTGAGCATCAGCGTCAGCAGCGTGCCGGCCGCAATCCATCGGATCGCGGCCATCAGCAGCGGTGGAATCGTTTCAAGCGAGATGCGGATGGCCAGATAGGTCGTGCCCCAGATCAGGCACACGGCGACCCAGGAAAAATACGCGCGGGGACTGGGGCCTGGGGACGTGGGGCTCAAACCGTTAGTCTAGCAGTCGACTTGGTAGCCCCACCCTGGACTCAAGGCCCTGTCACGCGACAGCCGTCTCCATGGAGAGTCTGACGCAGTTGCGTCCCTGATCCTTCGCGCGGTACAGCGCGGCGTCAGCGCGGCCAATCAGCGCCTTGCTGTCGATCTCTGACGGCAGCGCGACGGAGACGCCGAAGCTGGCGGTGACGACCACCGCCTCGCCCTTCCAGTTGACCGGCATGTCCGCGAGTTCGCGGCGAAGCGTGTCGGCGACGCGCTTCGCGCCCTCGAGCGGCGTCTCCGGCAACAGCACGAGAAATTCCTCGCCGCCGTACCGGCACTTCAAGTCGCTGCCGCGCAGCACTTCGCGCATGCGCACGCCGACAGCCGCGAGCACGGCGTCACCGCACAAGTGCCCGTGACGATCGTTGATGTCCTTGAAGCGATCGATGTCGAACATGATGAGCGACACCGGTGTTTGCGCACGGCGCGCGCGGCGCAGCTCCGTGTCGATCACGTCGAGCGCGTGCGTGCGGTTGAAGCAGCCGGTCAGACCATCGCGCAGGCTGTTCTCGCGCACGTCGTGAAAGAGCTGGGCGTTGCGCAGCGAGATCGCCAGCAGCGCGCCGGCCATCGTCAGCACACGTTTCCGCTCGACCGTGAACGGCCCGGCGATGTTCGGGATGCCGAACACACCGACCGGGTGACCGCCCGCCGTCATCGGGATGCACAGGTGGCCATCACCGGCGATCGCATCCGACGCCCACGCGCCGTCGGTCACCAGCGCATGATCGACGATGTCCTGGCGAGTGCGCTCGAGGTCACGTCGACTCTCACGCGCCGTGCCGACGAGCGCCTGCCACTGGCTGCCCGATCGCAACAGGATCCAGGCGTCATCGGTCCCCGCCAGCTTGGGCAGATGCTGTCCGACGACGTCGCGGATCGTGTCGAGATCGAGGGAGCGCCCGAGCGCCTGCCCGAAGTTGACCAGCCGCTCCATTTCGGTGGCGCGGGTGCCGGCTTGAAGCGCGGCGGCTTCCGCGGCGGCCGCGCGGGCCTTGGCTTCCAGCCGCTTGGACTGCTGATGGAACAGAAATACGCCCGTCAGGATGATCAGGACCGGCACCAGGGCCAGGCCGGAGTTCCGTTCGACGTCTCGGGCGAGGTCGAGCAGGTAGCGAATCGGCCGCGCAAACAGCACGATCATCGCCACCGCGAGACCGCCGAGCAGCACGCGGTCCTGCCGCTCCACGAAATTCATGGGATCGAAAGGCACTGTAGCCCAAACCGGAGGCACGGTAAAATGAAAAGGCCATGGGCAGAAAATCCGCCGCTAAGTCGCAGACATCGTCTCCGTCGAATCCGTCCGGCACACCGCCGTCAGAGCCGGGCCGATCGTCCACTCCCCTGATCGCCGTCGGCATCGTCGCCGTGCTGGCGATTGTCGGCCTCGTCGCGTTCACGCGATCGGGTCAACCCGAACCCGCGGCGCAGGTCGCGCAAACCGCACCGGCGCCGGTGGTTGTCGACCCGCCTGTGTCGGCAAAGCTGGGACCGCATCCGCAGACCAACCTGCCTCCCCTTCCGTTTCAGGCGTATGCGCCGCCGCGACCGATGGAAACCGTGCGCGCGGTGTACCAGTTCGCCGCCGAGCATCCCGAGGTGCTCGGCTACGTGCCGTGCTTCTGCGGCTGCGAGCGCGAAGGCCATCGGGGCAACGACGACTGCTTCGTGAAGGCGCGGAATTCGTCGGGCGACGTCACCGAGTGGGAGCCGCACGGTCTCGACTGCGCGGTCTGCCTCGACGTGGCGAACGAAGCCATGCAGATGCACCGAACGGGCGCCAGCCTCACGTCGATTCGCGCGGCGATCGAAAAGAAATGGAACCGCCCGGGTACGGGTCATACGCCAACGCCCATGCCTCATACAGACCACTAAAATAAAAAGGGCTGAAGGCTGAAGGCTTGCCGGCGGCGGATCGATGGCCCTGAGCCATAAGCCCTGAGCCCTATAATCGCTGCGTGGAAAAACGCGCAGCGGCGTTTGCCCGGCTGTTCGAGGCGGTGCACGAAGGCGTCTACATCGGGACACTCGGTCCCGAGACGACGTCGACGATCGCCGCCAATCCCCATCTCAAGCTGATCTTCGGCTACGCCAGCGAGACGCCCGAACAGGACGTGCGCCCGTTCGATCGCGATCGCTTCATCGATCCGCAGGCGCGGGTGGCGCTGCTCGAGCGCCTCAGCGCCGACGGCTCCGTCAACGACTACCTGCTGCGGCTGCGGCGCGCGGACAGCAACCCGGTGTGGGTCGAGTTGACCGCGCGCGCGGACGCGCCCGCCGCCGATCGCTCGTTGCGCATCGAAGCGCTGGTCCGCGACGTCAGCGAGCGCAAGAAGCTCGATGATGAAACGCGCGACATCCACCATCAACTGCTCCAGGCCGAGAAGATGGCCGCGCTCGGGCAAACGGTGTCCGGTGTCGCGCACGAACTCAACAATCCCCTCGCGACCATCCTGAGCTGGGCCGAACGTCTCTCGCAGCGCACGACACTGGATGAACCGGTGCGGCGGGGGCTCGAGACGATTCTCTCGGAATCCGAGCGCGCCGCGCGCATCGTACGCAACCTGTTGACGTTTGCACGCAAGCGCCAGACGACGCGCGCGATGGTGGACGTCAATCAGGTGGTGCGCGAAACGCTCGCGCTGCGCGCGTACGAGCAGCGCGTCACGAACATCACCGTCATCGACGCGCTCGCCGCTGGCCTTCCCAATGTGTTCGCGGACGGTCATCAGGTGCAACAGGTGCTGCTGAACCTGATCATCAACGCCGAACAGGCCATGCTGTCGGCCAACGGCCGCGGCATCCTCGTCCTGCGCACGTGGCATGACGCCGAACAGGAGTCGGTGATCCTCGAGATCAACGACGATGGCCCGGGCATCCCGGACGATCTGCAGCCGAAGATTTTTGAGCCGTTCTTCACGACGAAGGAAGTCGGCAAGGGCACCGGATTGGGACTGTCGGTCGCCTACGCGATCGTCCAGGAGCACGGCGGACGGATCCGTCTCGAGTCGCGGCCCAACGTCGGCGCGTCGTTCTACGTGGAGCTGCCAGTGACCGGCGCGAAACTGGCGCCCGTTCCGGCCCAGCGCACCATCCTCGACGGTCCGGTGGAGGCGGTGGCCGGCGCCTCGATTCTCATCGTCGAGGACGAAGCGAAGCTGGCCAGCGCGGTGGTCGACGCGCTGCGCGACGCGGGATACATCGTCGATCACGCGCCAGATGGCGAAGACGCACTGAATAAGGTTGGCGCCCAGTCGTTCGATCTGGTGATCTGCGACCTGAAGATGCCACGCGTGGACGGGATGGCGTTCTACCGCATGCTGTCAGCCGCGGCGCCAGGGTTGGCCAAGCGCGTGATCTTCGTGACGGGCGACGTCGTCGGCACGGATGCGGAGAGGTTTCTCGAGGAGAGCGGATGCCGGTGGCTCGCAAAGCCCTTCCGGCTCAGAGATCTGTTAAGGGCGGTGAAGGACGGATTAAGTTAGAACTAAGAAGTTAGAACTTAGAAGGCAAACTTCCACATTTCCAGTTCTAACTTCTCAGTTCTCAGTTCTAATTTTATCGGGCCGCCGCCATCTGTTGTCTCTGCCGCGGCATCCGCAACGTCGCCTTCGCCTGGGCTGGGCGTTTCGACGCCTTGAACGGCATCACGACCGACTTCGGCGATGCGACCGTCTCGGCGGTGAACCTCGTGTTGGCCTTCATCGGCACCATCCTGGCGCCCACCCTGGCCATCGGCTTCTTGGCGGCGAACGCGATCAGCTGACGCCGCATCTCGGCGATACTTTGCTGATTCATCTCGCCCAGTGCTTCGCGCAGGCGGCGAATCGCCCGCGCGTGCAACTGCGACACGCGCGATTCGTTGACGCCGATCTCGACGCCGATGTGTTTCATCGTCACTTCGCCGTAGTAGTAGAGGCCGATCACTTTGCGCTCGCGCCACGGCAGCGACTGAATCGCGACGCGCACGCGGTCGCGTGTCTCGCAGCGTTCGTACGCGGCGTCGGGTGATTCCGGTTCGGACGGCACCAGCGCCGTCGGCAGCGAACTCTCGTCCATGTGCTCGCCGGTGTTGAGCGGCGACGTTGCCTCGATGGTGTTGATGCGCACGATCGTGCGGCTCAAACGTTTTTCGTCAGAGCCGACGCGCGCGGCGAGGTCGGCCATGGACGGCTCGTGCCCAAGCTCACGGCGCAGTGATTCGCGCGCGGCTTCCAGCTCGCGACGCTGACGCCGGACACCGCGCGGCCAGGCATCCTTGCGGAGCGCATCAATCATCGCGCCACGCACGCGCCGCTCGGCGAACGTTTCGAACTTGATGCCGCGATCTTCATCAAAGCGGTTCGCGGCATCGATCAGACCCAGCACACCATCCTGAACGAGATCGCCGATGTCGATTGAGTTCGGCATCGACGCGGCCATACGCCGCGCGAGCGACTCGACAAACGGAATACCGGCGACGATGCGGTGACTCTGGCTAGCAGTGACGGGTTGGGATCTCATGACTGCACGCTATCGCAACGGCGATACCAACGGTCGAGGCTGCATGCATGGCGCACCGAATGAGGCATCGTTGCGGACAGTAAGTCGTTTTATTTGTTCATGTTACTGGAATGCCGTGTGGTTGAACAAGAGGTCTGATCCGAGGCGCAAAACTGTGTAAATCGTCAAATTATTGACGATTTACCTAATTGTATCGCCAATTTATTGGCGGATTAATTACGGTTTTGATTATGACTGCGAATCGAGGGGGGCCGCCGACGCCCGGCGGATCTTTTGTACGGTGCCCATGGCTTCGAGCGTGCTCGAGACGACCTGCGCGGCGCGCGCGCGATGCATGTCGTCGGTCGCTTTCGACTCGAGCAGCTCAGCGTGCGCGAGGATGATGCCGAGTTGATTGTTCAGGCGGTGGAAGAGGAGCCGTAGTTCGGGTTGTTCGTCCATCGGTCCCCTCGCCAGCAGTTCCTCTACGCTGACCGCACGCGCCATCACGCCTGGTTACGGCCTTCTGCCTGCCACATCGCCTGCACCGCAGGGCGGTCGGCGTTGTTGGCATCGCGCCACAGCGTATCCACGAAGATGCGCACGGAACCGCCGGCCGTTCGCACGTATTCGATTTTCCCGCTCGAGAGCCAATTGTAAATCGTGCGCCGGCTGACACCGACAAGCTCACACGCCTTCATGATCGAAATCGTTTTTCGTTCCACTGGGGTGTTTCCCTCCGAGGGGTGTATCGGAGAGTGTGTGTCGCAGGATTAGGGATTGCGGATTTCGAATTGCGGATTTGTTATTGCGGATAGATCGTCAAGGATTTGACAGGCCCTCAATCGCTGCACGCCCCATCGCTAAAACGGCTTCCGTGGTGCCACCGCCAATATGCGGCGTGCCCACGAAGTTCGGGAGCAGCAGCAGTTCGCGATCGATCGGCGGTTCGACCGCGAACACATCGCACGCGGCGCCGGCCAGCCGCTGCGCAATCAACGACTCCTTCAGCGCCTGCTCGTCGACGATACCGCCGCGCGCCGTGTTGACGAGAAACGCGGTGGGCTTCATCAGCCCCAGCGCGCGCGCGTCGATCAGGCCGCGTGTTGCCGCATCGAGCGGCACATGGATCGTGACGATATCCGCATGCTGTAACAGCGCGTCGCGCGTCACCGGCGCGACGTCATGCTCGCGATAGAAGTCGTCGTAGGCGCGGATGTCGTGCGCGATCACGCGCGCACCGAACGCACGGCAGAGACGCGCGACCTGCTGACCGACGTGTCCGCATCCGATGATGCCGACGGTCGCTGACGACAGCTGACGGCCGCCGGGATGACGCCAGCCGCCCTCGCTGATCGTGTGGGCGAGCGGCACCACGCTGCGGCACAGCGCGATCATGAAACAGATCGTCAACTCGGCGACCGATTGACGATTGACGCCTGGCGTCCAGCGCACGGACACGCCATGACGCCGCGCGGCATCGAGATCGATCATGTCGAGGCCCACGCCGTACTTGCTGACCAGGCGCAACTCGGGCGACGCTCGGAAGACGGCGTCATCCAGCACGTCGAGGCCGGTGATCGCCTTGTCGTGGCCGCGAAGAAACTCCACGAGCACGTCGCCCGACAGCACGACCGGTCCGGCGTCGTTGAACCGCGATCCCGGATACCGATCGAGCAGTTCCTGCCGAAGGATCGCGTTGCGCGAAAACGAACGGGAAGCGACGGCAACACTCACAAGAGGCACCTCATCTTAGCCCCCAGTCCCCAGCGCCAAGCCCCGCTTCTTGTGTCAGAATATTGGCGCTACGCTAAATGTCTGATTCTCCGAAGCATCTGCTGCTGGTTGAAGACGAGGCGCCTCTGCGGCAGGCGATCGCCGAGCAGTTGACCGACCGCGGGTATCAGGTCGAGCAGGCGGAATCCGGAGAGGCCGCCCTGGCCCACCTTGCCGACTTCGCCTTCGACATCATCGTCACCGATCTGCGTCTGCCTGGCCTCGACGGGTCGGCGGTGATCGAGGCCGCGGTCGCCCGCTATCCCCTGATCATCGCAATTGTCGTCACCGGATTCGGGACGGTGAAGGACGCCGTGGAAGCGATCAAACGCGGCGCCTGGGATTTTGTCAGCAAGCCGTTTCAGATCGACGAACTGCTGCATGTGCTCGACGCGGCGATCGAGCAGCGGCGGCTGAAGTCGGAAAACGCCTACCTGCGATCGCAGCTCGAGGAGCGCCACCGGTTCGAAGGCATCATCGGCAAGAGCCGTCCGATGACGCGGTTGTTTCAACTGCTTGAAACCGTGGCGCCGACCAACAGCACGATTCTGGTGACGGGGGACACCGGTACGGGAAAAGAAGTCGTCGCCCAGGCGATTCACCACAACAGTCCGCGTCGCGCGCACCGATTTGTGGCGCTGAACTGCAGCGCGATTCCTGAAACACTGCTCGAGGCGGAACTCTTCGGCCACGTGCGCGGCGCGTTCACCGGCGCCGTCGGCAACCGTCAGGGACGGCTCGAGCAGGCACACAAGGGCACGTTGTTTCTCGATGAAGTCGGGACGATGAGTGTGGCCCTGCAGATGAAGTTGTTGCGTGTGCTGCAGGAGCGCGAGTTCGAACGCGTGGGCGATTCACACACGACCAAGGTGGACGTGCGGGTGATCGCGGCGACCAACAGCGATCTCGCCAAGCTCGTTGCCGAAGGGCAATTCCGCGAAGATCTGTTTTATCGCCTCAACGTGATCCCGGTACAGCTGCCACCGCTGCGCGAACGGAAGGAAGACATCCCGCTGCTGGTCCAGCACTTCCTCGGAAAATTCGCACCCGAACGCAGTCTGACGGTGGCGCAGGAAGCGATGCGCCGGCTGATGGCGTATCAGTGGCCCGGCAACGTGCGGCAACTCGAGAACGCCGTCGAGCGCGCGGTCGCCTTCACCGCGGGGCGCTCACAGATTGACGTGGACGATCTGCCGACCGAAGTACAGCAGGCGCAGGACCCCACCACCGCGTCATCGGTGACGCTGCCGGAGGACGGCCTGGACCTCGACGCATTCGTCGGCAACATCGAGCGCGAGCTGATTCAGCGGTCGCTCGAACGGACCGGCGGGAACAAAGGGCAGGCCGCGCGTCTGCTCAACCTGAAGCGGACGACGCTGGTCGAAAAAATCAAGCGCTGGCAGGCTCGCTGAGCCCGAGCAGGCGCATCACGCGGCTGATGACGCCGGGGTCCTCGCGCGCGGCGGAGTCGACCTGCGTGAGGATGTCGAGACAGTTCGCCACCGAGCTGACGACGCCGATGCCGAGGCGTTGCGCGGACGCGGGCCGTTGACTCTCGTCGGCGCGCCACACGAGGATCGCCCTCGCTTTGGAATCCGCAACGATATCAAGACAATTCTCCGGCCGATCGTCGATGACGATATCGAGACCCAGCGAGGCGGCGATGCGGCCGCGCGATCCCTGGACGACGAACACGCTGGGCAACGGGAAACCTTTGGCCTGGAGCCAGCGCTGACTTTGTACCTGCGCGGTTGACCCCACCGTCTCCGGCCGCTTGGTTAGGAAAATGATCTCCCATCGGCGATCGGCGGCCAGCGTCGCCAGCCGGGGAATGACGCCGGGCTCGAGCTCATCGAGCCCTTCCCAGAAATTTTCAATTGACTCGACGTGGCGCCACAGACGCCGCTGCTGCCGCGCGGTCATGTTGAGTTGCACGACGGGCGGCGCGAAATCGGCGGCCGCATCCGCAGATCCGGGCGGGGCGTCAGGGTCTGCGGGGAGCGTGCCGGCATCAACCGACTCCGCGGCGCGCTCCTGGAGACGGCGCGTCATCGGCTCGCCAAACAGGATCTCGGACTGCCGCACCAGTTCGGACTCCATGTCCGCGAGGACGCCGTCGAGATCGAACGCGATGCGAAGCGCCATGCAGGCTAGAACCCGTACGTCAGAGAGGTGCCGACGAGGAACTTCTCGTACTGGTGTTCAGCCACCTTGGTCTCGCGATTGTCCTGGGAGGCGTTGACTGACAGTCGCAGATCCTTGCCCATGTGAAACCCGATGCCGACACCGTAGGTCTTCTTGTGATCGGTGCGGTCCGTCACCTCGAGATCGGCGCCCACGCGATCGCGGTACGCCAGGATGGAGTAGTCGCCTCTCACCTGGACGTCGAAGGGACCAAAGAGCTGCTGGGTGACGGAGCCGCCGATGCGCGTCTGCAGGTAGTACGGCTGGTTGGCATCGTAGGAATACTGGACGCCTCGTCCAGCGTTGAGCGCGAAACGCGTCGCACCCATCAGCACATACGTCAGATTGGCCTCACCGATCGCGCCCTTGTACTGGGGCAAATCCGGGGCGTTGGGCTTGAAATCGGTATAACCAAACGATACGGTGCCTTTGATCAGCGCGGCGGGCGCGAACGCGGCGGACGCTTGAATCGCGGTAGACGTGGTATCGCGGTCCGAAGAAAACTCAAAGCCATCCTTCGATCGCGTCGCGCTGATCGTGATTGACGTAAGCGGCGTCGCCTCGTAGCGGAGCGTGAGCCCATAGGAGCTGTTGATGCGGTTCAACGTGTCCCGCAGGCTGACGCCGAGATACTCCGCGTCGTTGGCGAATCGGGTCTGCTGCCGGCTGGCAGTCACGCCGAAGAACGTCTTGGGCAACCCCTTGAAATCGAGCGAGGTGGTGAACTGCGTTTCTTTCCGTGCCGCGCGCGTGTCGATTTCGAAACCCGGCCGTTCGCGGGCGCTCGCGTAGTTGCCGTTGATCTTGAATCCGATGTGTGACGTCGGCACGATCCAGCCGAGTTTGTACTCGTTGTTCGCGGTGCGCTCGCTGGAGTACTTCTGGTACCAGTTGATTGATTCGTTGATCGAGCCCGTGATCCACGTCGCTCCGGCGCGCAGCCACAAGTCGGTGTTCGGCGAGACGGTGAACGTGAAATCCTGCTTCGGCGCTTTATCGGGTGGATCGTTGAAGACGTTGTGATCGATGCCGAGGTTGGTCAGCGAGATGGTCGGATTCATCATCAGCGGCCCGATCCGGACGCGCACAGCATCCGCGGAGGGGCCGCCGTCCTGCGCATGGAGCGGGGTCACGCGCAGAAACGCGATCGCAAGGACTGCCGCAATAAGATATTTGCGCAAGACGACCTTTCATATCATGCCTAGCCGGGTTCGCCAACCTGCCAGGTCGACGTGTGATCCAAATTACTGGCTCGTCTGTACGGCGGGCGCAGGGCGCCGGAACCCGGTAGAATGACAGGGTGCCGCCCCGCTATGCGTACTGGACCATCCTGATCGACGACAAGCCAACCGCGTTCCGGGCGCGTGAGCGGGAAGAGCTGCAGCCGACACTCGTGCAACTGCAGCGCAAAAACACCAACGTCACCATGCAGTGGTTCGCGCGCGGGCGTCTGTGGGCGTCGCGCGAAGCAGAGCGCGATGATTTTCAGCTGCACAAACAGGCCGCCACCGCGCCACGCGCCACGCGAGCGGATGCGCCAGCGGGCGCCGAACGGCGAGGCAGCGACTGGCGGCCGGGCGGCGCGCACAAAGATCCGCGCGATCGATTCAAGAAGAAGAACCGGCCGGAGCGCGCGTGGTCTGAAAAAGATCCGGCGACGCAGCGCGATCGCGACAAGCCGGGCTACCGCGAAAAGCCGGCCTACGCGGCCTCCAGCGCACGCAAGCCGTGGAGTGATAAACCCGCGGGTCCGCCGCGCGGCGATCGGCCATGGCAGGACAAGCCTCGCGAGCGCAAACCGTGGAGCGGCACACCCGCGGCGAGCGCGCCACCAAGCGATCGGCCGTGGCAGACGAAACCGACCGGACCTCGAGCGCAGCGCAAGCCCTGGGTCAAGCCGGCGGACGCGGCGCCGCGCGGCGATCGACCCTGGAGCAGCAAACCTGCCGGTGGTCCTCCGCGTGGTGATCGGCCCTGGAGCGGTAAACCTGCCGGTGGTCCTCCGCGCGGTGATCGACCCTGGAGCAGCAAACCGGCCGGCGGTCCTCCGCGTGGTGATCGACCCTGGAGCAGC
>JANYHS010000198.1 GCA_025358945.1 Acidobacteriota bacterium
AAGGTGGAACTGATTCTCTTCAAGACTCACAGCGAGTTCGAGCAGGAGAACATCGACCCGGGCGCCGCGCAGGAAGGCGTCGGCGCCTTCGCCGAACCGGGCCAGAAGCGCATCGTCGCGCCGATTGACGATCCGCCGGACAGCTGTACGGCCTGATCGTGCACGAGCTGACCCACCAGTTCGAGTTCGACATCATCCCGCAGGGATTGATCCGCCGCAGCGTGCCGCTGTGGGTGAACGAAGGATTATCCGACTTCGAACGCGGGCAGTGGGAGCCGCTCGACCTGATGGCGGTGCGCGATGCCGCGATCGCCGACATCATCCCGAAGATGACCGAACTCGAGGGCTACGGCGGCGGCGGACCCTCGCGGCTAATCTACAACCTGGGTCACGCCGTGTTCGAGTACATCGAAGCCAAGTTCGGCAAGGAAGGGATTCGGCAGTTCCTTTTCGCGCTGCGCAAGAGCGTTATCGGCGGCGGCGAGGACGCCTACGAAGAAGCGCTGAAGATGAAGAAGGACGAGTTCGACCAGAACTTCGAAAAATATCTCAAGGATCGCTTCAAGCCGTTCCGCGACAAGGAGCGGCCGGCCGACTACGGCCGCGACCTCTCGCCAAACAAAGAGAAAACGCACTACGCCGAAGCGCTGGCGATCGCGCCGTCGCCGTCAGGCGATCTGATCGCCGTCGTCACCGTCAACCGCAAGGATCAGGAACTCGACATCATCCTGGTCTCGTCCAAGGACGGGTCGATCGTCCGCAACCTGACCAGTGGCTTCGACAAGGACCTGGGCTTCGATCACATCGTCCAGATGGGCGTGGATCAGGCGGCGAACCCGTGGATGGCGTGGTCGCCGCGCGGCGATCGCCTCGCCTACTTCGTGCGCACCGAGAAAGAACGCACGCTGATCATCCAGAACGTGCTGACGCGGAAAATCGAAGAGCGGATTCCCATGAAGACGGTGGACGAGCCCGAGTCGCCTTCGTTCTCGCCCGACGGCAAGGCGATCGCGTTCGACGCGCTGCGCGATGCGGTGGGCGACATTTTTTCGATCAACCTTGATTCGAAGGACGTGACGAACCTGACCTCGGATCCGTTCGGCGACCGGGCGCCGAGCTTCTCACCCGACGGCACGTTCATCGTCTACACGGCTCGGGTCAGCGGCAACGACAAGCTGTTCCGGCTCGAACTGGCGACGAAGAAGAAGACGCAGATTACCTTCGGCACGCAGGACGAGACCGGCGCGCAGTTCATCGACGAGCATACGATCGTGTTCGGATCGACGGCGACCGACCCGGCCGTGCCGCTCGAGCCCGAGGTGGCGCGCAACGGCAACATCCTCAACATCTGGACGCTGGATCTGACGACCGGCGAGCTGCGGCAGTACACCGACGCGGTGGGCGGCAACTGGTCGCCGATCGTGCTGAACGAGGGCAAGGCGAACCGGATCGCGTTTGTCAGCTACTTCAAGAACGAATTCAGCATCCGGACGCTCGAGCGGAAGGAACCGCTGCACACCGCCGCCTCGTCGGACTTCGGCGCGCCGGGACCGGTGATCGACTTCCAGGCGCCGCTGCAGCACACCCTGGTGCCGGAGAACAACCGCAAGAAGGGGACGTTCGAGAAGATGTTTCTCGAAGGGCGGCCGCCGATCAACGTCGGCGTCACCAACAACGGCGACATCTTCGGCGGCACGCAGGTCAACTTCGGCGACGTGCTCGGCGACAAGCAGGTGAACTTCTACGCCGCGTCGATCGCGCAGTACCGCACGCTGTCGCTGTCCTACGTGGATCTGTCGCGCCGCTTCCAGTTCGCGCTGCAGGGCTTCTCGCAGACGCAGTTCTTCTACGGATCGACCAACACCTTCATCGATCCGTCGATCGCACCGCTGCTGAGCCGGAGCGACGCGGTGGCGACGCGGACCGTGCGCGGCGGCAGCGCGTTCGGCATCTACCCCTTCAGCCGCTATCGCCGCGTCGAGATCTCCGGTGGCCTCACGCAACTCGACGAGTCGTATCAGGATCCGGCGCTGCAACAGCAATCGCAGGCGTACCAGCAATCGTTGTATGGCACGACGGTGCTGCAGAGCGGCATCTTGCTGCCGCTCGGCGCCGCGTTCATCCAGGAGACGACGGTCTTCCGTGAGTTCGGCCCGCTCGCTGGCAGCACGATGCGGCTGGCATATACCGAAGCGCCGAAGCTCGGGAGCTTCCTCTCCCGGCGCACCGTGGACGCCGATGCCCGCTACTACCAGCGGCTCGGCAGCACCGGCGTGCTCGCGATGCGCGTCAAGGGCTTCAAGAGCATGGGCGAGTTCCCCGACTTCCAGTATTTCGGCGGCAACTCCGAGTTGCGCGGTTACGACTACCTGCAGTTCGCGGGATCGAACGTCACCTTCGCGAACGTGGAACTGCGGTTCCCGCTGATCGAAGCGGCGCTGACCCCGATCGGCGTAATCGGCGGCGTCCGCGGTGTGTTCTTCGCCGGCATCGGCGGCGCGTGGTTCAGCAACGCGCCGTCGACGAACCCGTGCACGGGCGAATCGGCCGGCTTCAAATTCGCCAACAGCCAGTCGGTCACCTGCCAGGTCCCGACCGGATACAAGACCGACGCCCTGGGAAATGCGATCGGCACCGTCAACCCGACGACGGGCGTGCAGTCCTTCGCGCTCAACTACGCCGCGCAGAACGTGTCGGGCTTCCGCCTCCAGGATGGCCGCGCGTCGTACGGCCTGGGCCTCGAAACCTTCGCGCTCGGCTTCCCGATCCATTTCGACTGGTCGTGGCGGACGCTGATGAACCAGGGCTGGGAGAACGTGGTGTTCGCCTGCACGACCGTGGACACCAGCGGCAAGTGCGTCAACGGCGCGGCCGACTTCCGCAAGCCGCGCTTCGCGCTGTGGATTGGATACGACTTCTAACCGACTTTCATGGCTCTCACACCAAAGCGCGCGACCGAGTCAGCCACTGAAATGGTGCAGATGGTGCTGCCCAACGATGCGAACCCGCTGGGGTTCGTCCTCGGCGGCACCGTCATGCATCTCATCGACATCGCGGGCGCGATCGCCTGCCATCGCCACACCCGGACGCTGCTCGTCACGGCCGCCGTGGACGACCTTCAGTTCCTGCATTCGATCAAAGTCGGCGACCTGATCATCCTGCAATCGCGCGTCACGTGTGTGTTCACGACGTCGCTGGAAGTGCAGGTGGATGTGTTCTCGGAGGAAACGCTGACCGGAACGCGCCGCATGACCAGCACGGCGTTCCTGACCTTCGTCGCCATCGACAAGGACGGCGCGAAGATCCCTGTGGCGCCGCTGTTGGTGGAAACAGAAGAGGAGCGCCGGGTGTGTGACGAGGCGCACCGAAGGCGAGAGGAGCGCTTGCAGCGCCGCGACATGGCTAAGGCTGAGGGCTGAGGGCCCTGACATCAGGAGACGTTTTTGAGTCTGAGCACCGATCGTTCGAGGTCGATCCCGACGCGGTACTTGCTCAGGAACTTGTGTCCGACGATCCCGCCGAGTTGAAAGCCAAGCAGCGCGCTCGGCGCGTTCAGGTTCAGCACGACGACGGGAAAATTTTTGTAGCTGATCGTGTCGAACATCAGATCGACGCCGGGCATCAGGAACGCATCGGGATCCCATCCTGACGTGCCGTACACCTTCAGCGCAATCCGGCGGCCCGTCTCGACATGGTTCAGCGAGATGGCCGTCGCCGAGCTGATCGAGATCACTTCCCCGCCGGTATCGACGACGAAGTTCGCCTGGTGCTTGCCGTCGACGGTGCCGCGCACCGTGACCAGCCGGTGCAGCCGCAGTGGCAGCTCGAAATCCCTCGGCTCCTCCGGCAGGTGCTTGCCAAACGTCAGCTTGTGCGTCTTGTAGTCGATCACCATCGAGTAGCCCAGCGCGATCGGTGACAGTCCCTCGGTCTCCTTCATCGGAATATCGCGCAGCGGCGGGTTCTTGATGAGGGCCGGCACGTTGTGCAGCTTCAGCGATCCGAGTTCCAGCGAGTCGATGCGCGCCAGCTGCAGGCCACGCAGTCCGACGCGGCCGACGCCGGCGCTGAGCGTGTACGTCACCGGCGTGATGCCGAGCCGCTGCGCCGTCGGACGGGTGATGACGGTGTTCTCGGACCCGGTGTCGACCACGAAGTCCTGCGCGGACGCGTCGTTCACTTTCGCGCGAACGACGACCTTGTCGTTCACCAGCCGGAAGTCGACGGTGTAGAGGCGGTCATCGCTGCCCGGTTCGGCTTCAAACGGCACGCGCTGGCCGAATGACCGCAGGAAACGGATCTCCGCGCGCGACCAGTCCGCCTTCTCGCTGTGATCCTTGTTTGGCAGCAGGTTGACGTAGTTCGAGTAGGCGCCCGCCGCTTCCTCGTACTTGTGCAGCCGCTCGTAAATCGAGCCGACCGTATGGTGGATTTCCATATCGCGCGGCGAGAGCCGCAGCGCCGCCTGTGCCTCGTTCATCGCCTCGTCGAGGTGGCTGCGCGCCGCCAGCGCCTTCGCCATCCCATGGTGCCCGCGCGCCAGATCGGGCGCGGCGGCGAGGGCGTCTCGGTATTTGATCTCGGCTTCCTGGAACAGGCCCATCGACCAGAGCGCGTCGCCGTAGACGCTCATCGCGTCGGGCCCCGTGGGGTCAGCCTGGAACAACTTCTCGGCCTCGTCGCGGGCCAGGTCGAACTCCGCCACGCGCAGCGCGGACGCGATGACCCCGATGCGCGGCCGTCGGAACGCGTCTGACGCCGAGGCCTTCAGCGCGTTTTTGTACGCGTCAAGTGAATCGAGGTACTTGCCCTCGGAGAACAGGATGTCGCCGAGCTGAAGCTGGATTTCGGCCGTCTGGGATGGCTGGGTGACGTCCGCACGAATCACAAGCGACGCAGCCGCGACGAGAGCAGACACCGCGGCCGCACGGTAAACGCTACGCATGACCCCTCCGGGAACTATGTCCTTGGACCCTGGTGCGTGGTTCTTGGCCCAAGCCCGGCTGTTACAAGAATCGGGCCGGACACGCGCTCAGGCGTGGAGGGATGATGCACCCCTTATGTGCTTTCGAGAAGCGAAAAGTGTTTCAGCGCGTGTACTGCTCGATCGCGACGCCGTCGTACATCTGGTCCACCCGCAGGATCTGCGTTTCACGGCTGTAGCTGCCGAGTTCGTAGTCCTCGCTCATGATCAGCGCCTTGATGGGTTTGGTCGGGCAGACTTCGGCGCACAACCCGCAGAAACTGCAGCGCGACAGGTTGAAATCGAAGTAATCGAGGATCTTGATCTTCTGGCCGGGCTCGCGATGGCCGCCAAGCGCGATCAGGTCGTCCGGGCACGCCTTGGCGCACTGATCGCAGACGATGCAGGTCTGCGCACCAGTGGCGGGCTCGGTCTGCAGACGCAGTACACCGCGGAATCGCGGCGCCGTCGGACGCCGTTCCGCCGGGTACTGGAACGTGAACGCCGGCTGCGGCGTATAGCGCATCGTGATCCACATGCCCTTGAGCAGGTCGATCAGGAAAATGTTCTTGAGGAATTTGATCAGCATAATCTCGCTCGGCTACAGCCTTCGCGCTACGTGTGTCGCGATTCGCGCGACGCCCGTTCGCCGGCGGCGTCGAACCGTTTGCTGTTGAGTGTCGGCTCGGTGTCGCCCGACATGATTGTCCGCTCCTTGCGGAGCACGGTGCCTTCCTTCCGAATCTTGTCCTGCAGCCGCATCAAGCCGTAGAGCAGCGCTTCGGGACGCGGCGGGCAGCCGGAGACGTAGACGTCCACCGGCACGACTTTGTCCACGCCCTGCAACACACTGTAGGTCGGGAACGGGCCGCCCGCGTTCGAGCAGCTTCCCATCGAAATCACCCACTTGGGCTCCGGCATCTGGTCGTAGAGCCGGCGCAGCACGGGCGCCATTTTCTTGGTCACGGTGCCGGCGACAATCATCAGATCCGACTGGCGAGGCGAGGCGCGAAACACTTCCGCGCCGAAGCGCGCGATGTCGAACCGCGACGCCGACGCCGCCATCATCTCAATCGCGCAGCACGCGAGACCGAACCCCATCGGCCAGATCGACGACTCGCGCGCCCAGTTCAGCACGCGATCGATGCTGGTGGTGATGAAGTTGTCTTCAAATTGATGATCGATCAAACCCATTCGTGACCCTCTAGACCCTATCTCTCGTAGTAGCCAGCGTTCGTCTTGATGAACGCGTCCCATTTCTTCGGTGTTTCGTCGAGCGAGAAAATTGCTTCCACCGGGCAGGCCGGCACGCAGGCGCCGCAGTCGATGCATTCGTCGGGATGAATATAGAGCATCTCGGCCGTCGCGAATGCCGCTTCGTCTTTCCGGGGATGAATGCAGTCGACCGGACAGACATCCACGCACGCGGTATCCTTGGTACCGATGCATGGTTCGCAAATGATATACGCCATCTCACTCATGATACTAGCGTCCTGTGATCCGGCGCTGGCCCCGCTGTTCACCCCGCCCCACCCGCATCTGGGCCGCTACGAAGTCTGCACCTCGGACGCGCCGATTCGAGCGGTCAACGGCGGGGCGATTGAGGCGCTCGAGGCCCTCGACGCTTTCGGCGCCGCCGGCACGTACGATCGGCCGGCGCTGGCCCGGCTCTACGGCGGCACGCGCGTCCAGGTGGCACGCGGCTGGACGGCCGGCGACGGCCGTCTCGAGTCGATCACGCGGCTCTCGCCGTATCCCGACCCGTCGTTGACCCGCCTGCTGCCGGGCACGATGGAAATCCGCTTCGTCGCTATACTTTCTCCGTAGCCATGAATGTGACATGTGCCCGGCTCACCTGTCTGCTGCTCGTCGTCGCCGCGGGCGGAGCGCAGGCGCAGACCCTGCCGTCTGAGCCGATCGCGCTGGCCAACGGACGCGTGACGATCAGCGGCGACGTGTCCGCCGGCTTCGGGTCGGAGGACCTCGGCTTCTTCAACTACACCGACTATGAACACTCGGCATTGCGGATGCTGCGACTGGATGTGTCGACCGCCATCAAAGCGGGCCACCACTTCACGATCCTTGGCGAAATCCGCAGCGAGAATCTCGGCACCGTCAGGCCCTACGCGCTCTACCTGCGCATCAAACCGTGGACGCTGCGCGACTTCGACATCCAGGTGGGGCGCGTGCCGCCGACCTTCGGCGCGTTCGCGCGTCGGACCTACGCCAACGACAACCCGCTGATCGGGTACCCGCTGGCGTATCAGTATCTCACCACGCTGCGGCCGGATTCGATTCCCGCGAGCGCAGAAGAACTTTTAAGGAAGCGGAGCCTCGGCTGGCTGCTGAATTACTCACTGGGCGATCAGGTCAAGGACCACGGTGTTCCGCTCGTCAGCGCGTTCCGGTGGGACACGGGCGTTCAGGCCCACACCACCGTCGGCATGGTCAGCGCGGCGGTCGCGGTGACCACCGGCACGTTGTCCAATCCCCTCGTCTCGGATGACAACGACGGCCGCCAGGTCGCGGCCCGCGTGGACGTGCGCCCGGTGGCCGGACTGATCCTCGGCG
Organism: Acidobacteriota bacterium; assembly: GCA_025358945.1. GTDB lineage: Bacteria > Acidobacteriota > Vicinamibacteria > Vicinamibacterales > CAVVIG01 > CAVQFC01. The sequence continues at coordinate 7,535 of JANYHS010000198.1, forward strand.
CCTCGCTCGCGCGCGGCCCCTTCATCAGCCAAAGCGCCGTGCGCGCA
>JANYHS010000202.1 GCA_025358945.1 Acidobacteriota bacterium
GACCTGCTTGACCCACCCGGCCCGTCGATCGCCTTGGCCAGACCGAAGTCGAGCACCTTCACCGTGCCGTCAGGCCTGACCTTGATATTTGCGGGCTTGAGATCGCGATGGACAATGCCCTGCTCGTGCGCGGCCTCGAGGGCGTCAGCAATCTGCCGCGCGATGGACAGGACATCGTCGATTGGAAGCCCTGAGCCTTCTGCCCTCTGCCCTGCGATTTTTCGCGAGAGATCCTCGCCTTCGACAAACTCCATCACCAGCGCGCGCACGCCGGACGATTCCTCGATGCCGAAAATCTGCGCAATGTTCGGGTGATTCAGCGCCGCGAGGGTCTGGGCTTCGCGGGTGAATCGCGCGAGGCGATCCGCATCGGCCGAGAAGATGTCGGGTAGCACCTTGATGGCGACGTCACGATTCAGCTTCGTATCGGTGGCGCGATACACCTCGCCCATCCCGCCGGCGCCGATGGACGAGACGATGGTGTAGACGCCGAGAGTGGAACCGGGCTGGGGCGACATCGGGGCAGGAACTCACCGCGCCGACGGCGCAGCCCACGGCGCGCGGATCAACTGCTTTGGATCCGCGCCGGCCTTGGGCACGAACTTCTGCGTGCGTCCGTACTGATTGTCCCCGCCGTAGAGAATGCCACCCGAGTCCACGGTGAACGTATGCACCTCGAGGTAGCCATCCGGCAGATCCTTGGGCACCATCCACGTGTAGAGATGATTCCCGTGGAAGTCGAGCATCGTGAACCGGAGCGGGCTGAGGTCGGTCACCCAGAGGCTGTCGTCGTTGACGATGATGTCGAGCGGCAGCGAGAAGCCGGTGAACGCTTCGACAAACTCCACCTTCGCGCGATCGGCGGTGGTCTTGAAGACGTTGATCCGGTTGCCCGACCGATCGAGCGCGAAGATCCGTCCCTCGGGGCCGACCGCGATCGCATGCACGCCACTGAACTGACCCGGACCTTTGCCGGCGCCGCCGAACTCGGAGAGGTAGTTCATGTCCTTGTCGAGAATCATCACGCGATGGTTGTCCAGACCGTCGGCGATCAGAATTCTGCCGTCTGGCAGAAACGCGACGTCCTGCGGCTTGCCGAAATGTTTACCGTCGCTGCCCTGCACGTTCTTCTCGCCGAGCGTCTTCAGCAGCTTGCTGCCGTCATTCGAGAAGACGTAGATCGTGCTGAACGTTTCGTTGACCACCCACACGCGATGCTCGGGATCGTACGGGCTGATGCGCAGCCGATGCGGCCCCGGACCTGACGAGCCTTCGCACAGGGAATCCCACTGCGTCCACCGTTCTTTGACGTTGCCGTTGGCGTCGAGCGTGTAGATGCAGTTCTTCCAGACACGTCCCGCCGTGGCGCTGAGCACGTTGACGCCGATCGAACCCGCGAAGCCCGTGAACGCCGGTGGCACCGGGATCGGCAGCTTGAACTCGCCGCGCTGCAGGACGAAGAGGCGGTTGGGCGACTCGGCGAACAAACCGGAGTTGCCGCCGAAGGTGAACCCCGGCTCGGAGAACGGCTTGTGCCAGCCGCGAACGATGTCGTACGGGCTCGGGCCGACCGGGCCCGAGATCACGCCTGGCGTGGACTGTGCCCGCAGTGTGGTGACGCTCAAGACCAGCGTCAGGGCGGCAGCAACGTTCGTCGCGGTTCTTCGCATCGTGGTTGTCATTATTTCCCCTTGTACTGAGGCGGCCGGCCTTCAGCTTCCGCGCGTCGACCTTCAACGAAATCTTCAGTCCTGTACAGCGCACTATACTGCGCGCCGAGCTTGGACAGCGCGTCCGCTTCCACCGGATCGACGACCTGGTGCGCGGACGCCAGCGTCGCCTTGACCGACAACGGCGCGCACGCCGGGAAACCGGCCGTGCGTGTTCTCGTCCTGGCCGAAGCGTGTGTTCGCCGCGGCGACGCCGTGCACGACGACGACGACCACGACCGCCTTCGAGCGGCGCGCCTTGCCGTTGCCGAGCACATCGATTGTCGGCGCCGTGCTCGCGGCGCGCTGTCCGGCAATGATCCCCGCTTGCGCGGCGTCGACGTCGATGCCGCGCGAGAAGTTGTCACCGTGATCGAACAGGACGAGTGCGCGCAGCGACGGGTCGTATTCGTATTGGTAGAAGGTTTCGGCCAGCCGCGTCCGCGTCGGCGGATCGAGCCGGTTCTGGATGAACGGGCGGTTGAGACCGACGAGCACGATGTCGCCGCGGCGCTCGAGCCGTGGCCGCGACCGCCAGCATCGCGGTCGCCTTGATCAGCGCGCGCGTCCGATGACTTTCGGTGATGTGTTCTCCATCAGCAGATACTAATCCGTCCGCGCTCACGTTCTGCCCGGTACAATGGCCCCGTGACCGTCGACGATCTGAGACGCTTCGCCCGCCGCGACTGGACAACGGCGGCAACCGGTAAGCGCGACTACTGGGCGGCACAGTTCCAGCGCCACGGCGCGGCCAGCGCGCGGATGGCGTCCGAGGCGCTGCGCCTTCACATGCGGAGTGTGCAGCCGGACTTTCCGTCGCCGGCCGCGCGATCCGAGGACTTGGCCGCGCATCGACTGCTCCGACAGCGCCTGGATCGCGCCGCGCATGCGTTCACCCGTCGCTGATCTGCTGGCCGACCTCGACGCGGCCCTCACGGCCGTCCATGTCGAGTGGTTTCTCTTCGGCGCGCAGGCCGCCATCCTCTACGGCGTGGCGCGGCTGACCGCCGATGTGGACGTCACCGCCCGCGTGCCGGCGCACCTGTCCAACCGCGCCGTGATCGAGGCGATGGGACATCGTGGCTTTCGAACCCGATTCGACGATCCGGCGATCGTCGAACAGCATCGGGTACTCCCATTCGTGCATGACGCGACCGGCTTGCCCGTCGACGTGGTGCTCGCGGGGCCTGGCCTCGAGGACGAGTTCTTTGCGAGGGCGGTGCTGCACGACGTCGATGGTGTTCGCGTGCGCGTTGCCGACGCCGGCGATCTGGTCGTGATGAAAGTGCTCGCCGACCGGCCCAAGGACATCGAGGACGTGGTGACGCTTTTGCGGGTGCAGAAGGCGAGCCTCGATCTCGTGCACGTCAGACGGACGCTCCACCTCCTCGAGTCGGCGCTGGGACAGAGTGATCTGCTCCCGGCATTCGAGCGGGCGCTTGCACGGGCGAACTAAGACTCGGAAATGCATTCGGACGAAAGGCGACACATGCGACACACACGATACGCGGCACTGATCCTCAGCGTGCTTCTGACCACGAATCTGCCGGCGCATACTCAGGCGCAAAGCGCGCGGCCGGCGTTCCAGGACAACTACGCAGACGTGAACGGCATGCGCCTGCACTACGCGAGCATCGGCAAGGGACCGCTCGTCCTGTTCCTGCACGGCTATCCGTCGTTCTGGTATCAATGGAAAGATCAGATGGCGGAGATGGGCCGCGATCATCTCGCGGTCGGCCTCGACATGCGCGGCTACAATCTGTCGTCGCGGCCGGAAGGCCTCGAGCCCTACACGATGAAACATCTCGTCGAGGACGTCCGGCAGTTCGCCGAGAAGGTTGGCGGGAAGGACAAGAAGTTCATCCTCGTCGCCCACGACTGGGGCGCCAACGTCGCCTGGGTCTTCGCGATGGTTCACCCCGAAATGCTCGAGAAGCTCGTCATCGTCAACGGCGCGCACCCGTTCATCTCCGAACGGGAGCTACGCGAGAATCCGGCGCAGCGCTACGCGAGCAACTACTTCTTCGTGTTCAACAAGTTTCTGGCGCCGGGAGAGCAACCGGTGGACGAGAGCACCACGAAGGAGACCGCGACCCGCCGCGCGCACACGGGGTTCGTGGACGCCGAAGTGAAAGCGGGCCGCTACACTGAAGACGATCGCCAGATGTGGATCAACGCGTGGTCGCAGCCGGGCTCAACGACGGCCGGACTCAACTACTACCGCGCGAACCATCGCAATCCGCCTTTCAACGATCGCCATCCCGCGTCAACGATTCCCTCGTCGTGGTCGGCGAAGGAAGTGACCGCGGGAGCGAAGACGACGATCATCAAGACGCCAACGCTCGTGATCTGGGGGATGAAGGACACCGCGATTCTGGCGAGTCACCTCAGCGGGTTGGACAAATGGGTGACGAACCTCAGCGTGAAGCTGTACCCAGACGATGACCACTGGGTGATGCTGGAGAAGAACACGCAGGTAGCCCAGGACATACGCAAGTTCATCGACGACAAGGATTTTCCGAAGGAGTCGGTCTACCGCGCCGCGCGCTGATTCTACTTGCCGCCCAGGCGCAGCATGTTCTCCAGCGCGTGATTGCCTTCGTGGCACGCGTATTCGTAGATCCGGTACGGCTCGTCTCTGTTCAGTGGAAACGCCACCGTCCAGGGCCTGGTGTAGACGTTCGGATCGTCGATCGTGGCTTCGTAGCGGATGGTTCTTGCGTCCACACGCGTCAGGCGTTCGACGACGTGGCAGGCCTGGCTTTGCGGAATGGCGCGAATCCAACCCGCCGCCGCATGCGTCGCGATCCAGCCCTTGCCGTTGAAGTTGGTCGTGTCCACGACCAGCGTATCGCCGTCCCAGTGACCGACTGAGTCCCCGTTCCATGACCTGACGTCTGGCCCTAGATGCGGCCGGCCATCCAGCGGAATCACGCGGGCTTCATGAATCATCTCGGAGTGAAAGACGACGAAGTCCGGCGTTTGCACGATCTGATGGCCGTTGTTGTACGCGCTTGGCATCATCGAGGCGGGCACGCCGCGCGTAATGCATCGTTCCCACGGCCCGTAGCGTTCGAGCGAATCCGACGGCTGCGACAGCGTCGCCTTCCTCGCCTCGATCGCCTCCGGTTTCAGCGGCACTCTTCCGTTCGGTGGATCGACAACCATCGATGCTCGTCGAGGACTGATCGGACTGTCTTGCACCAGCCAGTCGGCGGTACTCACCGCCAGCTCGCGGGGAAACTGTTCGCTGGGACCGAGACGCTCGAATGGCGTCGGGTCGTAGTTGGTCCACATGCCCTGCAGGTCGGGGTGACCGTCGGGCGTGCGGCTCACCGTCCACGGCGTCGGCGCAGGCTTCCGATCGGACTGTAGCGCCCCGAAGAGCAGCGGCCCGCAGGCAAAGACGAGCGCAAGAACGGCGATGCGCGTCAGCATCGATCTGGATTCTACTCGCGTTCCGCCAGCCGTTCGAGGCGACCGTCACGCTTCGCATCGTCGCGCCCGCTGGCGTCAACGCGCGCCAGGAATTCCTTGGTCCCGATCTGGCAGTCGGGTATGAATACGGGTCACAAAGACGCCACCCGGGAGGATAACGCTGGGGTCTTGCTGAGCGTCGACGATTGTGGTGGCGAGAAACTGCCAGCCTTTCGCACCAAGTAGAGTCAGTGTCGCCCCGGTGGCCATGAAGTCATCCACGGCGGACGCCGTGCTGCCATCCGGCCGCGTGACAATCCGGGTGATCGTGCCGGTGCCGTCGCAATTCACCGTGTAAGTTCCCGTGGCCGACACGGTTCCGACAGTTCTTGCTCCAGTGGCTGATCCAGCCACTGGCTGGTTAAGCACACCGGTTCGCGTCAGATTGCCGGTTCCATCTAAGTACTCTGCCTGCATTCCGAGTGCGACGTTCGCGCCATAGTTGACGATCACCGCATAGGAGCCCTGAAGACTTGCCAGCGTGTAACAGGCTGTGGGTGGCGCGGCCTGTGCGACAGACGCGCCGAGGACACTACTAAGAATGAGCGCGGCTGGAACACACCAACTGTTCTTGTGAAACATAACTGTCTTCTCCTTCTCGGCGATATGGATGTGGACCGTGCGGCTATCGCCTTCGCCCGCCGGCCCTCTCGACGCCCAATGCCCCAGCCCAACCTACCCTCTGTTGACGCTTCGCCGGATCCCTCGCGACCACCAGCGCAAAGCTCGGGGCCGCGCGAGTCGCGAGCCCGTGTAGACGGACCCGTTCAACCCGATTCACCGATATCGGACGCACCGCCGAAGCACGTCTCAATATGAAAGGCGTAAACGGGCCGTCAAA
>JANYHS010000244.1 GCA_025358945.1 Acidobacteriota bacterium
TCCCGCCGATCCGGTGGACGAGCAGTACGGCTCGTGTTATCCGAACATGAGTCAGGAGTCGGGATGCGCTGACCAGAACGGTGTTGCGGCGGAGATGATCGATCGCCGTCACGAGAAGCTGGTGCTCGACGCGCTCGAGGACCTGGTCGGATACCTGCACGGCGTGCGCGAGGAACGCAAGGCCATTCTCGCGATCAGCGACGGCTGGCTGTTGTTCCGCCCCAACGAGAATCTGGCGCGGCCGCTCGCTTGTCCAGGCGTGCCGACCGGACCCACCGTCGGCATCGATCCTCGGTCCGGCCGGTTGACGACGAAGGATCCGGCGAACGGCTCGGCGCCCACCAATAAGTGCGACGCCGATCGGATGCAGCTGGCACAACTGGACAACGAACGCCAGTTTCACGATCTGCTCGATGCCGCGAACCGCGCCAACGCGTCCTTCTATCCGATTGATCCGCGCGGCCTGGCGGTGTTCGATACGCCGATCATGCGGCAGGACGTGCCCGGACCGCCGCCTCCAATCGTCTCTCCGTCGGCCGACCTGGCGATGCTACACGGCCGGATCAACTCGCTCCGCACGCTGGCTGAAGCGACGGACGGTCTGGCGATCGTCAACTCGAATGATCTGGCGGGCGGCCTGCAGCGCGTCGTCAGCGACCTGAGCTCGTACTACCTGATTGGCTACTACTCGACCGGCAAGTTGGACGGAAAGTTTCACCCCATCTCGGTCCGCGTGAAACGTCCGGGCGTGCGTGTGCGCGCGCGGCGCGGATACATGGCCGCCACGCCCGCGACTGCGGCGATGTTGGCGCGAGCGTCCACAGCGAAGTCGGCGACGACGGTGGAACCGGCCGAAGCTGCGGCGGCGCACGCCGTCGAAGCGGCGATTTCACCGCTTGCGGGATATGCGCGCGACGTGCCGATACGCTTGCAGATGGCTGCGGGGTGGAAAGCTGGTGACCCATCATCGGCGAACCTGTGGGTCGTCGGAGAAATCGGCAGCGTCGTCACGGTGGGTGAGGCCTGGAACGATGGCTTCGACGCGACGCTGACGCTGACGACGCCAGCGGATGCGACAGTCGGGACAGGAAAGGTCAGCGTTCCGCGCGGCGGGCGAACCTTCCGTGTGGCGATCACCTCGTCTTCGCCACTGGTGGCCGGTGACTACGTCCTGCGCGTCGGCGCGCGCGCGGGTCCGGCGTCGATCCCGTCGCGCGAGACGATCAAGCTGACGATTCCGGCGGCACCCGAATCCACCGGCGCGCTGTTTGTCCGGCGCGGACCATCGACGGGGAACAAGGACGTGCCGACCGCTGATCTGCGATTCCGGCGCAGCGAACAGATCCGCGTCGAGATTCCGACATCGTCATCGGATCCGGTGACCGCGCGATTGCTCGATCGCACCGGCAAACCGCTCGCTGTCCCGGTCACCGCCGCGCTGCGGGATGATCCGGGCGGCTCGAAATGGATGACCGCGCAACTCGCGCTCGCGCCGCTTGCACCGGCAGATTACGCAATCGAAATAACGGTTGGGGCAGGCGGGTCGGGTGGGACGGATAGGTCTGGTGGGTCCAGCGGGTCAAGTGGGTCAAGTGGGTCTAGTGGGTCAGGTGGGTCAGGTGGGTCCAGGGGGTCAGGTTGGTCTGGTGGGTCTGGTGGGTCGGAACGACGGCTGATCTCCGCGTTCCGCGTCATTCCGTAGCGCGTCGCACTTCTAAGTTCTAAGTTGTAAGTTCTAACTTTCTACGCCCCGCCCAGCATGAACGTAAGGGTCCACGCCTTCAACGGCTGACCGTCGGTGCCGACGATGCCGTCCGCCAACTCCACCCTCATCGTGCGGAACCGTTCCAGCGGCTTCGTAAATTTCAGCTCGAGGACGCGGTTGGCCGGCGAGTAGACGAACGTGAACGCGGCCGGCGGCGTCACCGGCTCGCCGCGCTCCGCGCTTTGCGACTCGAGGTAGTGCGCGTTGATGCGCCCCTTCAACGTCGGCTGATCGAGATCCCGCGAAAACTGAATCCGCACCGTCGTCGCCATCGGCACGTCGGTTTCCTCGTCGGTCGGCGCGCTGAAGATCACTTCCGGCGGCGGACCGGCCGGCACCCGGATCACGTCTTCCTCGGTCTTCACGTCGGTCGGCGCCTTGCCGAACTGCAGGCTGCCGGGTTCTGCGTCGAGCAGCAGGAGCCCGCGGCCCTGCTGCACTGTGCCGCGCAGCGTCAGCCATCGGCCGGTGTCGATGCGCGCGTCCAGTCCGAGTTCCACGTCCTTGCCGGCCACATCCTTCAGTTTCGGCCGCATGTTGACGACCCAGATCGCCGCATCGGTCGAGCGAAGAACGAAATCGTAGCGGCTCTTCCCGGGCGCGTCCGGCATTTCGCCCAGCAGATTGCGGCCCGAGAACTGGCCGGTGATGGAGACTTTCTGATCGAGATAGCGCGACGGGTTCAGGACGATGCCGCGGATTGATGGCGCGTTGGGCGTCACGGCCGGCGCGACGGCGGTGGCAATGATCGCGGTCACCTCGCCTGGCCGCGGCCACGGCGCGTCCGGATCCATCTTGAATGTCGCGCGCAAATCGTAGGTGCTGAGGCGGATGTCGTCGGCCTTCATGCGGCCGAGATCCCAGAACTCGCCGCGCACTTCGTCGAGGCCGTCCGGCGCGCTGCCCTTGAAGATCAGGTGGATCGATCCGTTGTCGTCGGAAATGCGCAGCTGATCTCTTTCGAGAGTCACGTTGCCGACGATCACGATCGGCCGGCCGTGGTAGAAGCCGGGATACGCCACCAGCGTGGCCAGGTTCGTCGCACGCCGCGTCGCCGGCTGCGCGGAGACGGTGGCGGCGATGGCAAAGATGAGTGCGAGGGTTCGTTTCATGACTCTCGTAGCGCGAAGCCCTATTCTCGTAGCGCGAAGCCTTCGCCCTACATTACTTTCTTCTGGGCCGCTCTCGCGAGGACGATGGCCAGGCCGATGAACAGCAGGGCGCTGGCGATGTAACCGCCCAGGCCATCGTCGTGCAGGAACGGGACCATGTTGCCGATGGATTCCGGGATGCCGATCTTCCCGGTGCCGACGAGCACGGCGTAGAGAATGCCGCACAGCGATCCGCCGGCGATCAGGCCTGAGCTGAACAGCGTGCCGGCGCCCACTTCCGAATCGTCGGCCGCGCCGGTCTTCCGCTCGACGAACGCGCGCACGAGGCCGCCGGCGAAAATCGGAGCGGTGGTGGCGATCGGCAGGTACGAGCCGACCGCAAACGACAGCGATCGGATGCCGCACAGTTCGAGCGTGACGGAGATGAACACGCCGACGAGCACGAGTCCCCACGGCAGGTTCTGGTTGAGCAGTCCCTTGATGATCGTCGCCATCAGCGTCGCCTGCGGTGCGGGAATCGCCGCCGTACCGATGCCGAACACATGATGCAGATACAGCGTCGTCGCGCCGATGACCCCGGCGGAGGTGACGACGCCGATGATCAAACCGATTTGCTGGTAGTACGGCGTGGCGCCGACCAGGTAGCCGGTCTTCAGATCCTGCGACGTGCCGCCTGCTTGCGCCGCAGCGATGCAGACGACCGCGCCGACGCAGAGTGCAATCGGGCCGTAGGCGTTGCCGGTCCAGCCGAGCGCGACGAACATCAGGCAGGTGAGGATCAGCGTGGCGATCGTCATCCCCGAGATCGGGTTCGACGAGGTGCCGATCAGGCCGGTGATGCGCGACGACACGGTCACGAAGAGAAACCCGAAGATGATCACGAGAATCGCCGCCAAGACATTGCCCTGCATCGGCATCTTCGGCGCGGCCGCCAGGAAGATCGCCAGCAGGAACGATCCGACCAGCACGAAGACGGTCGGCAGATCGCGCTCGGTGCGCAGCGGCGCGACCGCCGGGCCGCTGGCGGCACCAAACCCTTTCAGCCCTTCGCGCGCGGACGCGAAGATCGTCGGCAGCGTGCGCCCCAGCGTGATCAGGCCGGCGGCGAGCACGGCGCCGGC
>JANYHS010000279.1 GCA_025358945.1 Acidobacteriota bacterium
GGAGGAGCGATGCTAGGGACTGGGCCGGCTGACGCCCGCCCTACGCTTTGCGGAAGGCGCTTGGGAAATTCGCGCGCGGCGAGCGGAACACGCCTCGAGCTTCTACCGATTGTCAGCCATTTGTCAGCCGACAGTTGAAAAGTTGGTTGCGGGGGCGGGATTTGAACCCGCGACCTTTGGGTTATGAGCCCAACGAGCTACCGGACTGCTCCACCCCGCGTCACCTGAGGAACCCTGATGGTAGCATAGCCATTCGGATCCACCAAGGAGTTCACCGCATGTCCAAGCGGTTCGACGTGATCGGGCTCAGCACGGCCCTGCTCACCTGCACAACGATTCTTCTTGCACAACAGCCAGTCGTACGTACTGCCGATCCAATCACACGCGGCTTGCAGCTCACCGATTTCCCCCGCACAATCAAAGTCGCCGACAACGTCTACACCTACGAAGATTTCCACGCCGGCCCCGAGAAGTTCACGACGACCAACATGTTCGTGGTCACCGACGCCGGCGTGCTGGTCGCTGACGGCCAGGGCAGCGTGCCAGAGACGAAGGGTCTCGTTGAGGCGATCAGGAAAGTGACGCCGAAGCCGATCACGACGGTGGTGATCGCCTCCGATCACGGCGACCACACCGCCGGCAACGCGTCCTTCCCCGCCGGCGTCCACTACCTCATCCACCCGACCTCGAAGGCGATTCTCGAACGCTCGGCTAAAGCCTTCGCGCTACGAGGAAGCGGAGGCGGGCGCGGAAGTGGAGGCGGACGCGGCAACGCGGACGCATGGGATCTGCCGGCCGACGCCGAGCTGGTCGCCGACAAAAAGACGATGCACATGGGCGCCGAGGAGATCCAAATCCTCTTCCTGGGCCGCGCGCACACCGGCGGCGATCTCGCGGTTTACCTGCCGCGCCAGAAGATCCTCTTCCTCAGCGAGATCTACCTTAATCGCGTCTTCCCCGCGATGCGGTCCGCGTATCCGAGCGAATGGCTGAAAGCCCTCGACCGCGCGGAAGCGATGAAGCCCGACCTCTATATCGCCGGCCACGGCTTCACGGAAACAGGTGCGGTGTCGCAGGAAGAAATCCGCGCGTACCACAAGGCGATGGAAGCGGTGATCGCGGAAGCCACGCGCCTTTACAAATCCGGCGTGCCGGTCGATGTGGCAATCAAGGAAGCGAACTGGGGCGAATATGCCTCGTGGACCCTCGCCTCGTCGCAGGGACCGATCGCGATACGGAAAATATACGAAGAGCTGAGCGGCCAGTTGAAATGAGGGCGCTCGGCTAAAGCCTTCGCGCTACGAACACCACAACCTTCGCGCTACATATATGACACCAACATTCGACGACATCGAGAGCGCCGCGAAACAGATCGTCGGCGCCGCGCACAAGACCCCGGTCGCCACCTCGCGCACGATCAACGCACGCACGGGCGCTGAAGTGTTCTTCAAGTGCGAGAACCTCCAGCGCGCCGGCGCCTTCAAGTTCCGCGGCGCCTACAACGCGCTCTCGCGCTTCACCCCCGACGAACGCCGCCGTGGCGTCGTCACCTTCTCGTCCGGTAATCACGCGCAGGCGATCGCCCTCGCCGGCCAGGTACTCGGCATCCCGCGCGTCATCGTCATGCCGTCGGACGCACCGGAGGTGAAACGCATCGCCACGGAAGGCTACGGCGGCGAAGTGATCCTCTACGACCGCGACAAAGAAGATCGTGAAGCGATTGGCAAGCGGCTCGCCTCCGAGCGCGGCCTGACGCTGGTCCCGCCCTACGATCACCCGCACATCATCGCCGGCCAGGGCACGGCCACGCGCGAGCTGATCGAAGAAGTCGGCGCGCTCGACCTGCTGTTTGTCCCCTGCGGCGGCGGTGGGCTCCTCTCGGGCTCGGCAATCGCCGCCAACGCGATGGAAGCCAACTGCAAGGTGATTGGCGTCGAACCCGCTGCGGGAGACGATGGGGCGCGATCATTCAGGACGAAGACGCTGCAGACGGTGAACAATCCGAAAACGGTGGCCGATGGTGCGCGGACGCCGTCGCTCGGCTCGCTCACATTCCCACTCGTGCTGCAATACGTGGCCGACATGGTGACGGTGGACGACCCCACACTGCTGAAGACGATGTTCTATCTCTGGGAGCGACTGAAGCTGGTCGTCGAGCCCACCGGCGCGCTGGGCGCGGCCGCGGCGCTCGCAGGCACGACCCCGATTCGCGGGCTACGCGTCGGCGTGATCCTCAGCGGGGGCAACGTGGACCTCACGCAGATGCCCGCATGGATTCAATACCGGTGAAGCGACTCATCCTCGTTGCGACGCTCCTCGTTTGCGCCTGGCTCGCACCCGCGACGGCTCAGCAGGAGTTCGCGGCGCGCGCCGCCGCGCCGGTCACGTTCCTGCAGATCAACGACGTCTACACCACCGTTCCGGTTGATGGTTTGGGCGGCCTGGCGCGCGTCGCCACGCTGAAGAAGACGCTCGCTGCTGCTGGACGCACGCCGTTCCTCGTCATCGCCGGCGATTTCCTCTCGCCGTCGGTCGCCTCCAGCGTGTTCAAGGGCGGCCACATGATCGCCGCGCTGAACGCCGCTGGGCTCGACATGGCGACGCTCGGCAACCACGAGTTCGACTTCGGCGACGATGAACTGATCACGCAGATGCACGCGGCGACCTTTCAATGGGTCGTCTCCAACATCGTCGACACCAACACCGGGAAGCCGATTGCCGATGCCGCGCCGTACGTGGTGAAACAGTTCGGCTCTGTCACGGTCGGCTTCATCGGGCTGTGCCTCAACACCAGCGAGATCACCGGCGACAAGCTGAAGCACACGCGCATCGTCGATCCGTTGACGGCGGCCGGTCAGTATCTGCCGATCCTGAAGGAGGCCGGCGCCACGGTGTTCGTCGCCGTCACGCACCTCGCGATCGCCACCGATCGCGAGCTCGTCGCGAAATATCCCGAACTCGACCTGATCATCGGCGGCCACGATCACTACCTCATCACCGACATCGAAGGCCGAACGCTGATCAGCAAAGCCGGCTCGGACGCGAAGGCCGTCGCCCGCATCGACGTCAGCCAACGCGCCGGCGGCGCGGTCGAGCGGTTCTACGAACTGCTGCCGATCACGAACGCGATTCCTGACGATGCGAACACCAACGCGGTCATTGCGGCGTACGAAGCGCGCCTCGGCGCCGCGCTGGACACTCTGGTCGGCGCCACGCGCGTGCCGCTCGACGCGGTAAGCGCGCACGAGCAAGTCTCGGAAACCAACCTGGGCAACCTGGTGGCCGACGCGATCCGCGCGGACGCGAAGGCCGAGATCGCGATCACCAACGCCGGCGCGATCCGCGGCAACCGCGTCTATCCCGCCGGGCCGTTGACGCGACGCACGCTCGTGGAGATACATCCGTTCAACGAGGTGATCTGCACGCTGGCGCTGCCGGGACGCGTCGTGCTCGAGGCGCTGAACCACGGCGTCGCGAGCCTGCCCAGGGTCAGTGGCGGTTTCCCGCAGATATCAGGCCTAACGATGGCGGTGGACCGGGGCGCTGCGGTGGGCAGCCGTGTGCTCGAAGTGCGCGTGAACGGGCAGCCGCTGGATCTCAATCGAACCTACCGGGTGGCGATCCCCGACTTCCTGCTGCGGGAAGGCGACGGCTACACGATGTTCAAGGGTCAGCGGATTCTGGTCGGACCTGAGGCAGGCAATCTGATTTCCGGCGCGCTCGAGAAGTACGTCGCCGCGGCCCGCGAGATCGCGCCGGCCGTCGACGGCCGCATCACCATTCGCTGACGAGCACACACACAGCCGGCGCCGCGAAGGCGACCGGTTTCGACGCGGTGCACACGCCGTTTCGACCGGAAGTTCGAGCGCACGATGCGCGAGCCGGGGCTGCAGAAAAGGTAGGCGGGGATCAGGCGCTCGAGACCGGAACCCGCGCGGGTGCCGGTTTCGGTTTCGAGCGATTCAGGACGACGCGCGCGCCGAGGAAAATCGCGATCACCGCTGCGTAGGTCAGCGGCCGACTGACGTCGGCTTTCACCAGCCACCAGTAGTGCAGCGGTCCAAGGATGCCCGTCAGATAGACGAGCGTGTGCAGGCGATTCCAGCGCTTGCCGCCCATCCGCCGGATCCATCCCGTCGTCGACGTGATAGCCAGCGGCAGCATCGTGATCCACGCCGCAAACCCGATCGTGATGAACGGCCGCTTGTAGATGTCCTGGCCCACCGACTTCGCCAGGCTGCGCGCGGTCGATGCCAGCAGCGCGCCGCCGGGCGCGTGTCCACCGCTCATCGCCTCGACCCAGCCTCCCGCTTGATCCAATCCGGCAAACCGATCCGCGATGACGTAGGTCAGGAGATGGAGCGTGCCGTAAAAGAATGCGTAGAGACCGACCATGCGGCGGAACTTGATGAAGGTGTTCCAGCCGGTGATCTTGCGCAGCGGGGTGATCGCGAGCGTGAGCGCGACGAACCGCAGCGTCCACACGCCGGTTTCGTTGGTGAGATCCGCGAGCGGGTTGGCGCTGAG
>JANYHS010000297.1 GCA_025358945.1 Acidobacteriota bacterium
CGAACGCAGCTCGGCGGCGAGCGACACCGCCGCGTTGTAACGCTGCTCGAGGCTTTTGGCCATCGCCTTGGCGACAATCGGATCGAACTCGACCGGCAGCGACGGGTTGATGCTCACGGGCAGGCTGCCGTTCGCGGGCGCGACGTCCACCGCGCTTGCGCTGCAGATCGTCCAGGCGCCCGCGCCGGTGCCGTCGACCATCAACCCGTCGCTGCCGGTCGAGTTCGATCCGATTGTCGCCAAGGCGATGGCCAAAAGCCTCGAGCAGCGTTACAACGCGGCGGTGTCGCTCGCCGCCGAGCTGCGTTCGGTCGGCGCGATCCTCGATGTGCGCAGCGACATGCAGGAAGCCGCGGCGGTTTTCGTGCCGGCGCAGCCGGCCCGGCGATCATTCTCCGGCTGGATCATCGTGCTGATCGTGCTCGCCGCGGCCGGCTGGTACGAGCGCGGCCCGATCCGCCAGTTCTGGCGCCACTCGGTCGGTCCGGCGCCCGCGCCGGTGATCGCGGTCATGCCGCTCGAGTTGCTGGGCCCCGACGCGTCGCAGACATATTTCGCTGACGGGTTGACCGAAGATCTGATCTCACGACTTGGCCAGACGAAAGGCTTGCGCGTGCTCGGCCGGTCGGCAACACGCGGTTATCGCGACCGTCCGCTGCGAGATGTCGCTCGAGAGCTCGGCGCCGGCGTCGTCCTGACCGGATCGGTTCGTCCCGGCGCGGATACGGTGAAGGTGTCGCTCGAGTTGATCGATCCCACCGACGGCACCGCGATCTGGGCGGGCCAGTACACGCGCGATATCAAGGACATCTTCGCGGTCCAGGAGCAGGTCGCGCGGGAAGTGGCGGTGGCGCTGAGGCTCAAGCTGCAGCCGACCGCCGCCAGCGCTCGCGCCGCGGCGCGCCTGGTCGATCAGCGCGCCTACGACGCCTATCTCCGAGGCCGTCACGCCGCCGCGGAGCGCCGTCTCGACGAAGCACAGCGGTTCTTCGAAGACGCGATCCGGCTTGACGCTGGGCTGGCCGAGGCGCACGCGGGCCTGGCGGAGGTGCTTCACCTCGTGGACGGCTACGACGCGGCTGACGATCCGGCGCGCGAAGCGCGCCTGCGTAAGGCCGCCGAACGCGCCTACGAGCTGGATCCGGATTCTCCGCAGGCGAATCTTGCGGCAGGCCTTGCGTCCGAGAAGCTGAGCGACGCGCTCGAGTATTTGAAGCGCGCCATCGCGCTCGATCCGTCGTACTCGGAGGCCTACCACCAGATCGGCGATCAGATCGCCGACTTCGATCCGGTCCGGGCGATCGCGTTCTACCGTCGATCGCTGGCGCTCGATCCGCTGATGTCGGTCAACCACGCCGATATCGTCTACGTCGAATCCGCGATGGGCCGCTTCGACGATGCGCAGCGTGAGCTCGATGCCGCGCCAGGCGACGCGGCGTCGAAGACATGGGGCCAGTGGGGCCGGTTGACCGTGCTGTTGGGCCGTCACCAGTACGATGCGATGGTGGCGTTGTATATCCGGACACCCGTGCCGCAGTTCAGGCTCGAGTACGTCAACAGTCTCCGGATGGCCGGCCGCGCCGACGATGCGTATCGGGAGGCGATGAGTCTGGTCGCCCAGAACCCGTCGAATTGCGCGGCCCGCGCCACGTTGGCGGCGCTCAGGCAGGAACGCGGCCTGGCCAATCTCGCCAGGCAGACGGTGGCGCCCGCGCTGGCTGCGGCGGCTCGCGAGAGCGTGGGCCCGCAGTCGTTGCGGTGCGGCGTCCTCTCGCTCGCGGCGATTGCTGACGCCGAGGGCGTTGCTGCGCAACTGCGAAGGATCGCCGGCCGCGAGCGCTTTCTGCGAGCGTGGGCGCTGGATACGGGGCCGACCGGGAGCGCGTTGTTGAAAAACGGCCAATATCCACTCAGCCGCGTCATCGATCAGCCTGCCGTCGTCGACGCGCGCCGCGAGCTCGACAAGGCCTATGCCGCCGCGAGCGCGCAGGTCGGTGCTGCGCTCGGTGACGTCACACCGCAATAGTGGCGCTCGCCTGAAAGGCTTGCGCTCCCCTGCTTTTACAGCAGCGATCGCAAACGCGCGCGGTCGATGTTGCCGCCTGAAACGATCACTGCAACCCGGCGATCGCGAACATCGATGCGCTGGCTGACGATCGCCGCCGTCGCCGCCGCGCCGGCGCCTTCCGCGATCACATGCTCCGCCTCCACGAGCCCGACGATCGAGGCCGCCAGGTCCGTCTCGCTGACGGTCACGATGCGATCCACGAGCCGCTGGATGAGCGCAAACGTGATCGTCTCGGGATCGGGATTGCCGCCGAGTCCGTCGGCGAGCGACGTACCCGCTTCGATCTCCACGAGCTTGCCGGCGCGAACGCTTTGCTGAAATGCATTGGCGACATCGAGCTCGACGCCGATGACCTCGCATCGCGGGTTGATTGCCTTCGCCACCGCCGCGATGCCGCTGACGAGTCCGCCGCCGCCGATCGGCACGACGAGCGTATCGATTGTTGGCTCGTCCTCGAAGATCTCAAGCGCGACCGTTGCCGCGCCGGCGATCACGTCGGCGTCGCTGTACGGCGAGATGAACTCGGCGCCGGTGTCTTTCGCGAACGTCTTGGCCATCCGCTCCGCATCGTCGTAGTCCCGGCCGATGGCGCGCAGTTCCGCGCCGTCGCGCCGGATCGCCGCGAGTTTAGCTTCCGGCGCATCGGCGGGCGTGAAGACGATCAGCGGAAGATTGAACGTTCTGGCGGCGGCAGCGAGCCCGCGGCCGTGATTACCGGCGGATGCCGTCACGAGTTGTGAGGGCGCGCCGCCAGGCCGTTCGAGCCGCGCGATCACGGCGTTGAACGCGCCGCGCGCCTTGAACGAGTTCGAACGCTGCGCCGATTCATTCTTCAACCAGACGTTCGCGCCCGCGAGGTCGGACAGCCAGGAGGAATGCGTCAGCAGCGTCCGGCGGACGTGAGGCGCGATTCGCCGCCGCGCGCGCAGGACATCGATCATCATAAGCAGCGCGGGCCTTCAGGCCTGCCGGGTCAGGATGTCGGCGAGCTGCGTGACGAACGCCGACCGCGCCAGCACGTCGCCGACGCCGGCCTGACGCGCCGCGTCGATGACGTCGGTCTGGACGTGCGACGCGTAGCCGACCGTGGGAATCGAGGCGAGCGCCGGATCCTGCTTCATCGCGGCAACGATGGCGAGCGGACCGATCCGTTCGTTGTTGAGATCGAAGATCACCATCGTCGTCGGGTTCCTGCGCATCGTCTCGAGCGCGCCCTCCACGGATCGTGAGAAGCGAAGATCCACGCCGAGCCCGTTCGCGGCGGTCTTGATCTTCGAGCTGAACATGAGGTCGTCGAGTACGGCTAAAATCATGGCTAGCCATGATAATGGAGAGTCAGGCGGTCGCGCCCTTCTACAAGAACGGTTTCGTGGTCGGCTGCGAGGCGACGAAAGAGGCCGTGCTCATCGATCCGGGCGATGAGGTGGCGTCGCTGCTGGCGTTCGCAGACCGTGGTGGGCTGACGATTCGTCACATTCTGTTGACCCACGCGCACGTCGATCACGTCACTGGCGTCGCGGCTGCCAAGCGCGCGCTGGGCGTGCCGATCTATCTCCATCAGGATGATCTGTTTCTGTACGAGCACGTCGTCGAGATGGGGGCGATGTTTGGCCTGACGGTCGAGTCGCAGCCGCCGATTGACATCTTCTACGCCCCGGCACAGCAGATCACATTCGGGACCTACGCCGTGCGTGTGCACCACACGCCCGGTCATTGCCCTGGCGGCGTCTGCCTGCAGATTGGGAAAACGGGTACGAGCGGTACGGATCTCTTTGTCGGCGACACGCTGTTTGCCGGCGCGATCGGACGCACGGATCTGCCGGGCGCGGACTACGACACGCTGATCGCGTCGATTCGCGACGTCCTGTTCCCGCTGGGCGACGCGTGTGTCGTGTACCCGGGCCACGGAAGCAATACGACGATTGGAGAGGAACGGCGCAATAATCCGTTCTTGCAATCGCAAGGCTGCAGCCTTGCGCCACGCGCTGAAGGCTTGTGCGCCACGCGCTGAAGGCTTGCGCCACGCGCTGAAGCCTTGCCGCTGAAAGTGGGGCGAGGCTTTTAGCCTTGCCGGTCTACCGTCAACTCGACCCGTCCCACCCGCAGCCGGTCTCCTGGGGCCAGGTTCGCTTTCTCGATCCGTGTATCGTTCACGTATGTGCCGTTGGTGCTCTTGAGGTCCAGCACTTCAAGCGTGTCGTCGCCGGCGGTCAACTGACAGTGCAGCCGGGAGACGAGTGCGACGTCGAGGATGAAATCGGCGCGCGGCGCGCGGCCGACGGTTTTGATCGAGCCGGGTGTCAGACGGAAGGTCCCGTCGGCGCTCTGAAGAATCCACATGTGCCGCTATTTTAGCCTGTCAGGTTTTCGCGCTGTCCGACGCGTTCAGGTACGAACGGCGCGCGCCGCGCGGATGATCGAGTCGGCCGACCGGTCGATGTCCTCTTCGGTCGTCGACCAGTTGGATACCGAGATCCGCATCGCGTCCAGGTCGTGCCAGCGCGACCCGCCCAGCCAACAGATGCGTTCCTCTTGGACAATACGTAACGTCTCTCGAGTGGCGAGGTCGGCATCGCCACTCGCCGGCATCACACGCACGAGCACCTGATTCAGCACGACGTCGTTGAGGATCCGAATCGTCGGCTCCTGCTGCAGGCGCTCCGCGAATCGTTGCGCCAGACGGCAGCAGCGCTCCACGAGATCCGCCACGCCGCTGCGGCCTAGGGATCGCAGCGCGGCGTACACAGCAAAGCCTCGCGCGCGTCGAGACGACTCCGGCACCCAGTCCATCGACTCGCGCGGATCCTCAGGTGACCGCACAAGGTACGCGGCGCTCAGGCTCATGGCGGCGCGGTGGGCTGCCGGATGCGCAACGAAGACCAGCCCGGAGTCGTACGGCACGTTCTGCCACTTGTGCGCGTCAGTCGCG
>JANYHS010000337.1 GCA_025358945.1 Acidobacteriota bacterium
CTCGGGGTCACCGTGCAGGGCATCACGCCGGAGATGGCGGAGAACCTCGGGCTCAGGCAGTCCACGGGTGCGATCGTCAGCAACGTGTCATCCGGCAGCGCGGCCGACAAGGCCGGTGTCAAGCGCGGAGACGTGATCCAGTCGTTCAACGGCTTGCCGGTGCACGACACCAATACGCTGCGCAACCGCGTGTCGGAAGCCGGGCCAGGATCGGCGGCGGAGGTGGTCCTGCTGCGCGACGGCCACGAGAAACACCTGTCGGTGAAGCTCGATGAAGCGACCGCGGAAAAATCGGCGAGCGTGCGCGACAGCGAACCCGCGGCGGACGACCCGACCGCGCTTGGCGTTGCGGTGATACCGCTCACGCCGGACCTCGCCGAACGCGCGCGCGCGGGCAAGGACGCGCGTGGCCTGCTCGTCGAAGAGATCAACCCCGAGGGACGCGCGGCCGCTGCCGGCATCCAGGCCGGCGACGTCATCCAGGAAGTGAATCGTCAGCCGGTGAAGTCGGTTGACGATCTCAAGACGGCGCTGAAGAAGACGAGCGATCGTCCGACGCTGGTGCTGATCAATCGGCAGGGCAGCAACATTTTCCTCACGGTCAAGCCTGCCAATAGCTGAACCGGGGATAGGGACTTGAGGGTGGGGCTGGGCTAACATAGCGGCCCATGGATCTCGGTCTCACCAACAAGATAGCGATGGTCGGCGGAGCGAGCAAGGGGCTCGGCTTCGCGGTCGCTCGCGCGCTGGCGGCGGAAGGCGCGCACGTGTCGATCGCGGCGCGCGATGAAGATGCGATTGAGCGGGCGGCCGCGACGATCAACGCCGGGACGGGCGGCCGTGCGCTGGCGGTGGTTGCCGATCTCAGTAAGGCTGACGCGATCACGCGGTGGCATGCGGCGACGATCGATCGGTTCGGCGGCGTCGACCTGCTGTTTGCCAACACTGGCGGACCGCCGGCAGGAACGGCGCTCAGTTTCGACGACATGGCGTGGCACGGCGCGTTCGAACTTCTCCTGCTCAGTGTCATTCGCACCGTACGGCTGGTGGTGCCGTCGATGCGCGAGCGCGGCGGCGGCGCGATCCTGGTCGGCACCTCGTCGACGGTGAAGGAGCCGTTTCCGAACCTGGCCCTGTCCAACGTGATGCGCGCCGGCGTCACGTCCCTCGTCAAGACGCTGTCGCTCGAGTTGGCGCCGGATCAGATCCGGGTGAACACCTTGCTCCCCGGCCGCATTTCCACCGATCGTCTCGCACACCTCGACGAGATCCACGCAGCGAAGGCTGGCATCAACCTGGCCGAACAGCAGAAGCGCGGTGCTGCTGCGATTCCGCTCGGTCGCTACGGGACGCCGGACGATTTCGGCCGCGCCGGCGCGTTTCTCCTGTCCGACGCCGCGTCCTACATCACCGGCGCCGCCGTGCAGGTCGACGGCGGATTGATCAAAGGGCTGCTGTGAGTCTCGCGCGGAAAGTGCTCCTGGCGATGTCGACCAATGCGTGGCTGCGCGAGCGCGCGACGAAGACAGCGTTCGTGCGGCGATCCGTATCGACGTTCATGCCAGGTGAGCGGCTCGAGGACGCGATGTCTGCCGCGGCCGGACAGGAGCGGCAGGGCATCAACACGATCTTCACGAAACTGGGCGAGAACCTCGCGCGAATCGAGGACGCCGAAGAGGTGACGCTCCACTATCTCGACGTACTCGACAGGGTGAAGGCCGCGGGTCTGCGCGCGCACATATCGGTGAAGCCGACGCAACTCGGGCTCGACCTGGACACGGAGCTCTGCTTCCGGAATCTGCAGCGGCTCGTGGACCGGGCGGAGGAGCGCGACAACTTCGTGTGGATCGACATGGAGAGTTCGCCGTACGTCGATCCGACGCTCGATCTGTTCCGGCGCACGCGCGCGCGGTCACCACGCATCGGCATCGCGCTGCAGGCGTATCTGTATCGCACAACCGGAGACGTCGAGTCGCTCGTGCCTCTGGGGGCCGCGATTCGTCTGGTCAAAGGCGCGTACCTCGAGCCGGCCTCGGTCGCGTATCCGAAGAAGAGGGACGTGGACGAGAACTTCTACACGCTGTCGTGCCGCCTGATGGCCGCGGATGCGCAGAGCGCCGGCTGTCTGCTGCACATGGCCACGCACGATCCGGTGCTGGCCGATCGGCTCATCGCCTTCATCGACGCGCAGCGCGTGCCGACGTCGGCCTACGAGTTTGCGATGCTGTACGGCATCCAGCGGCCCCTGCAGCAGCGCCTGGTCGCGTCCGGGCGGCCGCTCCGAGTGCTCGTGGCCTACGGCGAATACTGGTTCGCGTGGTACATGCGCCGCCTCGCCGAGCGTCCCGCGAATGTCCTGTTCGTCGTCAAGAACATTTTCAGGGGATAGGGGTATAGAGGATAGGGGCTAGTGGCTGGGCCACAGTCGTACGAGGCCCGACTTTGCGATCGCCGCATCTCTCGTCAAAATCGGCAGACCGTGTACGCGGCTGGTGGCCACGATCAGCCGGTCGGCGGGGTCACGTTGAAACGTGGCCGGAAGGCGGGCGACCTCAGCCGCGATGTGCGGCGTAATCGGGACAACGCGAACCGAAAACGGGTCCGCGGCGATCGCCAGCCATGCATCCAGGGTCGTCTTCAACTCCAACCGGCCAAGACTCACCAGCATCGCGACCTCCCATAGGCTGATCGCGCTGATGGCTGGCCGGACGTCGCGTGGAAACTGGCCCAGCTTTTTCGCGGCGTCCGATCCCAGACGCGCGTCTCCGCTAAGCCACCAAATCCACGCATGCGTGTCGAGCAGCGGCGGCGTGCTCATTTGAGCGCCTCGATCTCGTCCTCCTCGACGACGGGAGCAAACGGATCGCCTTTCCAGGTGGCCTGTCCGCGCAGCGCGAGCCAGGGCTTGTCGTCCGTCTGAACGGCACTGACGAGCCGCGCGACCACACGACCTCGTTTGGTGATCGTGATGACGTCGCCCCTGGAATGAACGCGATCGATCAATGAAAGGCACTTCGCCTTAAATTCTGTAGCATTTACCTTCATATGACCACTATACGTGACCAGTCTTAATTCCGCGACTCCCGCCGTACAATAGCGACATGAAGTTTTCGCGTCTGCTTCTCGGTCTTCTATTCGCCTGCCTGATGGCGATCTCCACCACAGCGCAGCGCCGCGGCGGGCCGCAGCCGGATGGCCTCGCGTTCCGTTTTCTGGGCCCCGTCGTCGGCAATCGCGTCGCGTCGATCGCGGGCGTGCCAGGCGATCCGTCGATCTACTACGCCGGCGCCGCATCCGGAGGCGTGTGGAAAACGACTGACGGCGGCCTCCGCTGGAACCCGGTGTCGGACAGCATGCCGGTGCAGGCCATCGGCGCGCTCGCTGTCGCTCCCTCCGATCCCAACATCGTCTGGGCGGGCACCGGTGAAGCGTGGGCGATCCGCGACAGCGACGTGATTGGCGACGGCATGTACAAGTCGGTGGACGCGGGCCTGACGTGGATCCACATGGGCCTCGATGCCACCGGCCGCATCGGCCGCATCCTGGTCCACCCGACCAATCCCGACATCGTATTCGCGTGCGCGATCGGCCGCATCACCGCGCCGCAGCAGGAGCGCGGCGTGTACCGCACGATCGACGGCGGCAAGAACTGGGACCGCGTGCTGTTTGTGGATGAGCACACCGGCTGCTCCGGCCTGTCGATGGACGCCAAGAATCCGCAGACGTTGTTTGCCGGGACGTGGCAGGTGGAGATGCATCCGTGGGCGCTGCTCAGTGGTGGCGCCGGCAGCGGCATCCATGTGTCGCATGACGGCGGATCGACGTGGACGAAAGTCGTCGCCGACGGACTCCCGAAGTCCCCCCTTGGAAAAATCGACGTCGCGGTCGCGCCGTCCAATTCCAACCGGGTCTACGCGCTGATTCAAACCAAGGATCAGGGCTCGGTGTGGCGGTCTGACGACGGCGGTGCGTCCTGGAACGTCGTGAACTGGTCGCGCGAGCTGATCGGACGCGCGGGTTACTACGTCCACCTCGCCGTGTCGCCCACGAACGCGGACGAAATCCTCGTCTCGAACAGCTCGTTCTTTCAGTCGGTGGACGGCGGCACGACGTTCCGCAGCGTCAACTGGGGCGGCGACAACCACGACATCTGGTGGGACCCGAAGGATCCCGATCGTTTTGCGATCACCCACGACGCCGGCATCACGCTGACGACGCAGCACGGACGCAGCACGCAGCGCGTGACGCTGCCGATCGGGCAGATGTATCACGTCACCGTCGATACCCAGGCGCCGTACTACGTGTACTCGAACATGCAGGACGACGGCACGATGCGCGGGTCGGTGGTGGCCTCCGAGGGCGCCGGCGCGGGCTACAACGGATCCGGAAACGTCTGGGATCACGGGCTCGGTGGCTGCGAGTCCGGCTTCACCATCCCCGACCCTATCGATCCCAACATCGTCTGGTCCACGTGCTACGGCAACAAGGTGACGCGTTATGACCACCGGACAAAGATTGCGCGGTCGGTCGCGCCGCATCTGATCACGCTCGACGCGCCGCCGCAGGATTCCAGGTATCGCTGCCACTGGACGGCGCCGCTGGCGATCGATCCCTTCGATCACAACAACGTGTACTACGGCTGCAACGTGATCTTCAGGACGACGAACGGGGGGCAGAGCTGGCAGGAGATCAGCCCCGATCTGTCGACCCATGAGCCCAGCCACATGATCTCGTCCGGCGGCATCGTCGGCGACAACCTGGGGCAGTTCGCCCCGGGTGTGGTGTTCGCGATTGCGCCATCCGACGTGCAGAAGGGCCTGCTGTGGGCCGGCACGAACGACGGCAAGATCTGGAATTCGCGAGACGGCGGCGCGCGGTGGAACGACGTGTCGAAGAATCTAACCGGCATGCCCGCGTTTGCGGTGGTGTCTAAGATCGAGCCGTCACATTTCAACGGCGGCGCCGCGTACATCGCCGTGGACGCACATCTGCTCGACAGCCGGGAACCGTACATCTTCAAGACGACTGACTACGGCGCGACGTGGACGCGCGTGAACGGCGATCTGCCGAATACGCATCCGCTGTCGTATGTGAAGGCGGTGGCGGAGAACCCGAACAAGGCGGGGATGCTGTTTGCCGGCACCGGCCATGGCTTCTTCTACAGCACCGATGATGGCGGACACTGGACGGAACTGGCGACCGGGTTGCCGCACGCGCCGGTCAGCTGGGTCGTCGTTCAGAAGCAGTTTCACGATGTGGTGGTGTCCACGTATGGCCGCGGTCTGTATGTGCTCGACGACATCACACCACTCGAACAGGCGACGCCGGCGACCACCGACGCAGCCGTGCATCTGTTCACGCCGCGACCGGCGTATCGCTGGACGCAGCGCGGGCGGGCGCTGATCGACTACTCGGTGAAGGCCGCGCCGGCAGGCGCCGTCCAGTTGCAGGTGCTTGATGCGGAGGGCAAGATCGTCCGCGATCTGAAAACGACACCGCACGAGGGGCTGAATCGCGTGTCGTGGGACCTGCGCTACGAAGCACCGCGGCTGATCGCGATGCGCACCACGCCGGCGGAAAACCCGCACATCTGGGAGGAGCCGCGATTCCAGGGAAAGGACACGCGTCCGGTGACGCATTGGGGCCTGGATCAGGCGCAGGTCGGCCCGATTGTCGTGCCAGGGAAATACTTGTCGTCGCTCGTCATCTGCGCCGGCTCGAGCAGCCTTGCTTCAACGTCGTACAGCTTCTTCTCCATCTCGCCCACCTGCGTGAGCAGCGCGGCCTTCGACGGATCGTCTTTCACCGCCTTGGTCACGTCCTCGAGCTGTTTGCGCATCACCTCGAGCGAGTTGACCATGTCCGCGGTCGCGCTGATGTCGTCGCGCAGCCGCAGCTGCAACTTCACCGACAGATCGAGATCCGCAACCGTCGACGCGATCTTCGGATCGCGGAGGATCTCAATCGGCTGCGTGGACGACTGGCCGTCCACTGTCAGCTTGACGGTGTATTTCCCTGGCACGACAATCGGGCCGACCTGCGCCTGATCCAGGCCCCAGTGCGTCACCGGACGCGTGTCCTTCCCCTGGAATCGCGGCTCCTCCCAGATGTGCGGATTCTCGGCCGGCGTGGTGCGCATCGCGATCAGCCGCGG
>JANYHS010000342.1 GCA_025358945.1 Acidobacteriota bacterium
TCTGAACCTTGCCGCTGAACGGACCGGGCAGAACTTCGCCGGCATTCTTGAAATACGAATCGTCCGGCCTCCTGCCGTACGCGCCCCAGTGCCGTTTGTAGGCGCCAGTCGTCGCGTCAAACACGATGACGCGGTGGTTGACGTAGCCGTCGGCGACGTAGACCTCGTTGGCCGCGCTGTCCACCACCATGTGGGCCGCAGCGCCGAGGTTCTGCGTGTCGTTGCTGCCCTGGCCCTCGCCCTGATGCCCGATCTGCATCAGGAACTTGCCGGCGCGCGTGAACTTCAGGATGTGCGCGTCCTTGTCGCCGCCCGCGCCGATCCAGACGTTGTCCTGATCATCGACGTGGATCCCGTGCTCGAGCTGTGGCCACTCGTACCCCGGGCCAGGCCCGCCCCAGGACGAGACGAGCGTGCCCGCCTGATCAAACTCCAGCACCGGCGGCGCGGCCTTCCAGATCGACCGCGTCTCGTTGGGTTGCAGGGTGGACGGACGATGCGTGATCCAGACGTGATCGCGCGAGTCCACGGCGACGCCGACCACCGCGCCGACCAGCCAGTGGTTGGGCAATGGCTTCGGCCAGGTCGGATCAACGACGTAACGCGGGATGTTCATGGGTGTCTGCGCCGAGAGCCCGGTGGCGAGAAGAGCAGTGAGCAGCGATCGCAAGGCTAAAGTCTTGCGCCACAAACGAGTCTTGCGCAACGCCCCCGGCGCTCGCACGACTGAAGTCGTGCGCCACAAACGCCACAAGTGGCGCATCACTTGAGTGATGCGGCTCATTTCTTTTGTGGCTTCTCGGCATGCTCGCCGTCGGTCAGCATCGGCATCGACGCGCCGAGCGACGGCGCGATCAAGCCGGTCTTCACATAGGTGAGCAGCTTGTCTCGCGTATCGGTGATGTCCAGATTCCTCATCGTCAACTGACCAATGCGATCCTGCGGCGAGAAGAACGCCTCGCCCCTCTCCATCGTCAACCGTTCCGGCTTGTAGGTGAGGTTCGGACTCTCCGTGTTCAGAATCGAGTAGTCGTTGCCGCGGCGCAGTTGGACCGTAACTTCGCCGGTGACCAGACGCGCGACCCAGCGCTGTGCGGTTTCACGAAGCATCAGCGCCTGTGAATCGAACCAGCGTCCCTGATAGAGGAGCCGCCCGAGGCGGCGGCCGCTCTCGCGGTACTGCTCGATGGTGTCTTCGTTGTGGATGGCGGTGATCAGCCGCTCGTAGGCGATGAAGAGCAGCGCCATGCCCGGCGCTTCGTAGATGCCGCGACTCTTGGCTTCGATGATCCGGTTCTCGATCTGATCCGACATGCCGAGGCCGTGGCGCCCGCCGATCGCATTCGCCTCGAGCATCAGTTCAACCTGATCGTCGAACGACTTGCCGTTCAGGGCAACCGGACGGCCTTCGTCGAAACGGATCGAGACCGTCTCGGGCTTCACCTCGACGTCTTCGCGCCACGACGCGACGCCCATGATCGGCTGCACGATGAGGATGCCCTTGTTCAGGAACTCGAGATCCTTGGCCTCGTGCGTCGCGCCGAGGATGTTCGAGTCGGTCGAGTAGGCCTTCTCGGTGCTCATGTGGTACGAGAAGCCGGCCTTGATCAGGTACTCCGACATCTCCTTGCGTCCGCCGAGCTCGTCGATGAACTGCTGGTCGAGCCACGGTTTGTAGATGCGGAGGTTCGGGTTGGCGAGGAGCCCGTAGCGATAGAAGCGTTCGATGTCGTTGCCCTTGAACGTGCTGCCATCGCCCCAGATGTGGACATCGTCTTCTTTCATGGCGACGACGAGCATCGTGCCGGTGACGGCGCGTCCGAGGGGCGTGGTGTTGAAGTAGGGGACTCCGGCGGTGGAGATGTGGAAGGCGCCGCTCTGCAACGCGGCGATCCCTTCAGCGACCATCTGCGATCGGCAATCGACGAGGCGCGCGTGCTCGGCGCCGTACTGCATCGCCTTGCGCGGGATCGCGTCGTAGTCCGCTTCGTCTGGTTGACCCAGGTTCGCGGTGTAGGCGTACGGGATCGCGCCCTTTGCCCGCATCCAGTGAAGCGCCGCGCTGGTATCGAGGCCGCCGGAAAACGCGATGCCGACCTTCTGGCCGGCGGGGAGACTCGGGAGAATATTTGACATCTATTGGGATGTGAGTTTACTTCTTCAGTTCGTCGTACACAGCCTGGATGGAACCCTTGACGCGTTCCTTCTTGTAGCCGGGAAACGCGTCGACCGAGAACGACGCTGTCGCGTCATCCACGCTCTTGCCGGCTTTCATCGCCTCGGTCGCGTGAGCGAGCAGGGCGGCGGTGAACTTCTGCCACGTCTCCAGATCCTTCGGCGTCTGCATCGGGCTGTGGCCGGGGATCACCGTATCGATGTTCTTGATGCCGGCGATCGCCTTCTGCAAGGTCTGCGGGAGCGCGACGCAGCTGCCGCCGTTGCTGCGATCGCAGAGGGGGCCGTCCTTCCAGGCGAAATCGTCGCCGGTGTGGAGCACGCGCAGCGCGGGAAAGACGACGAACGTGTCGCCGCTGGTGTGGCCGGCGCCGAAGTAGTAGAGGTCGATGCGATCCTTGCCGCTGCCGATCGTCATCGTGTCTTTGTAGGTCTTAGCGGGGAGGAACTTGGCGCCATCACCCTTGAAGGCGTCCATCTTCTCCATGTTCGTCTTGGTGTTCTCCTGCGCAACGATCTCGACGCTCGCGCCGAAGAAGCCATTGTTGCCGGTGTGATCGCCGTGGGTGTGGGTGTTGATGATCCGCGTGATCGGCTTGTCGGTGACGCTCTTCACCTTGTCGAGCACAGCCTGGCCCCAACCGGCGAGCTTGTCGTCCACCAGCGTGACGCCGGCGTCGGTAATGAACACCGCGACGTTGCCGCCGCTGAACGTGGCCGCGTTGCCGGGGGTGGAACTCGTGAGGACGTACAGGTTGTCCTTGAGCTTGAGGATGTCGACGACTTTCGGAGTCGCGGGCGCCTGCGCCGCAATCGACGCGGCTCCGGCCGCGAGCAGAATTCCCAACAGTGCGATTCGCTTCATTTCGAGTCCTCCAATGGAAAGAAAGACTTTACCGTAACTCGCGGCCGGACGCGTCGGTCTCGTGGTAGCCTCCGCCCATGAATCGACGTGAATTCGGACGCTCGGGTCTCGTGGGGCTGGCGGGGTTGTCGTTGTCGGCCAGCGCCGCCACCGCTTCGGCGCAAACTGCCGCCGACCGAGGCTATCGCTACATCCATCTCGACGTGTTTACGGACCGCCGGCTGCAGGGTAATCAGCTGTTCGTGTTCGTGCAGCCCGCCGACCTCGACACCGACGCCATGCAGACGCTGACGCGCGAGTCGAACTTGTCCGAGTGCACGTTCGTGTGGCCGCCGGAGACGGCCGGGACCGATCACCGCGTGAGAATCTTCACGCGCACGGCGGAGACGCCGTTTGCGGGACACCCGACCATCGGCACGGCGTTCGCGCTCGCGCACACCGGTGCGTTGAAGCCGGGTCTTGCGCACACGACGTTCGGCCTCGGCGTCGGCCCGACCAATATCGATCTCGAGTGGAGGGACGGCAAGCTGTCGTTTGCGTGGATGACGCAGCAGAAGCCGACGTTCGGAAAGGTCGTGGCCGATGCGGCGGCGCTGGCCGCGGCGATTGGTCTCGATGCGGCGTCGATCGACACCCGCGCGCCTGCGCAGGAGGTCTACTCCGGTTCCAACTTCTTCATCGTCCCGCTCGCCACTCGAAAAGCTGTGGACGCGGCGGTCCTCGACCGCGCGAAGATCGACGCGGTCTTCATGGCGGCCGGCATTCAGCGGCGCGGTATCTATGCATTCAGCACGGAGAAGGCTGGAGATGATGTGACGGCGTACAGCCGGATGCTGCCGTCTGGCGGGATCGAGGATCCGGCGACGGGATCAGCCGTGGGACCTGCCGGCTGCTTCGCCGCGAAGTATGGCTTCGTGCCGCCGGCCGCTGTTGGCGCGATGATTTTCCAGCAGGGCGTGCTCGCGAAACGTCCGAGCCGACTGCACGTGCGCGTCGCCATGGGCGGCGGGGAAGTCAGCGGCGTGAAAGTCGGCGGCGCGTCAGTCGTGGTTGGCGAAGGCTCGATGGCGGTGTAAGGTGGATACGGAGGTCGCCATGCGCATGCTAGCTGTGCTGTTCGCGCTATTCCTGGGTTTCGTGTCGGCGGCGTACGCGCAGCCGCCGATCCACGGTGTGACCGGAACGATCGCGACCGACGGGACGATCGAGGCCGAGCACAAGGCCGCTCACAAAGTCGCGGAGGGCGTGAAGAAGATCCTCCCCGGCGGCAAGGGCTCGACGCAGAATCCCCTGGATGCGTTCACCGACGGCCTCAAGGTCGTGGTGCGCGACGGAGACGACTCAACCGAAGGCGTGGTGATCGACGTCAACCGATCGCGTCAACAGATCACCATCCGGATCGCGCCGCGCAAGACGCAGACGCTGCGTCTGCTCAGTCAGCCGGCCGCGGCGGACGGCCCGTCCCCAGTCGTCGTGTCCTACACCGACCTGGCCGGCGCCAGGGTCTCGCGCGATTTCAAACGCGTCTCCTGACGGTCGCGCTGCCGTCCTGGTCGTCTCCGCACTCGCACCGCTGCCCGGTCAGTCGTCGCCGCTGCCGCCGCGTCCTCGAAGGGATTTCACTTCGCTCCGCTGCCGCTTTGATTCCAGGCGCTTCTCTTTCGCGGCGCGCTTCGGCTTGGTCGGCCGGCGTGTCTTCGGACGCTTCGCGGCGTGCTGCAGGAGCGCGACGAGCCGCGCGCGCGCAGCCTCACGGTTCTGCGCCTGCGTGCGGTGTTCACGGCTGTCGATCAGTAGGACATCCTCGCCCGTCATGCGGCTGCCGGCGAGTGCGATCAGCCGCTGCTTCATGTCGTACGGCAGCGCGGACGCGCGGACGTCGAAGCGCAGCTCAACCGCCGTCGAGACCTTATTGACGTTCTGGCCGCCGGGACCTGAGGCGCGAACAAAGCGCTCCTCGAGCTCGCGCTCCTCAATTGAAATCGTGTCGGTGATGCGAATCACGTAAAGCCCCGCTGATCATCGCACGGAATAGACGGGCCACAGAGTCACAGAGCCACAGAGGCGCGCCCCGGCGTTCGGCGGGCGCCGCGCAGCGGCGGCGATGCCGGACTCGCGGCGAAACGCGAACGAATTGTGACGGGGGCCGTCGTTCGCGTTTCGTCGCGATCCGACATCGCGCGGCGGCCTGCAAAGAAGGCCGTCCCGCCGAACTGGTGGCGGCGCGCTCAGCCGTTGCGGGCTTGGCGCCTTTGCGTTCTGATTCTCTGTGTCTCTGTGTCTCTGTGTCTCTGTGGCCCGTGAACTAAATGGCCGCAAACGCGAGGCAGGCCCAGCCGATCAGGAAGAGAAGGCCGCCGATCGGTGTGATCGCGCCGAGGATCGTCACACCGGTGATCGCGAGCAGGTAGAGACTGCCGGAGAACAGCACGATGCCGGCCGCGAAGCACCAGCCGGCGGTGCTGATCAGCCATCCGCTCATCCGTCCCATGATGCCGGACACGAGGATCAGCGCCAGCGCGTGGTACATGTGGTACTGCACCCCGGTCTGGAACACCGCCATCATTTCCGGCGAGAGCCGGGCGCGGAGTCCATGCGCGCCGAACGCGCCGAGGGTGACCGCGAGGAACGCCGCCACCGCGCCCAGCAGGAGGAAAGTTTTGTCCATGACGAACCATTCTAGCCCGCGCTCGTACACCGCGATGGGTTAGGGCTTTGGGAGTGGGGCCGGCTGCGTGAGAGCGGGGCCGACGGCGTAGAGTTGCGTCCACCCTTCAGCCTGGGGCGCGCGGATCGTGCCGCTGGGGATCACCGCGGTGGCGCGTACCCAGGTGGATACGTGGAGCATGTCGCCGGTGATCAATCGATGATGCTCCTCGTCCTCCCGCGCCGGATCCGGCAGTGCGCCTGGTTCGGGTTCCTGGACGAGCACGAGCCAAGCGGGCGCACCAGGCCGGCTCGGCAGACCGAGATAGTTCACAACCGAGCCGTTGACGATCAGGCGCCAGACGTACTGTCCGCCTCGTGCCGTGGGATCGGACGCGAACGGCGGGATCCCGTCGGCCGCCAGTGACGCCACCGCGGGCCAACTGCCGCGATCGGCGCGCCTCACCTCCGCCTCCAGCAGCCCCTCCTGCAACTCGCGAAACATTCGCTGCTCGATCGCCGGACGATCCTGGATCAGCGACTGGAACGGCAGCAGATGTCTGCTGACGCTGCCCGCGTCGCGGAACGTCGCGCTGTCGGCGGCGAGAAACATCCAGACGCCGAGGATGACGACCATGCTGAACCGGACGACGTGTGCGAACTCGCCGCGCTTGGACGGCGGCCGCACCTCGATGCGTCGAACGACGACAGCGGCGGCGGTCATGCGCGAGTGCGGCGCAGGATCGATCGCGCCGCCAGCGTGAGAAAAAAGATTGCCGTCACGGCGAGTACCACGGCGCCGCCGGTCGGCACGAGGAAGCGCGTCGAGATGCCGAGTCCGCCGGCGCCAGCGACAAACGCGATCGCGATGCTCCAGGTCAGGTAGCTGCGCGTCCCCGTCGCCACGTTTCGCGCGGCGGCAGCCGGCACGACGATCAACGCCTCGACCAGCAGCGCGCCAATGATCTTCAGGCTCACGACGATCGACAGCGTCAGGAGCAGCGCGAAGAAGTATTCGAGGTACGCAGGCTCCGCTCCCGCGACTGTAGCGAGAGGCGGGCTTAGGCTGTCGAGCAGCAGGTGGTTGTATTCGCGGATCAGGAGCACCGCGACGACGATGCCGACCGCAACCAGCAGCGCGAGGTCGGTGTCGGTCACGGTCAGGAGGCTGCCAAACAGCACCGACTCCACCTGATGCACGTTGAACTGACGCGTGAGTGCGACGAGCAGACACAAGCCGAGCCCGAGCGTCAGCGCATGGAAGACGCCGATCAGCGTGTCGGGCGGCAGCGTCGCGTGGCGCTTGACGTAGACCATCGCCAGCGTCGAGAGCAGACAGAAGCCGAACATCCCGCCGTACGGCGCGTTGAGCGGTTCGCCAAGCAGCAGGCCGAGCGCGACCCCTGTGATCGCTGCCTGCCCGAGCGCCGCGCTGAAGAACGCCATGCGCCGCGTGACGACCAG
>JANYHS010000349.1 GCA_025358945.1 Acidobacteriota bacterium
GTGTCGCCGACCGCACTGCCGGCGGCGAAACCGCGCAGATTGCTCAGGCCGCCAAGCTCCGGCTGCATGTACGGCGGCAGCGGCCGATTCGAATCCATGCGCTGAACACGTCCCGCCAGCACCGCCTGGCCGACCAGCCCAAGATATCCGCGACCGTCGAGTTCGGTGCGATTCGCTGATCCTTGATACCCTGTGTACCCATCAGACTGTGCTGGTGGGCTGAGCGGGCCGTTGCCGAAACTCAGGTGCTCCAACGACGCGCGGCCGTACACCGCATTGCGCGCCAGCACCGGATCGACGCGCGTGTCATAAATCACGTCACCGCCGATCTGCGCGAACTGATCGCCGACGCCCTCGAACGACGCGCGTTGCCAGCCACCGGTCACGCCCATTCGCAGCGAGCGTCCAAACTCGTGCTCGCCGCGCACGAACAGCCGCGCCCGGTCATCGTCTTTGTCGAACGCCGGATTCTTGCGGCGTGAGATGGAGACGCCGGCGGTCATACGATCGATGACGCCGCCCTCGATACGCTTCTCGAGATCCACCGCGGCCCGTTTCGTGCCACCCCAGGTCACCGGAAACGTGATGCGGCTGCGTGTGCCCATCCATTTCGGATCGGGCAGCGTGAGGCGCACGCCGTAGGTGAAGCCGTAGCCGTCCTCGCGCGAGAAGATCGGCAAAAACAGGATATTCGGCAGGCTCTTGCGGACAACTGTCGTGGGGTGATCGGGATCGCCGGTCATGACGATCTTGACGGGGCCTTCGTCGACGATGATCACCAGCGCGATCTGCGAGGGGTCATCAATGGACGCGAATCGCTTCCGGACGTCTACGCGCTCGAAGCGCTTCGCCGCGCGCAGCCGCCCAACCACCGCGTCGATCGCCGTCGCATCGATCGGCATGCCAACGCGCACGTCCGCGAGGCGAAGCACGTCGGCGTCAGGCGTCGCGGTGTTGCCTTGCACCTGGATCGTGGCGATGCATTCTTGTCGCGCACGACCTTCAGTCGTGCGATCGCAGCCCTGCACGGGCTGCGCTACGCCCGCCGACGCGAGGAACAGCGCGACAACGATAGTCGCGATCATTATTTGATGCCGACTTTACTGGTGACGTCCGGCTGGCGGTAGTCGTGGTATTCGAGGCCGTACTGAAAGTCGAGCTGGCCGAACGCCGCCGTCAGCGCGAGGTTGATCTCGAGCGTGGAAGGCAGCCACACATCCGGAAACGGCTGGCCCACCGTCATCGTCGCCTTCGCGTCGCTGATGTGGACGAGCCACTGCCCGGGCAGGAAGTCGAAGCCGACGTTGTCGAATGTGTATTTCACGATCTGGTGCGCCTTCGGTTCGACCCACAACGTGACGAGCGCGACTTTGTTCATCAGCCGCTGCACTTCCGCGTCGCGCGCCTTGTCGTCGGCCGACTGCGTGCGTCCCCGCCCGCGGCCCCGCATGCGGTCGCTGCCGGTGAACATCCGCGCCGGGTAGTACTCGATGCGCAGCACGTCGCGGCCGTCGACGGTCTCGTGGCCGACCAGCGCGTACTTGCCTTCTTCGAACTTGAATCGCAGGAAATACGCCGATGAGATGAACTGCGGTTCTCTCGTCTGCTGGATCAGGCCGCCGACGTCGGCCGCGTCGTGCGGCGCCTCGTCTGCCTCAACGGGTCCATCCCCACGGCCGCGTCGATCGCGGCGCTGCTGCTCTTTCAGGTAGTCGGCCTCGAACTTCCGCCGGTCCGCCTCGCCGACCGTGACGCCGTTGATCTTCAGCGGGCTCCGGATGAAGAACCCCTCGCGGATGTACCACGTGTACTCGCGGCGCTCGCCCCACACCGGGATCCGCGACGGTCCACGCAGTTCCAGGTGCTCGCGCTCGTCGAGGACGTACTGCTGCAGCTTCTTCCAGTTGTCATCGCGTCTGGCGACCACCTGGCGCATGAAGGCGTCGAGATCGTTCTCGGCCGCGCGGACCGATTCGAATCCGGCGGGCGCGCCAGCCACTGCCAGCGCGACACCGACCAGGCACGCCGCGATCCACGTCAGTTGTCGTAGCGCGAAGGCTTCAGCCGAGCGTCTGGAAGAGGGCACGGATTGACCTTATCACCAGCCGACCGGTTTCCCGGCGAGCTGGTCGTCGAGCCATTTCGAGAGCGGCGCGAAATAGTCGAGGATGGCGGTCGCGTCCATCTGCTTCGATCCGGTCAGCGCTTCGAGCGCCTCCGGCCACGGACGCGACTGGCCCATCGCCAGCATCGTGTTCAACCGCTCGCCAGCCGCCTTGTTGTCGTAGATCGAGCAGCGGTTCAGCGGCAGCGTGCAGCCGGCCGTCTTCGACAGCGCGCGGTGAAACTGGAACTGCAGGATGTCGGCGAGGAAGTAGCGCGTGTACGGCGTGTTGTCCGGCACGTGATACTTCGCGCCCGGATCGAAGAACTTCTCACCGCGCGCGGACGAGGGCGCCACGCCCTGGTACTTCAGCTTCAAATCCCACCACGCGGTGTTGTATTGCGCCGGCGTAATCTCGCCGGAGAATACCTTCCACCGCCACTGATCGATCAGTAACCCGAACGGCAGGAAGGCGATCTTCTCGAGCGCCTTGTTCATCAGCAGGCCGATGTCGCGCGAGGTGTCTGGCGCCTTGTCGAGCAGGCCGATCTTCACGAGGTATTCCGGCGTGACCGAGAGCGCGATCGTGTCGCCAATCGCCTCGTGGAAGCCGTCGTTCGCGCTGTCGCGGAACAGCACCGGCATATCCTTGTAGGCGCGCTGGTAGAAATTGTGCCCGAGCTCGTGATGGATGGTGCTGAAATCCTCCGCCGTCGGCTCGATGCACATCTTGATGCGGATGTCTTCCGCGTAGTCGATATCCCAGGCGCTCGCGTGGCACACGACCTCGCGGTCCTTCGGCCGGACGAACAGCGAGCGTTCGAAGAAGGTCTTGGGCAGCTTGGCAAAACCGAGAGACGTGTAGAAGCGTTCGCCCGCGCGAACCATGTCGAGCGCCGGCATCTTCCGCTTCTTAAGAATCTCCGTCAGGGAGAAACCGGGATCAGCCTTCAGCGGCGCGACGATCGGATAGATGTTCGACCAGTCCTGCGCCCAGATGTTGCCGAGCAGGTGCGCGGGGATCGGGCCGTTGGCCGGCACCGCGTCGCCATACTTCTCGCGCAGCTTCATGCGCGTATAGGCGTGCAGCTTCAGGTAGAGCGGCCGCACCTGATCCCACAGCCGATCGAGTTCCTTGGTGAACTCGTCAGGCGGCATGTCGTATTTGCTGCGCCACATGGCGCCGGTGTCGGCGAAGCCCAGTTCTTTCGCGCCTTTGTTCGACAGCTCGACGAAGCGCTGGTAGTCCTTGCGCATCGGCGGCGAGATGGTGTGCCACCCCTCCCAGGCGGCGCGCAGTCCCTTTTCGTCTCCGTGCGCCGCGAGAATGCGCGACACCTCGTCGATGTTCTTGCAGGTCTCCGGCTTCGACGCGTCGGTACACCACTTGCCCTTGCCGTACGTCGACTCGAGCCGCGCCATGATCTTCGACAGCTCGTCCGACTCTTTAGGATCCGAGGGCGAGGCG
>JANYHS010000102.1 GCA_025358945.1 Acidobacteriota bacterium
CTCGGCATGGCGCAGGCACTGGTCGAACACCACGGCGGCGAAGTGCCGAACACGATGGAGGCGCTCATCGAGTTGCCAGGCGTCGGGCGGAAGACCGCCAACGTCGTCCTCGGCCACGCACTCGGTGTGCCGGGATTGCCGGTCGATCGTCATGTTCTGCGAGTGGCGAACCGCATCGGCATCGCGGAATCAGACGATCCGATCGTCGTCGAACAACAGTTGTGCGCCGCGCTGTCGGCGGAGCGGTGGACACGCACCTCCGACACGCTGATCCTGCACGGCCGGCGCATCTGCCGTCCGAAACCGCTCTGCGATCAATGCTTCATCGTCGACGAGTGCGACTACTTCCGCACGGTCGTGTCGGTAGAGAGAGAGCGACCGGTTAAGAAACCTAAAACCGAAAAGCTCAAAGCGAAACCCAAGAGCGGTCGGCCGAACGCTGACAGCCGAAAGCCGAAAGCTGGATCGGGTGAAACGAGACGCGTTCGAAAAGCTCGTCGCTGAGGCCCTGCGATCGATCCCGCGGCGCTTCCGCAAGGAGATGCGGAACATCGCGATCATGGTCGAGGACGAGCCGTCGCGCGAGTTGCTCCACGAGATGGGCATCAAGGCGCCCGACACGCTGCTCGGGCTGTATCAGGGCGTGCCGCTCACCGAACGTTCCTGGGGCGGAGGCAGCCGGATGCCCGACCGCATCCTGATCTTTCAGGGCCCGCACGAACGCGACTCGGGAGACGATGACGATCTGATTGTGGCCATCGGCGAGACATTGATTCACGAGATCGGCCATTACTTCGGCATGAGCGAAGAGGAAATCGAAGCGATTGAAGACAATTACTGGCGAGCCGATGATCCGCGATGATTCGCGCACGTAAGCGGTTCGGTCAGCACTTTCTCGAGCCCGTGTGGGTCGACAAAGTGATCAAGGCCATCGCGCCGGCGCCGGATCAGGCGTTCATCGAGATCGGCCCTGGCCCGGGCGCACTCACCCGCCCGCTGACCCAGCGCGCGAAGTCCGTCACCGCCTACGAAATCGACCGCGACCTCGCGGCCGCGCTCGTCGAAGAAGCGATTTCAAATCTGACCGTCGTGGAAGGAGACTTCCTCAAGACGGCCAGCCCCGAGTCTCTAGCCTCGAAACCCTGTCGCGTTGTCGGCAACCTGCCATACAACGTGGCGTCGCCGATCATGTTCCGGCTGATCGAGCTGCACGCCGCCGGCGTCCCACTCGTGGACGCGACGCTGATGCTGCAGCGCGAGGTCGCGGACCGGCTGGTCGCCCCGCCCGGGTCGAAGGAGTACGGGGTCCTCAGCATCCTGATCGGCCACGCCGCCGACGTCGACACCGTACTGAAGCTGCCGGCCGGCGCGTTCCGGCCGCCGCCGAAGGTATTGTCCTCGCTGGTCCGCCTGCGCTTCCGCGCACCGACGCCGCCCGTCCAGGATCTGAAATTCTTTCGGTGGATGGTCCAGGCCGTCTTCACCCGCCGGCGAAAGACGCTGGCAAATGCCCTACTGGCGCTGGACGGCCGGATCGGGCCCCCGTTTCCCCGCCCGGCCGAAATACTGGCGACGGCCGGACTGGACGGCTCCCGAAGGCCGGAAACGCTCTCGATCGCCGAATTCGCAAGCCTTGCAGACATCTATACAGCTCTGCACATAGCTGTGCTATAGTTTGCCGGTCTAACTTATAGGCAGGCTGGGTCTTATGAGACCCGGATGGTCCAAGAAGGACCCGCCCTACGCGTCGGTCATCCCGCCCCAAATTTTCAGGCGCACCCAGCAGCCTGACCGAGCCGCCATCGCGGCTCCCATCGACCGGATCGACTCCGCCCGGAGTGTGTCCACCGATGTTTTGAACGCGAAGTCCGCTAAGGCCGCAAAGAAAAATACTGATGCTCGAAGTCGTAGCGCTCGGCGGACTCGGCGAGTTCGGAATGAACATGCTCGCGCTCACCTGGGGTGAGACGACGATTGTCGTCGACGCCGGCGTGATGTTCCCGGACCCGGAACTGCTTGGTGTGGATCGGATCATTCCGGATCTCACCTACCTGCAGCAGAAAGGGCGCGTCGCCGCGCTCGTGCTGACGCACGGCCACGAGGATCACATCGGGGCTGTGCCGCACGTGCTGTCGCTGGTCGAGGGACCGGTCTACGGGACGCCGCTGACGCTGGCCATGCTCGAGCCGAAACTCGAGGAACACGGCATCGACGGCCGCGAGTTGATCGCCGTCAAGCCGCATGACCGCGTCACCGTCGGGCCGTTCGAGATCGAGTTCATCCGCGTGACGCACAGCATTCCCGACTGCGTCGCCCTGGCAATTCACACCCCCGCTGGGATCATCGTGCACACCGGCGACTTCAAGATCGACCAGACACCGCTCGACGGCCAGCACTTCGACATCCATCGCTTCGCGCAACTCGGCGACCAGGGCGTGCTGGCGCTGTTTGCCGACAGCACCAACATCGACCGCCGTGGCTTCACCGGATCCGAGCGCGAAGTGATCGACGCGTTCGAGGAGATCTTCACCAGCGCGCCTGGCAAGCTGATCGTCGCGGCCTTTGCGTCCAGCATCTACCGCATGCAGATTCTCGTCGACCTCGCGGCGCAGTTCGATCGCAAGGTCGCGTTCATCGGCCGCGGGATGATGCGCAACTCCGAGATCGCGCAACGGCTCGGCTACCTGCGGATTCCCGCCGGCATTCAGATCAGGGACTCGCAGGTCGGCGACCACCCGGCGCAGGACGTCCTCTGTCTCTCGACCGGCACGCAGGGCGAGCCGATGTCGGCCCTGTCGCGCATCGCGATCAACGATCACCGTCACGTCAAGGTCGGCCCCGACGACACGGTCGTCCTGTCCGCGCGGTCGATCCCCGGCAACGAGAAGGCGATCGGACGCGTGATCAACCATCTCGCGCATCGAGGCGCCGACGTGATCTACGAGGGCATCAAGCACGTGCACGTGTCCGGGCACGGCAGCGAAGAAGAACTGAAGCTGATGCTGTCGCTCGTGAAACCGCGTTTCTTCATCCCGGTGCATGGCGAATACCGGCAGCTGTCGCAGCATGGGCGGATCGCCGCGCGCGTCTTCGAGGGGCGCGATCCGAAGCCGGAAATCATCCTCACCGAAAACGGCGACCTCCTGCACTTCGACGTCGACGGCGCGCGCATCGCCGGGAAGGCGCCGGTCGGACGGATCCTGATCGACGACACACGCACCGGCGAAGTCGGCGACGAAGTCCTGCGCGACCGCCGTCACCTCGCCGAGGACGGCCTGGTCGTCCCGGTCGTCGCGATCAACAAGCAGACCGGCATGCTGGAAGGTGTCCCGGACATCATCACGCGCGGGTTCGTGATGGAAAACAGCCAGGCGCTGCTCGCCGACGCGGCCCGCCTGCTGGCCGACGTCGTGGAGCAGGCCAGCCTCGAAGAACGTACCGACCAGGGACTGATCAAGGAAAAGCTGCGCGTGGAGTTGCGCCGCTTCTTTCGCAAACGCTCGGGACGACGGCCGTTCGTGCTCCCCGTCATCATGGAGATCTGACACTGTGGGTGGATCGACCGCATCGACCGCTTCGCGCCGCGTCAGCGAATTCGTCGGCGTCGCCCTCTTCGCCGCCGCGCTGATCTGGATCATCGCGCTCGCCAGCTACGAGCCGACGGACCCGGCCTGGTTCTTCAGCACTGGCGCGCACGCCGTGCCGGCCAACTTTGCCGGACGCGTCGGCGCGTTCCTCGCGGAGTTGTCATTCCAGCTGTTCGGCTACGCCTCGTACCTCGGCCCCGCGGCCATGGTGATCGTCGGCTGGAATTACTTCTGGTGCCGGTCGATCGATGCGGCAGGCACGAAGGCGATTGGCGCCGGCATGCTGTTCTCCTGCCTCAGCGCATTCCTCGGCCTCACCTTCGGCACGCTCGACAACGCCGGTAAGTCGTTCCGCGCGGGCGGCTATGCCGGCGAATTCCTGGCGCGGCAGATGTCGGAATATCTGAATCGCACGGGTGCGGTGATCGTCGTGCTGACGATGATCGTGCTGTCGACGATCATGTCGACGCAGTTTTCTTTTGGCCGGTTCTTCGCGGCGCTCACCAGAGACGCCCGCGACAGCGCGGGGCGCGGCGTGGAGTCGTTTCAGGCGTGGCGCGAAGAACGGCGGCGCGAGAAGCAGCGGCGCGAGGTGATCGCCAAGCACACGAAAAAAGGCGCCGCACCCGCCGTCGCCGCCGAGGCGCCTGCGGAAGGCCTTGCCGCGAAAGCGTCGCGCGCGATGGCGACCGTATTCACGCGTCCCGAGCGCAGCGCAGACGAGCCGGTGCGCGCCACCACCGTCGCTCCTCCCGCAGCGAGTGGTCCGAAATCATTCGCGCCGCCCAAGCCGCCGAAAGTCGTCGCGCCGTCTCTCCCGCTGCCGGATCCGGAACCGATGTCGAAGGCGCCGGCCGAACGACGCAAGGGCGAGTATGCTCTGCCGCCACTGTCGCTGCTTGATGCGGTCAAGACCGAACGCAAGATCGACGAACGCGAGCTGATGGAAAGCGCGCGGCTGCTCGAGGAAAAATGCCGCGAGTTCTCGGTCGAAGGCACCGTCGTCCAGATCCACCCCGGTCCGGTTGTGACGACGTTCGAATTCAAGCCGGACGCAGGCGTGAAGTACGCGAAGATTACCGGCCTCGCCGACGACCTGTGCCTCGCGATGAAAGCCGACTCGGTGCTCATCGATCGCATCGCCGGCAAGTCCACGGTCGGCATCCAGATCCCCAACGCGACGCGCGAACCCATCTCGCTG
This sequence comes from Acidobacteriota bacterium, assembly GCA_025358945.1. Classification (GTDB taxonomy): domain Bacteria; phylum Acidobacteriota; class Vicinamibacteria; order Vicinamibacterales; family CAVVIG01; genus CAVQFC01. The sequence continues at coordinate 4,789 of JANYHS010000102.1, forward strand.
CGCGAACTACTCGAATCGGAGGCCTACCGGAAGTCGACGTCCAAGCTGACGATTGCGCTCGGCAAGACCATCCACGGCGAGCCGTACATGGCCGATCTGGCAGCGATGCCGCATTTGCTGATTGCAGGATCGACCGGCGCCGGCAAGTCGGTGAGCATGAACGGCATGCTGACCAGCATCCTCTATCGCGCCTCGCCCGAGGACGTGCGCATGATCATGATCGACCCGAAGCGCCTCGAGCTCGGGATGTACGAAGAGATCCCGCACCTGATGACGCCGGTTGTCGTCGATCCGAAGCAGGCCGCAAATGCGCTGCGCTGGGCGGTCCGCGAGATGGAAGAGCGCTACAAGACGCTGGCCGCGGTCGGCGTGCGCAACATCGAGCAGTACAACCGCAACATCCGCGCGGCACTCGCAGAAGGACAGACGCCCGAGGACGGCAAGGACATGAAGACCCTCCCCTCCATCGTCGTCGTCATCGACGAGCTCGCCGACCTGATGATGGTGGCCAGCAGCGAGGTGGAGGAATCGATCGCGCGTCTGGCGCAGATGGCGCGTGCGGTCGGCATCCACCTGATCCTCGCCACGCAGAGGCCGTCAGTCGACGTGATCACCGGCCTCATCAAGGCGAACCTGCCTGCGCGTATCGCGTTCCGCGTGGCGTCGAAGATCGACTCACGCACGATTCTCGACGGCAACGGCGCAGAACAGCTGCTCGGCAAGGGCGACATGCTGTTCCTGCCGCCCGCGTCATCGCGCTTCATTCGGGTACACGCGCCCTATATCTCCGAACAAGAGAGCGCGCGTCTGGCCAGCTTCCTCCGCAAGCAGGGCAAGCCGGTCTACGACGCGACGATCACGGCCGAGGAAAAGTCCACGCTCGACGGCATCGAGATGGAAAAGGACGATCTCTACGACGAGGCGGCGCGCATCGTCGTCGGCAGCGGACAGGCGTCCATTTCGTATCTGCAGCGAAAGTTGCGCATCGGGTTCAGCCGCGCGGCGCGCCTGGTCGACATGATGGAGATGGAAGGCATCGTGTCGCCGCCCGACGGCGGCAAGGCGCGCGAAGTGCTCGTTGATAAGGGCTACTTCGAAGAAGTCGACGCGCAGCTGCGGTAAGACGGATCTACCATGCTGAAACGAACACGCGTCTGTTGTACCGCCGGGATCGCAAAGCTCGCAGAAAAGATCTTTATCGTCTGCGTGCTCGGCGTGCTCTGCGGATCCTTCCGTCTCGCTGCGGGAGGTGCGCCGCCGGTGCGGACGATGTACAACGACGCGATGGCGAAGGAACACGCCGTGCGGCCGGAACTCGATGCCCCGGAGTCCGCGGCGTCTGTCCTCGTCCAGGTTCATGCCGCCATCACCGCCTACGAAGCCGTCGTCCGGCACTATCCGGCGAGCGGCTATTGCGATAACGCCCTGTGGCAGGCTGGACGCCTGTCACTCGACGCGTTCGGACGGTTCAAGCAGGCCGCGGACCGCGAACTCGGCGTCCGTTTGCTTCGGCGGCTCGCCGCCGAGTACCCGACCAGCAGACTCGCGAAGCAGGTGCCGGACCATCTCGCGCGCGTCGACGCGTCGGACGACCCGTCGATGGCGCGTCCCAGGGCGCCGCAACCGGCGCCGCCTCAAGTCAAGACCACGGTGACGACAATCAAGGAGATCCGCCGCGCCGTGTTGCCTGACGCGGTGCGCATCACGATCGAGCTCGACGGTGAAGTGCCGTTCCACGAGGAGCGCATCGGCGATCCGGCGCGCGTGTTCGTGGATCTGCCCAGCACCCGCGCGGTGCCGTCGCTCGTCGATCAGACGCTGCGCTTCGAAGGCGACGCCGACATCGTGCGCCAGGTCCGCGTCGGCCGTCATCCGAACAACACCACGCGCATCGTGCTCGATGCCGCCGGCGTGACCAGCTACAGCGTCTATCCGCTCTACAGCCCGTATCGCCTCGTGATTGACTGCGTACGCGTGCCAGCCGCCGTCGCGATGACCAACACCGTCCTCGCCCGCGTGCAGCCGACGCCGAAAGAAGCCGCGCCGCTGCCCCACGCGAGCACTGACGTGGCCACTCGCGGTATGGCGCCGATCGCATCCCGCAGTCTGATGACGAACTGGGTGCGGAAGATGCCGGACGTCAGTCCCCGCGCCGCGACGCTGCTGGCTCTGGCCCGCGAGAGCGCCGAAGGCGCGCCAAAAGCCGCAGCGGCGACCAGGGCTCCCGAACCTGCGCCCCTCGCACCGTCGCCCGTGACGTCTGGCGGCTTGTCGATCGCCCGGCAACTCGGCCTCGGCGTCTCGCGCATCGTCATCGATGCCGGCCACGGCGGGCACGATCCTGGTGCGAAGGGCAAGGGCTTCAACGAAGCGGACCTGGTCCTCGACGTCGCGCTGCGCCTCGAAAAGCTACTGCAGAAAGTCTCTGGCGTCGAGGTGATCCTCACCCGCCGGACCGACGACTTCATCCCGCTGCCGGAGCGCACCGCCATCGCCAACCGCGAGGGCGCGGACCTGTTCCTCTCGATCCACGCGAATGCGAGCACGAACACGCAGGCGCATGGCATCGAGACCTATTTCCTGAACTTCGCGAACAACCAGAGCGCCGCCGCCGTGGCCGCGCGCGAGAACGCCGCCTCGACCCAATCGATGGGCGGCCTGCCCGATTTCGTCCGCGCCATTGCGCAGAACAACAAGCTGGATGAATCGCGCGACTTCGCCCTCCACGTGCAGCGTGCGATGGTGGACCGTCAAAAGGCAGCCAATAAGGCGCTGAAGGATCTCGGCGTCAAGCAGGCGCCGTTTGTCGTGCTGATCGGCGCGAACATGCCCAGTGTGCTGGCGGAGATGGGATTCGTCACCAACGCCCAGGAAGCGAAGCTGTTGAAGGGGAACGCGTACCGTCAGCGCATCGCGGAGTCGCTGTTCGCGGCGATCAGGAAGTATCAGTCGTCGTTGAAGAACGTGGCGACCGTCGCCCACCAGTAGCGCTACCGCTCGGCTGAAGCCTTCGCGCTCCGTGTCGTCGCTACATCTGCCGGCTCCTGATCCAGAACATCGCCCCCGCCAGCAGCGTGCCCATCAGCACCGCCGCCACCACGATCACGCCGGTCAGCCCAAGCGACCCCAGCAACACGTCAGCAAGCCCGGAGAGCTCACTCGGCGGCGGCGCCTGTTTGATCGTGACGATGATCGGGTTCGACTGGAGGAACACGGTCAGAACTTTTCGAACGCCAGCGCCGCGAGGGTCCTGACCGCAACGCCGCTCGGGCCTTTGGGCAGGTACGGCTTCGACTCGTCTGACCACGCGGTGCCCGCGATATCCAGATGGACCCACGGCACATCGTCCACGAACGCCTTGAGAAAGAGCGCGGCGGTGATGGATCCGGCCGCGCGCCCGCCGGTGTTCAAAAGATCCGCGATGTCGCTCTTGATCTGATCCTTGTAATCGTCGAACAGCGGCAGCGGCCACATGCGATCGCCGGCGCGATTGCCGACCGTGCGCACGCGCTCGACCCACTCGTCTGGCGCGCCGAAGATCCCCGTCGTCACCTTGCCGAGGGCGACGACGACCGCCCCGGTGAGCGTCGCGACGTCCACCAGATGCGTGGCGCCGAGCTGGCGCGCGTACCACAGGCCGTCACCGAGGATGAGCCGCCCTTCGGCGTCAGTGTTAATCACTTCGACCGTCTTGCCAGACGCACTCTTCAGTACGTCGCCCGGTTTGATCGCTTTTCCGCCGGGCATGTTCTCGGTTGTGGGCACGATGCCGATGACGCGCATCGGCGCCTTCAGCAGAGCGATCGCGCGCATGGCACAGGCGACAGCCGCGCCGCCGGCCATGTCGTCCTTCATCTGCTCCATTTTTTCGGCCGGCTTGATCGAGATGCCGCCGGTGTCGAAGGTGACGCCCTTCCCGACCAGACCCAGCACTGGCGTGGCGGGCGCGCCAGGCGGATCGTAGCGAAACACCATCAGGCGCGGCGGCTCGGCGCTGCCGCGCGCGACGCCCAGGAGCAGGCCCATGCCGAGCTTTTCGATCTGCACCTCGTCGAGGATCTCGGTCTTGACGCCGGCCTCGCCCGCCAACGCGGTGGCGCGCTTCGCGAACTCGCGCGGCGTCAGCGTATTGCCTGGCTCGTTCGACAGCTCGCGCGCGAGGTTGCTGCACTCGCCCAGAATCCGTCCGCGGGCGACGGCAGCAACAGCCTGGGCGCCGTCTCCCGTCTCGAATGCGGCAACCGTCCACGACGGCACGGCGGCCGGCGGCGGGTCTTCGGTCTTGTAGCTCCCGCCGTAAAACTCGGCGAGCGTCAGCCCTTCGGCCACCGCCTGCGCGAGATCGCCGGCGTCACCTTGTCCGCGGACCGCGAACGCTGCACGCGCCACATACCGCTGACGCGCCGCGAGACCCGCGGCCGTCGCCAATCTCCTGATCAGGTCGCTGCCGCGCTCTCCCGACCCGCCGCCGATGATCGCCACCCGCCGCGCGCGCCAGCTCATGTCGGTGATCGCGGTGAAGAACAACTCGTACGGCTTCGCCTGAAACTCTTTCGACGTCAGCGCACGCGCGAACTCGCCGCCGGTCGCCGCGTCGAGCCCCGCGACGGCGTCGATGGTGTCGCCCTGGAACCAGGGCACGATCAGCAGTTCGGCATCGAGAGCGGAGAGTGGCCCGCCAGTGCAGGCCATCGGCGTCGAGACAGGCGCTTGGAACATCCGGTTATTATCCTTGATGAGGCTTGCTGGTGTCTGCCGCGCACGCTACAATTTGCACACAGTTCCTCTCGGGCAAGGATAGAAGCATGAACGATCTGCGACGTGAAGCGTGGGCCGGCGCGACGTCTCTGTTCGTAACGGCAATGCTGGTCGTCAGCGTTTCCGCTCAGAAATCCGCAAAGGACAAGGACCAGAAAGACGGCCCGGACACGGGCCGTCCGAAGGTCGTCCTGAAAGCGAACCCGCTCGTCGCCATGGCGCCGGCTCGAGTCGTGCTGACCGCCGAACTGGTCGGCGGTGCGAACGACTTCGAGGAGTACTACTGCGGCGCCGTCGAATGGGAATGGGGCGACGGCACCAAGTCGGAATCCGCCAACGATTGCTCGCCGTACGAAGCCGGCAAGTCGGAAATCAAGCGCCGCTTCACCGTCGAGCATGTCTTTCGCGCTGGACAGTACCGCGTGTTCTTTCATCTCAAGCGAAACGACAAGATGGTCGGCAACGCCACCGTCACCCTGCAGATCCGTCCGGGCCTGCGCGACGGCGTTGAGTAGCCCTCACGAGCCGAAACGCGCCGCCCTGAAAACGGAACAGCCTCACCTCTGGCGGTTCCGCCAGAAGGCTGACGATCGCGCACAGATGATCTGGGTAGCTGAACTCGGCGAGGTCAGTCGCTGACGGTTCGGCTCCAGATCGCGGGTGCGAGTGGTAGAAGCCAACCACCTCAAGCCCACGCTCGCGCGCCGCGCGCCGGCCATTGATGTGATCCGCGGAATCGATCAGAAACCGTGTCGCCGGCGTCTCGGCGACATTTCGCGCACGCATCGCCTCGACGATATCAAGTCCCCGGCCCAGCAATAATCCACAGCACTCCCGGGGCGCGGACTCCCGAGCATGGTTCACGAGCGCCGCGACGACCTCAGCCCTCACCGTCGACCTTCCACGTGTTAACTCTCAGGTTTGGCTCTTAAGTTTGTACGTCAATTGCCATCGCAATCCCCATCCCGCCACCGATGCACAGCGACGCGACTCCGTATCGCAACTGCCTCGCCCGGAGCGCATAGATCAGTGTCGTCAGCACGCGCGCGCCGCTGGCGCCAATGGGGTGGCCGAGCGCGATCGCTCCGCCGTTGACGTTGATCTTCGACGGGTCCAGTCGCAGTTCACGCGCCACGGCGAGCGACTGCGCCGCGAACGCTTCGTTCAACTCGAAGAGATCCACGTCGCCCGCCTGCAGGCCAGCACGCTCGAGGACTGTGCGCACGGCCGTCACAGGCCCGATCCCCATCACCTTCGGATCGACACCGGTGACCGCATACGCGAGGATGCGGGCCAACGGGACCCTTGCCAGCGCCTGCGCCTTCTTCGCCGTCGAGACGACGAGGGCTGCAGCACCGTCGTTGATCCCCGACGCGTTGCCGGCCGTCACCGAGCCGTCTTTCTTGAACGCCGGCTTCAACGCGCCGAGTTTCTCGGCCGTCGTGCCCGCGCGGGGATATTCGTCTGTATCGACGAGCGTCGGATCGCCTTTGCGCTGCGGCACCGGAACGGCCACGATTTCGTCCTTGAAGCGCCCCTCGGCGATCGCGCGAACTGCGCGCATCTGACTCTCGGCCGCGAACGCGTCCTGGTCGCCGCGTGACACGTTATAGCGTGTGGCCACTTCCTCCGCCGTGATGCCCATGTGCGACGCGCCGATCGCGCATGTCAGCCCTTCGTTCAGCATCGAATCAATCGCCTCGGCATTACCCATGCGATAGCCCCAACGCGCGCCCTTCAGCAGGTACGGCGCATTCGACATCGACTCCGTTCCGCCGGCGACCACGGCGTCCACGTAACCTGTCCGCAGCGCATCGACCGCGTGGATCACGGCCTGCAGACCCGATCCGCAGACGCGATTCACCGTCTCACCGGGGACATCGATTGGGAGTCCGGCCTTGAGCGCCGCCTGCCGGGCGACGTTCATCCCGTTGCCCGCCTGCAGCACGCACCCCATCACCGCGTCGCCAATGTTGCCTACCGGGACGCCAGAACGGGCGACCGCTTCCCTGATCACGATCGCGCCAAGATCGACCGCGCTCATCTCTTTCAGCGCGCCGCCGAATGCGCCAATCGGCGTGCGGCACGCACTGAGAATCACGGCCTCGAAGTCCTTTTCCATCCCAGAATTATAGTGCTACGATCCCGCTTATCATGACTCGCACCTCCCGCTCGATCGCGGCATTTGTCCTTGCGCTCGTCGCCACGTCCGCCCTGCTCGTCGCGCAGACATTCAATCCGCAGGACACGATTCCGTTCGACATCGCCGTCCGCACGGCCAAGCTGCCGAACGGCCTCACCTACTTCATCCGGCAGAATCCCCGGCCGGCCAAGCGCGTCTCGCTGCGCCTCGCCGTGAAAGCGGGATCGCTGTTCGAGGCCGACGACCAGCAAGGGCTGGCGCACCTCATCGAGCACATGGCGTTCAACGGCAGCGCGCACTTCAAGCCGGGTGATCTGGTTGCATACTTCGAATCAGTCGGCGCGCGTCTCGGGCCGCATGTGAACGCGTACACCAGCTTCGACGAAACGGTCTACATGCTCGACCTGCCGAGTGATAAACCGGAGGTGGTCGAGAAAGGCTTGATGGCGCTCGCCGACTTCGCTGGCGGCCTGTCACTCTCGCAGGAAGAAGTCGACAAGGAACGCGGCGTCGTCGTCGAAGAGTGGCGCGGCGGACTCGGAGCGGGGTCGCGCATCCGCGACAAGCAGTTCCCGATTCTGTTTCACGATTCGCGCTACGCGGAGCGCCTGCCCATTGGCAAGCCCGACATCATCCGGAACGCGCCGGTCGCGCGGCTTCGCGCGTTCTACGACACCTGGTACCGCCCGGAGCGGATCGCCGTGATCGTCGTCGGCGACGTGGATCCGCAGCAGGTCGAGCAGTCGATCAAGACCGACTTCGGTCCGCTGACCGCGCGCGCCGAGGCTGCCCCGGTTCCCGATCGCAAGGTGCCGCTGCACCAGCAGACCCTGGTCAGCGTCGTCGCCGATTCCGAGGTGACGCAGTCCAATGTGCAGATCGTGCGCAAACGGCAGCGCCAGGGCGATCAGAAGATCGCCGACTACCGGCGCGATCTGGTCGCGCGGACGATCGACCACATGATGGATGAGCGCTTCAACGAGCTCGAGCGCAAGCCGGACGCGAAGTTTCTCGGCGCCGGCGTCGGGAACGGCGGCCTCAGCAAGGACGTGTCGACGTTCACCATGGCGGCGCGGGTGCAGGACGGCAAGCTCGAGGACGGTCTCGGCGTACTGGCCGTGGAAGCCCTCCGGGTGCGTGAGTTCGGTTTCAGCGGCACGGAACTCGACCGCGCCAAGCAGTGGATGGCCGCGTTCTACGAGCGCGCCTACAGCGAACGGGACAAAACGGAGAGTTCGTCGTTCGCGCAGGAATACGTCAGCTACTTTCTGAACGACGAGCCGAGCCCCGGCATCGCGTACGAGTACAAGCTCGTCCAGCAACTGCTCCCCAGCATCACCGAAGCGGATGCGTCGACGCTGGCGCGAACCCTGCTGGGCGACGACAGCCGGGTGATCCTCGCCACGTCTCCGCAGAAAGCCGGGATCAAGATTCCGACCGAGACCGAACTGCAGGCGGCGATCGCGACGGCCACCGCTGGCCGCGTCACGCCGTGGATCGACACCAGTGCGACGCGCGCGTTGCTGGAGCACGCGCCAACGGCCGGCGCCGTCGCTTCCCGCCGGTCGATCGACGATGTCGGGATCACGGTCGTGCGGTTCGCCAACGGCGTCGAAGCGTGGTTGAAGCCGACCGATTTCAAGAACGACTCGATCCTGTTCACGTTGAACGCATCTGGCGGCTCGTCACTCGCGCCCCCATCGGACTACACCGAGGCCTCGATGGCCACGGCGCTGGTCGGCGCGGCCGGCGCGGGCGGCTTGAAGGCACTCGACCTGCAGAAGGTTCTGACCGGCAAACTCGTGTCCGCACGGCCGTACATCGCCCTCTCCTCGCACGGCGTGTCCGGCAGCGCCGCGCCCGCGCAACTCGAAACCGGACTGCAGCTGCTCTACCAGGAATTCACCGCGCCTGGAGACGATGCGGAGTCGTTCGCGCTGCTGAAGAAACAGTTGGCGGCCGCTGTCGCCAACCGGGGCCGCGCGCCCGGCCAGGTGTTTGGCGAGAAACTCGCGCAGGTGAACACCTCGGGCCACTACACGTCCCAGCCGCTGACGCCGGAGCGCGTCGAGGCGCTGAGCCGCGAGAAGATGGTGGCGTTCTACAAGGATCGCTTCGCCAACGCCGCCGACTTCACGTTCTTCATGGTTGGCGCGTTCAAGGTGGACGACGTCCTTCCCCTCCTCGCGCAGTACGTGGGCGCGCTCCCCTCGACGGGAAAGCAGACGTCGCAATTCAAGGACGTGGCGATGGAGTTCCCCGCCACGTCGAAGCAGGAGAAGGTTGAAGCCGGCCGCGAACCGCGCGGCCAGACGGTGATCAGTTTCTTCGCCGATCCGTCCTCCGATCCGCAGGAGCAGGAACAGATCATCGCCGCGACGACCGTGCTCGACATCGCGCTGCGGGACATCCTGCGCGAGGATCTCGGGCAGACCTACACCGTCGGCGTCGGACTGTCGCAGTCGCTGCCACAGCGCGGCGGCGGCCACATCGAGGTCCGCTTTGGTGCGGCGCCGGAGAACCTGCCGGCGATGACTGCGCGCGTGATGCAGGAGATCAAGCGACTGCAGCAAGAAGGACCGTCCAAGGATCTGACGGACCGCGCCAGGGAAACTGCGCGGCGCGGGTACGAAACCGCGATGAAGCAGAACGACTACTGGCTCGGCCGCATGCAGAGCGTCAAGACATTCGGCCGCGACCCTGGCGAGATCCTGACGCGCGCCACGCGCATCGACGCGGTCACGCCGCAAGTACTCCAGGACGTCTTCAAGAAATATTTCCCGACGGATCGCTCGACCGTCGTGACGCTCGTACCCACGCCGACGCAAGGGTAGGTCAGGAGTTCGACGTTGCCGCCAGACCGGTGAGCGTGAGCGGCGTGATCGTGCGCGGATCGGGAGCGGGGCGCATCAGGCTCAGGAGATAGCCGACGATCAGCGTGAAAAGACATCCGGCCGGCCCGTACCACAGCCACGAGATCGGCAACACGGACGACGGCTGCAGCGCGCTCGGCAGCCAGGGAACAGGCATCGCGGCAAGGACGGCGGTGAGCGCCGTGCCGATGATCGCCCCACCGAACGCACCAAAACTATTGGCGCGCGTGGTCAGGAACCCGAGCAGGAACACGCTGAGGAGCGGCCCGACGAAGAAGCCGTTGATGGTCCCCATCGCTTTGATAATCGTCCCCAGGTGATCGACAAACATCGCGCCCACCGTGGCCACCAGTGCCCAGCCGAGCGTGGACCAGCGCGCAATGGCGATGTCCGCCTGCAGCGCCGCCTCACCCGCTGACGCATCATCCGAGGCTGCTTCCCTGAACCGCATGTAGAAATCCACCATCGACGCCGTGGTCAGCGAATTCAGGCCGCAGGACAGCGTCGACATCGAGGCCGCGAAGATCCCGGCGATGATCAGTCCGCCGACCACCGGATTGAGCGCGTGGGTGATGAAATGCGGCACCACCTGATCCGGATTCGTCAGCGTCGCGGCCAACGCCGGATGCACCGCGTAATACGCGGCCAGCCCGATCCCGGCCAGCCACAGCATGCCCATCACAGGCAGCGTCACGATGCCGTTGAACATCACGGCCTTCGCCATCTCACTCTTCGATCCCGTCGTCAGGTAGCGCTGCACGATCACCTGATCGCTGCCGTACATCGCGACGTTGGTCACCGCACCGCCGATGATCAGCCCCAGCAGGGTGACCTCGGTCTTCAGGCTGAACGAGAACAGGTCGCTGTCCAGCATCCGGGTGTGACCGCCCTGCGCCGCGAGGCGCCAGATCTGACCGACGTGTCCGCCGAACGCGTAGACGATGACCGCGAGGATCAGCACCATGCCGAGCACGAGCACGCAGAACTGCATCACGTCCGTCCAGATGACGGCTTCCATGCCCCCGAGGACGGTGTAGGTGGCCGTCACACCAGCCAGGACCCAGATGCACAGCGTCAGCGGCAGACCCGTGATCACCGAGAGAATCAGCGACGTCGTATAGATCACCACCGCGAGGCGTCCGACCACGATCAGGATGAACATCAGCGAGGCCAGGAGGCGTGAGGGCAGACCGAATCGCTTTTCGAGGTACTCGTAAATGGTGAACAGCTTCAAGCGGGCCATCACCGGAATGAAGAGATAGACCACCAGCACCATGAACATCGGGAACAGGAACAGTCCGGCCGCGAGCCGCAAGTCCTTTTGAAACACCCATGCGGGTGCGCCGACATAGGAGATGGCGGACATGTCGGCCGTGATGATCGACACGCCCGCCGCCCACCACGGCACGTTCCGTCCGGCGAGAAAAAAATCCTCGAGCGACTTCTGCTTCTTCGTGCTCCGGTAGCCGATGTAGAGGACGAGAGCCAGATAGGAGATCAGGATCGCGAACAGGGTGGTGTGAAGACGAACGGCGGTGATCAGATCGTGGAGGACGCCCGTGTGCATGATCGCGGTGCTAAACTAGCACGATTCCACGCGCCTATGCCCACACCGCCGAGCGATCACGCGTCTCCGAAGCCTGCCGTCCTCGCCATTCTTCAGGCGCGGGTGTCGTCGTCACGCCTTCCCGGAAAAGTACTGAAGCCGATCCTCGGACGGGCGATGCTGCTGCACCAGCTCGATCGCGTGCGCCGGTCGCGCTCGATCGACGAGCTCGTTGTCGCAACGAGCATCGAGCCCAGCGATGACGCGATCGAAACGCTGTGCGCCGCTGAGGGCGTCCGCTGCTTTCGCGGCAGTCTTCACGACGTGCTCGATCGCTTCTACCAGGCCGCCCTGCCGACGCGGCCCGACTACATCGTCCGGTTGACCGGCGACTGCCCGCTCGCGGATCCCGAGTTGATTGACCGCGTCGTCGACCTTCTGATCACGAGCGGGATCGACATTGCCGGGGCCGCGCCAACCTTTCCCGATGGCCTCGACGTGGAAGCCATCCGCTTTTCGACGTTGGAGACGGCATGGAAAGAGGCCGTGCTCCCATCCGATCGCGAACACGTGTCCCTGTTCATCGTCCGGCAGCCCGATCGCTTTCGCGTCACAGGCCTCGACAACGCCGTCGACCTCTCGCACATGCGGTGGACCGTCGATGAACCGGAAGACTTCGATCTGGTCCGGCAGATCTACGAGGCGCTCTACCCAGCGAACCGTGCGTTCACGACCAAGGACATTCTCGCGCTGCTCAACGCGAAGCCTGAGTTGCTGGAAGTGAACCGGAAGTTCCGGCGGAATGAAGGGCTGGAGCGATCACTCGCCAAGGATCCGCAAGGCTGAAGGGCTGCGTTACCTCTTGAGAGTCCCGCGCCAGCGCGCGGCGTCGGTGAAGACATCCGCGAGGCGGTCGCCAGCGGGAAGGTCGCGCCGCAGGTCCTGAAGCAGCGCGATCAGCGCATCGAGCGCGGGACCGATCTCGTCCGCATTGGTGGCCGCAATGTCCCTCCAGATATCCGGCGGGCTCGACGCCAGACGCGTCGTATCGGCCAGTCCGCGTCCGGCCAGTCCCAGGCCATCCTGCCCCACCGACGCGCCCACCACGTGCATCAGCGCACTCGCGGTCAGCTGCGGAAGGTGACTCAGAAAAGCCAGTAATCGGTCGTGCGCCTGTCCGTCGATCACGCGCGGCACGGCGCCCAGCGCCTGTACGAACTCGGTCAACTTTGCGAGGGCCGCGCCGTCAGATTCGCTCGGCTGTGAGCCTCGCGCACCCTGGGGGCTCAATAACCAGGGACGCCCGCTGAACAGATCCGGACGCGCGTGCTCGAGTCCGCCCTGGGCCGCACCCGCGAGCGGATGGCCGCCAATGAACGTAAATCGCGCCGGCAGCGATCCCGCCGCAGCGATGATGTCGCGCTTGGTGCTGCCGGTGTCGGTGATCACGGCGGGCTGATGGACGTTCTCGTCCAGGTCCGCCAGCAGGGCCATATTCGTCCTGACCGGCGCCGCAAGAATCACGATGTCCGCCTCGGCGAGGACGATGAGGTCGTCTGCCGCGACGTCGATCGCATGCAGCCGCATCGCCGTCTCGAGCACATCCTTGTTGTCCACGCCGATGACCAGCGCCTTCGGCCATAGCTGCCGCGCTGCCAGCGCGATCGATCCGCCAATGAGACCGAGACCGACGATGCCGATCCGTTCAAAGACAGGCGGCGCTCCCGACGAAGGGAGCGGGCGTCCGGGTTGGATGACGGGAAGCTGAGTCATTGCGAATTGCGGATGGCGGACTGCGGATGTGATTGTGGATTCCGCGCCACGGCGAATCGACTCATCGCTCTGAACTCTCCGATCTGCACTCCGCCATCCACGATCCGCAATCCCTAACTGCCCCACCCACCACGCCGAACAGGCTCGAGGCAGATGCTGCGGCCGATCGCCGGCGCGATGATGCGGAGCTCGGCCATCAGGCGGTCGAACTGCGCCGGGAACATCGACTGTGCGCCGTCGCTCAGCGCGTGATCCGGGTCGCAGTGTACTTCGATGATCAAGCCGTCGGCGCCGGCGGCCACCGCGGCGCGCGCCATCGGCGTCACCATGTCGCGGCGCCCCGCGCCGTGACTCGGGTCGGCGACGATCGGCAGGTGACTCAGTTTCTTGATCACCGGAATCGCCGAAATGTCGAAAGTGTTGCGCGTCGCCGTTTCAAAGGTGCGGATGCCGCGCTCGCAGAGGATGACGTCTTCGTTGCCGCCGCTCAGCACGTACTCCGCCGACAGCAGCCATTCTTCGATCGTCGCTGAGATGCCGCGCTTGATCAGCACCGGCTTGCGCGCGTGTCCGAGTTCGCGCAGCAGCGTGAAGTTCTGCATGTTGCGCGCGCCGAGCTGGAAGATATCCGTGTACTTGTCGATCACCTCGATCTGGCTGAGGTCCATCACCTCGGTGATGAGCTTCAGGTTCTCGACGTTGGCCGCATCGCGCAGCAGCTTCAGCCCTTCTTCGCCCAGGCCCTGGAAGCTGTACGGCGAACTGCGCGGCTTGAACGCGCCACCGCGGAAAATCTTCGCGCCCGCGCGCTTGACGGCCGCCGCGGCCGCCCGCACCTGCGGCTCGCTCTCGGCCGAACACGGACCAGCCATGACGATCACTTCGTCGCCGCCGATCCGGACGTCGCCGACGTTGACGATCGTTCCCTCGGGTTTGAACGTCTTGCTGGCCAGCTTGTAGGGCTCCGAGATGCGCACCACTTCGTGGACACCGTCGAGCAGTTCGATCAGCGCTTTGTCCGGGTGACCCTGCCCCACGGCGCCCAGCACTGTCCGCGTCACGCCGGTCGACCGATGCACGTCCATTCCCATCTCGACGAGACGGGCGACCACTTGTTCGATCTGGGCTTCGCTCGCGCGTTCTTCCATCACTACGACCATGGCTTCTGTCACTCCTACTTTTCTTCGTGCACGACGCGCCGCTCGAGGCTGCGCGCTTCGTCGATGATGCGCTCGAACAGCCGGGCGATCGCGTCCGGCCCAAGCGGCCCCTCCGCCGCGATGCCGCGCACGTGCGCGAGCACCTGCTTTTCGCGCTCCGGCTGGTAGACCTCCGCGCCGATCGCTTTCTTCAACCGGCCGATCTCGCACGCGACGCGCGCGCGCTCGTTCAGCAGGCGCACCAGGACCTCGTCCACCCGGTCGATGTCGTTCCGCAAATCATCAAGCGTGGGCATGTTGTCCCGCACCCTTCAACCATCGCACGTAACCCTCGACCCGATCGATCAGATCCGGCTTCGCACTGGCCTCCGCAATCATCGACACCAGCGCGCTGCCCACCACCGCCGCGTCGGCATACGCGCACACCTCGGCGACGTGTTCCGGCGACGAAATCCCAAATCCCAGCGCGATCGGCATCGTCGTGTGCGCGCGAATCCGCCGGACCATCGCTTCTGCTCCCGACGCCACCTGGGCGCGCGCGCCGGTCACGCCCAACCTCGAAATCCCGTACAGAAACCCGCTGCCCAACTCCGCCGCCCGTTGGATTCTGGCGTCGGTCGTCGTGGGGCTGAGCAGAAAGATCGTGTCGATGCCAGACGCCGCGAGCGTCTCACGAAAGGCGTTCGCCTCTTCAATCGGGAGGTCGAGCGCCAAGACGCCATCAACGCCCGCGTCCGCTGCCTGCCGGGCAAACGCGTCCAGCCCCATCCGGAGCAACGGGTTTGCGTAGCTGAAGATCACCATCGGCGCCTTGATCTGCGGACGGACCGTCGCGATCATCGCCAGCGACGCGCGAAGGCTGCCGCCCGAGGCGAGCGCGCGCTCGGTCGCCCGTTGAATCACGGGTCCGTCAGCAAGCGGATCCGAGAATGGCACACCGATCTCGAGTACGTCCGCGCCCGCGCGATCGAGCGCTTTCAGGATTTCCGCCGAGCGCGGCAGGTCCGGATCCCCGGCGGTCGTGAACGTCACCAGGCCCGGCCGCTTCTCCGCGCGGAGTTGCGCGAAGGTCTGTTCCAGCCGGTTACTTCTCGGCAAGGGTCTTCTCCACCGTCTGAACATCTTTGTCGCCGCGTCCCGACAGATTCACGAGCACCGTCGCACTGGGTCCAAGTTCCTTCGCCAGTCGCATCGCATACGCAATCGCGTGCGCCGACTCGAGCGCCGGCAGGATACCCTCCAGGCGCGCCAGCGTCTGGAACGCCGCCAGCGCTTCGTCGTCGTTGACGTGTGCGTACTCCGACCGTCCGATCGCGCGCAGCCACGCGTGCTCGGGGCCGACCGCCGCGTAGTCGAGCCCGGCGGAAATCGAATGCGTGAGCTCGATGTTGCCATCGTCATCCTGCAACACGAATGTGCGCGTGCCCTGGAGGACGCCGGCGCTGCCGCCGGCGAACCGCGCCGCATGACGGCCCCGGATGATCTGTTCCCCGCCGGCTTCCACGCCGATCAACCGCACGTCGCGATCCTCGATGAACGCGTCGAAGATGCCCATCGCGTTGCTGCCGCCGCCGACGCACGCGACGATCGCGGTGGGCAGCGTGCCCGCGAGTGCCAGGATCTGGCCGCGCGCCTCGCGGCCGATCACCGATTGAAATTCGCGCACCATCAACGGGTACGGATGCGGACCGAGCACGGATCCGAGCAGGTAGTAGGTATCGGCGACGTTGGTCACCCAGTCGCGCATCGCCTCGTTGATCGCGTCCTTCAGCGTCTTGCTGCCGGCATCCACGCGCAGCACCTCGGCCCCCAGCAGCCGCATGCGGACGACGTTCAATGCCTGGCGGTCCATGTCCTCGGCGCCCATGTAGACGTGGCAGTCGAGACCGAGCAGCGCGCACGCCGTCGCCGTCGCCACACCGTGCTGCCCCGCGCCGGTCTCTGCGACGATGCGGCGTTTGCCCATGCGGGCCGCGAGCAGCGCCTGTCCGATCGCGTTATTGATCTTGTGCGCGCCGGTATGGGTCAGGTCCTCGCGCTTCAGGAAGATGCGCGCCCCACCGGCTGCCGCGGACAACCGCGCCGCCTCGAAGATCGGCGTCGGACGGCCGACGTAGTGCTTGAGCAGGCGATCGAGTTCCGCCTGGAACGCGGCATCGTCGCGCGCGGCGAAGTAGGCGCGCTCGAGTTCCTCGACCGGCTCGACGAGTGTCTCAGGGACGTAGCGTCCGCCGAATTCGCCGAAGTAGCCCCGCGCATCGGGGTCGCGTCGTGTGGTGATCGGTGTCATGCCATAGCCTCGAACAGCGCCCGCAGACGCTGATGATCCTTGATGCCGGGCGCGCGCTCGACGCCCGAAGACACGTCGATGCCGAACGGCCGCACCTGTGCGACCGCGTCAGCGACGTTGTCTGGCGTCAACCCGCCCGCCAGGAGAATCTTGCGCCGCGCGGCGATTGCCGCTGCAGCCGTCCAGTCAATCGTCCGCCCGGTCCCGCCGCGTTTCACGGGGTCATGCACGTCGAGCAACAGCAGGGTCGATGCGGGCCACACGTGGGAAGCGGCCGAGTCCGCGGGCACCGCTTTGATGACGGGCGTCGACAGCGCGGCGGCGTCCGCTGGCGTCTCGTCGCCGTGCAGTTGCACCGCGCCGAGCCGCACCAGGCTCGCCACGGCCTCCACGTACTGCCGCGGCTGGTTGACGAAGACGCCGACCGGCGTGACAAACGCCGGCAGCCTCGACGCGATCTGCCGCGCGGTGTACGGATCGACGAACCGCGGGCTGTTCGGCCAGAACACGAAGCCGATCGCCGACGCGCCGGCGGCCACCGCCGCTTCCGCGTCCTCGAGGCGCGTGATCCCGCAGATCTTGATCAGCACGCGAGCAATTCGGCCAGCGCCGCCCCCGGGTCCGTGGCAGACATGAATCGCTCGCCGATGAGGAACGCCCCATAGCCGAGCGCCTTGAGCCGCGCGAGGTCGGCGGCGGTCTTCAGCCCGCTCTCGCTGACGGCGATGACCTCCGCCGGCATCAGCGCGATCAGCGCCTCGGAGGCGTGCACATCCACCTGCAGCGTGCGCAGGTTCCGGTTGTTCACGCCGATGATGCGGGCGCCGGCGTCGATTGCAATCGACAGCTCCTTCGCGTCGTGTACCTCGACCAGCACGTCCAGCCCATGCCGCCGCGCGTGATCGTGCAACACCTTCAACGCTGCCGGCCGAAGGGCGGCGACGATCAGCAGCACGGCGTCCGCCCCGGCCGCCTTCGCCTCGAGCAGCTGGTATTCCGAGACCACAAAATCCTTGCGCAGCAGCGGCGCCTCGACTGCCGCACGCACGGCTTTCAGATGAGCGAGGGATCCGTCGAAGAACGTCGGCTCCGTCAGCACGGAGATCGCGGCGGCGCCGGCGGCGGCATACGCAGTCGCGATGGCCACTGGATCGTAGTGGGCGCACAGGATGCCGCGCGACGGCGACCGCCGCTTGCACTCCGCGATCACGTTGACGCGATCGGTCCGCGTCAGCGCGGCCTGGAATCGACCCGCCCGTGACGGCATCGCTGCCGCCCGCTCGGTCAGCCGGGCGATCGACTCCTCGGCCTGTCGTACCTCGACGATCCGTCGCGTCGCCGCGACGATCGTCTCGAGGAGATCGGCCGGTCTTGCGGATCGCGGATTGCCGGTTGCGGATTCCATCATGCCGCGCTCCCGGCATTCGAGACGGACACCAGTGTCTGCAACGTACGCTTCGCGTCGCCGCTGTCGATGGCGCGCGACGCCTTCGCAATGCCTTCCCTGACCGACACAGCCGCCCCGGCGATGAAGAGTGACGCACCCGCGTTCAGCAGCACCACGTCGCGTGCCGAACCGCGCGCGCCATCCAGAATGCTGACGATGATCCGCGCGTTCTCCTGCGCGTCGCCGCCCTGCAGTGCTCCCGCCGAGGCCTTCGGCAGGCCGACGTCAGCCGGATGCAGATAGAACGTGTTGACCGCGCCGTCGCGGCACTCGGAAATCTTCGTGTACCCCGTCGTCGTCAACTCGTCGATCCCGTCCGCTCCGTGCACGACCCAGGCACGCGTGGCGCCGAGCAGCATCAGCGCGCGCGCCATCAATTCCGTGAACTCGGGCTTGGGCACGCCGACCAGCTGCCGCGCCGCGCCCGCGGGGTTGGTCAGCGGACCGAGCAGGTTGAACGCTGTCCGCACGCCAAGTTCGCGACGCACCGGTCCGGCGTGGCGCATCGACGGATGAAACGTCGGCGCGAAGAAGAACCCGATGCCGGCCTCAGACAAGCAGCGCTCAACAACCGCGGGAGGCGCGGCAATGCGAACACCGAGCGCCTCGTAGACATCAGCGCCTCCGGCCTTGCTCGAGGCAGACCGGTTGCCGTGTTTCGCAACGCGGACCCCTGCGGCGGCGACGACCAGCGCCGCGCACGACGAGATGTTGAACGTGTTCGCCCGATCCCCGCCTGTCCCGCACGTATCGAACACATCGTCGTATCGTGCGGAGGTCGGTACGGCATGCGCACGCATCGCGCGCGCGAGCCCGACGATCTCTGCGGGGCGCTCGCCTTTCATCGCCAGACCGACGAGCAGACCGGCGAGATGGGCGGGCGCCGCACGGCCTTCCATCACCTCGGCCATCGCGGCGGCGGCCTCATCAGCCGTCAGATCTTCGTGGCGCGTCAGTTTTTCGATGAGGTCCTGAAACATCGTCTACCGCTCGAGAAAGTTCCGGAGGATGTGTTTGCCTTCGCCGGTCAGAATCGATTCGGGATGGAACTGGACGCCGTGCACCGGCCACGTGCGGTGACGCAGCCCCATGATGTTCGAGTCCTCGAGCGTCCGCGCGGCGATCTCGAGTTCGGCCGGCAGCCCGCCTTCCTGCACGACCAGTGAGTGATACCGCGCCGCCACGAACGGTCCGGCGATCCCGCGGAACACGCCCTTGCCGTCGTGCTCGATCGTCGACGTCTTGCCGTGCATCGGCACCAGTGCACGCACGACCGCCCCGCCGTACACCGCGCCAATGGCCTGATGACCCAGACACACCCCAAGGATCGGCGTGGTCTGGCCCAGCCGCCGGATGACGTCCATCGTCACACCGGCGTACTCCGGTCGCCCAGGCCCCGGCGAGATCACGATACGGTCAGCTTTCGCGCTCACGACGTCTTCGAGCGAGACGACGTCGTTGCGCATCACCTGCACGTCCGCCCCCAGCTCGCCGAGATACTGCACGAGGTTGTAGGTGAACGAGTCGTAGTTGTCGATGACGAGGACCATTTAGAGTCCTGCCTGCGCGAGCTCGAGGGCGCGCAGGAGGGCCTTGGCCTTGTCGCGCGTCTCCTCGTACTCCGCGGCCGGGTTCGAATCCATCACGATTCCGGCGCCGGCCTGCACGTAGGCTTTGCCGTTGGACATGATCACCGTGCGGATCGCAATACAGAAGTCGAGGTTGCCCGCGAAGTCGAGGTAGCCGACCGCGCCGGCATAGAGGCCGCGGCCGGATGGCTCGAGTTCCCTGATGATCTGCATCGCGCGGACCTTTGGCGCGCCCGAGACTGTGCCCGCCGGAAAACACGAGACCAGCGCGTCGAGGCGATCACGATCGTCGGCGAGCTTGCCCTCCACAATCGAGGTCAGGTGCATGACGTGCGAGAAGCGCTCGAGCCCCATGAACTGCGGCACGCGGACGCTGCCGTATTCGCAGACGCGTCCGACGTCGTTGCGGCCCAGGTCCACGAGCATCACGTGCTCGGCGCGTTCCTTCTCGTTCCGTTTCAATTCCTCGGCGAGGCGCATGTCTTCTTCGGCGTTCTTGCCGCGGCGGCGCGTGCCGGCGATCGGATGCGTTTCCACGCGCGACCCTTCGACGCGCACCAGCATCTCCGGCGACGAGCCGACGACCGACACACCGCCCATGCGGATGAAATACATGTACGGCGACGGGTTCACGTGACGCAGCGCGCGATACACCGTGAACGGCTCCGCCGCGACCTCCGCTTCGAAACGCTGCGACAACACAACCTGGTAGATGTCGCCCGCCGCGATGTGTTCCTTCGCCGCGCGCACCTGCTCTTCGAAGCGTTCCTGAGTGTGGTTGGACGTGAACGTCAGCGCCTCTGACGCCTCGGGCCGCTTGTGCGAGAGGTTGCGTTCCAGTTCGCGCTCGAGAAACTGAATCTTCGCGCACGCAAACTGATACAGCGACTCCAGATCCTCGTCGGGCGTGATGCGCGCGTTGGCGATGATCAGGATGCGGTGCTGCACGTGATCGAATGCGAGCACCGTGTCGAACAGCATGAACCCGGCATCGTCGGCGGCATCAGGCGACGACCCAAGGTCGCCGAGCGTCGGCTCGAACCACGACGCCGCGCCGTAGCCCAGGTAGCCGACCGCGCCGCCGGTGAAGCGTGGCAACTCGGGGACAAACGGCGAGCGGAAATCGGCCATCAGCTGCCGCAGCGTGTCCACGAACGGCCGATCGCTCTCGATCGTCACGCCGCCGCGATCGAGCGTCGTCTTGCCGTCTCTGGCGCGCAGGATCAGGAAGGGATCCTTGCCGAGGAAGGAATAACGGCCGACATGCTCGCCGCCTTCGACGCTTTCCAGCAGGAACGCGTAGTCGGCGTGCTCGGCAATTTTCAGGAATGCCGACACCGGTGTCAGGAGGTCGGCAACGATCTCCTTGCAGACCGGCACGAACGTTCCGCGCCGCGCCAGTTCTTTGAATTCTTCAAACGAGGTAATTTTCATCGCGAGCAAACTCCGCCAACCGCTTGAGCGCGGCTTCCCTCATCACACCAGACCGGGGTTTCGCGCCGACCCACCACTGAAACTGTTCCCGGGCCTGCGCTACGAGCATCTCGAGGCCGCCGATCGTTTCGCACCCTGCGGCCTCCGCGTCGCGCAGCAAACGGGTGATCGACGGGTTGTAGACCAGGTCGTACACGTACCGGCCCGTCAGCTGATCTGCGGGAATCGGGGTCTCGTCGACCCGCGGATACATCCCGATCGGCGTGCAGTTGATCAGCAGATCCCAGCTGCCCGGCTCCGGCGGCCATGGCCCGAGTTCGGCTGACGTCAGCATCGCCGTTTCTTCAGCTTGACTAGGACTGCGCGCATGCAGGCGGACCCTGCAGCCACTTGACGCCAGCGCCACGGTCACCGCTCGCGCCGCACCGCCAGCGCCGAGGACGGACGCGCGCACACCGTCGAGCGACAGACGCTCCTTCAGCGGCTCCAGAAAGCCGCTCGCATCGGTGTTCCCCGCGATCCAGCGGCCCTTCTCGACGCGGATCGTGTTGATCGCCCCGATGCGGCGGGCCACGGCGTAGATCTCGTCCACCTCGTCACACATCGTGACCTTGAGCGGAATCGTCACGCTCGCGCCGCTGATGCCGAGCGCGCGGCCGAGTTTCGTAAAGTCTTTGGCATCCACGGCGGGAAACGGCAGGTAGACCGCGTCGACGCTGGACGCGCGGAAGGCGGCATTGTGCATCGCCGGCGACACTGAGTTGTGCACGTGTCCGCCAGCGACGCCGTAGATCTCGGTCGTGTCGGTGACCGATCGGAAGTGATAGTCCTTCAGCAAAGACTGCGCACTGATTTGCCCCACCTCGCGCAGCGCCCCGGCGTAGGTCCAGATCGATCCGAAGCGGCCGGCCAGCACGCGGGTCGCGAAGCCGAACGGCCCCATGCCGATCAGCACCATGCCGGTCTGCTTGCCGGTCTGCGCGCCCAGATCGAGCAGCGGAATGCAGTCGCTGAGGCTGGTCATCTGCACGGCGATCTTGATCACTTCGGCGCCCGTCGATCGCATCGCATGCACACGCGCGGTCAGGTCAATCGGCAGGCTGCGGTAGTCGTGGGTGGACAGGACGATCCGCCGGCCACCGGCCTGCGCGATCAGATCGTCGAAGCGGGCGCGCCATTCGACGTCCACGTACTCGGCGCCCAGGTCGAGCGCATCGGCCAGGATCTGCTTACGATCGTCTTCTGCGCCTGTGAAGCCTCCGCCTTCCCACGCGGGACGGCAGGTCACGATCACCGGACGGCGACGCCCGGCCAGTGCGCCGGCGACACTCGGGTCGCTGACCGTATCGAGCCGCAGCTCGATCAGATCCGCGTCAGGAACCGCATCGCGCTTCTGACGGAGCTCTGCCGTCGTGGCGGCGGTGACGGTGACGCAGAGCAGTGGTTTCGACATAAAAAAAGCCTCTCCAACCGTGGGGCTGAAGAGGCTCGAAAACTCGTTCGCGCTGTGGCGGCTGGCGCCTAGGCGGATGCCTCTTCAGTCGTGCTCCAATACCACCGCCAGGCCGGCACGCACACGGGTGCCACCAGTTCGATGGAGTCGGACGCGAGGCTGAAGATCGTCGGCATCGGAAGATTGAGACGATAGCAAACACCGGCGATCCGTGTCAAACTCGCCTGTAGATTGGATTTACACCCATGACACTCCGGCGGCACGCACTCACGCTCGTCGCGGTCCTGGTCGGGGTGTCGAGCCTGCTCTCCGGCGCGACGGCCCAGATGGACATCAAGGACATCCGGCCGGGCATGATCGGGATCGGCCGCACAGTCTTCGACGGCACCCACGTCGAAGAATTCAAAGCCAACATCATCGGGGTGCTCGAGAACGTCATCGGACCCCATCGCAATCTGATCCTCGCCAAGCTCGAAGGCGGACCGCTCGCCAACACCGGCGTCATCGCCGGGATGAGCGGCAGCCCGGTCTACGTGGACGGCAAACTGATTGGCGCCGTCTCATACGCACTCGGCAGTTTCTCGAAGGAACCGATTGCCGGCATCACGCCGATTGCCGAGATGACCGACTCGACACAGATGGGCGACGTGCGCCCGCCGGGCGCGCGCGTGAAAGTCGACTTCCCGCTCACCCGTGAGGGCCTGAGCGCCGCGTTCCGCAAGGCGCTCGCCTGGAACCGGCCGTTTGCCGAACGGCAGAACGACACCGAACTCTCCGGCGTCAGCGCCGTCGCCGGCCTCGCCGGCAGCCAGCTCGGCACACTGCTTCGGCCGATCGCCACACCGCTCGTGATGTCCGGCTTCGAGCCGGACCTTGCCGACATGTTCGGCGGCGCGCTCCGCGACCAGGGATTCATTCCCACGGGCGGCAGCGTCGCGGGACCGCGTGACGGCGAGAAGCCGTATGAAGGACCGCTCAAGCCAGGTGACGCCGTCGGCGTGATGCTGGTTGGCGGCGACCTGATGCTCGGCGGCACCGGCACGGTGACGCACATCGATGGCGACCGCGTCTACGCCTTCGGACACCCGATGTACAACCTCGGGCCCACCGAGTTTCCGATGACACGGGCGTACGTCTACACCATCCTCCCCAGCCTGTTCTCGTCGATGAAGCTGTCGACGACGGGCGAGATTATCGGTACGGTGCTGCAGGATCGCGCCACCGCAATCGCCGGGCGCCTCGGCAAGGGTCCGCGCCTGATTCCGATCACGCTTTCCCTCGAATCGACCCGCGCGCCCAAACAGACGTTCCATTTCGGCGTGGTCAACGACCCGTTGTTCGGACCGCTGATGACCTACGCCAGCGTCCTGAACACGCTTGGCTCTTACGAACGACAGTTCGGCGCGACGACCTTCAACGTCCGCGGCTCCGTGAAGGTGCCCAGGCACGACACGATCGCTTTCGACAACCTGTTCGCCGGCGATCAGTCCTCGATGAGCGCTGCGTCCTACATCGTCGGGCCGCTGTCGGTCCTGATGGGCAACGACTACGAGAAGGTGGACATCGACGGCCTCGACGTCACGTTCGCGACGACAGAGGAACCAAAGACGGCGACGCTGGAACGGGTGTGGCTGGACGACCCGCGGCCGCGCGCGGGACGCACGGTGCCGCTGAAGATCATGTTCCGCACCTATCGCGGCGACGAGGTGGTGCGCACGCTGCCGATTGAGATTCCGGCGAACGCGAGCGGTAGCCTGTCGCTGCTCGTCTCGGACGGCGCCCGGCTCGGCCAGAACGAACAGCGCGAGGCGCGCGCGCCGCAACCACGCAGCGTGGACCAGATCATCAAGGCGCTGAACAAGGGACGCCGCAACAACTCGCTCTACATCAAGCTCCTCGGCTCGGACGCCGGCGCGGTCGTCAGTGGCGAGCTGCTGTCGGCGCTGCCGCCCTCGGTGCTCGGCGTACTCGAAGGCGATCGCAACGGCGGCAACTTCAACCCGCTGCACAGCGCGACCATCGCCCAATGGGAGCTGCCCACCGAACACGCCGTCGCCGGATCCCGGACACTGACGATCACCGTCTCCCAAAACTGATGCACACCCGTCTCCGTACCCTGATGACGACGGCGATCGTTGCCGCCGCCCTGCTGCCGCTTCAGGCGTCGTCGCCCAGGTTTTTCCAGGCCGCAACGCAGAACGATTTCCTGAAAGGCGACGTCGAGAACCTCTCGATCGACAACCACGGACAGCTGAGGCTGGGTCCCGTCACCGAGCTGGTGTACGAGACGTCGGCGCCGTTCCTGTGGTCGATGGTGGCGGCGCCTGACGGCACGCTGTTCATCGGCACCGGCAACGAAGGCAAAGTCTTCCGCGTCGATCCCCAGGGCAAGGGTTCGCTGTTCTTCGACAGCACCGAACTCGAAGCGCACGCGCTGGCCCTGGCGCCCAACGGCGGCCTCTACGTCGGCACCTCGCCGGACGGTAAGATTTACAAGGTCGATCGCAACGGCGTGGCGACCACGTTCTTCGCCGGCGACGACAAGTACATCTGGGCGCTCGCGGTGGACGGCAATGGCAACCTCTACGCCGGCACCGGCGATAAGGGCGTGATTCGCAAGATCACGCCGGACGGCAAGGAGTCCACGTTCTACAAGGCGACCGCCACGCATATCACCGCGCTGGCGTTTGACAAGAGCGGCAACCTGCTCGCCGGCACCGGCACGCCCGGCAGAGTGTTGCGGATCGATCCCGACGGCAAGCCGTTCGTCCTGCTCGATTCGCCGTTCCAGGAAATCCGCGCGCTGCGCTTTGACGACAAGGGTCTGCTGTACGTCGCCGCGATCAGCGGACGTCCGGCCTCCGGCGGCCCCCCCGGCGTCAGCGACGGCGGCGGTCAGATCTCGGGAGGCGAGATCATCCGCGCGCCGATCGCGTCGGTATCCGCCGAGATCACCTCCATGTCTATCGTCGACGTCAGCGGCGCATCGAGCGCGGCGGCGACGCCGCGAGACGATCACCGGGCGCTCAAGGGCGCGGTCTATCGCATCTCACCGGACGGCCTGTGGGATCAGTTGTGGGAGTCGCGAGACGACGTGCCGTACGACCTCAC
>JANYHS010000042.1 GCA_025358945.1 Acidobacteriota bacterium
TTCGCGGCGAACCAAATCTCTCAGTCCCGCCGACCGTTCGCTGTTCGCCTTCCGCGTCGCTTCGTCCGGGACCACGCGCAATGTTGCGGCGTCGAGGCCGGCGCCCAGCGCCTGCTCGGCCGCGGCGTTTTTCAACCGGAAGATCCGCAGGTGCGTCCAGTCGGTCACGGTGCCCGGCGCGGGCGTCACGGTCCGCACCTCCTCGAAGACGCCCGCCCGGCGCGCGCTCTCGTCAATCGCCTCCGCGGTGTTCTTGATGTAGTCGCTGTACTCCTGCAGCTTGCCCGGCTTCGCGCGCCAGTAGTAGGCGACGAAGACCGCCGCGTCCGCCGCCGGCGGCGGCTGACCGGCCGTCGCGAAGGGCGGCACGAGCAGTGCCGCGAACAGGATGAGACCGATGATCTGTTTCATGTTGAGTCCCCAGCCTCCAGTCCCCAGCCTCCAGCCTCCAGCCCCAAGCCCCCAGACCCTATTTCTTGAAGTAGCTGTCCGTCTTGTCGATCCAGTCCTGGCGGACCGGGCTGAACACGTCGACGACGAGTGTGTCCTCGAGCGCTTCCACCTCGTGGACCGCGTGGCCAGGAATCTGCATCACCTCGCCGGCTTTCACGATCGTGTCGATGCCGTCGATCCGGAATCGAATCACACCTTCGAGCACGATGCTGACTTGTTCGTTGGCGTGAGAGTGGGCCGGCACGACGCCGCCCCGTTTCACCTCGAAGCGGCCGACGGTCACATGGTCGCCGGTGATGAATCGGCGCGCGACCGACTCGGTGATCTGCTCGCTCAGGACGTCGACCCAGCGGTGGTGTGCCATATAAGTTTTCGCAGAACTGAAGTGCTGCGCTGCGTCTCTTGCAGCACTGAAGTTCTGCGCCACGCCTCTCGCAGAACTGAAGTTCTGCGCTACTTGCGTTTGATCGGTGTATCGGGGCGAGGATCGGTCACGAACCCGTTGCGATTCGGCATCTGAATTTTCGGCAGCGTCGCTTCGTTGAGGACGTCCTGTTCGCCGACCACGCCGTTGAGGAACAGCACGTACGCCGCGGCAGAGTAGACCTCGTCCGGCGTCAGTGTGCTGGGATGATCGAACGGCATCGCCCGGTTGATGTAGTCCCACAGCGTCGTCGCGTACGGCCAGTAGCTGCCGACGGTTTTCTGCGGCTTGGGAGTAGCCAGTGATCCCTTTCCGCCGGCGAGGATTTCCTGCGGCCCTTCTGTCCCGGTCGGACCGTGACAGGTTTCGCAGCGCCGCGTGTAGACGTCCTTACCCTTCGCCGCGGTGCCGCTGCCGGGCAACAGACCTTTGCCGTCCGGCGTGACGTCAATGTCGATCTGCTGCAGCAGCGCGGGATTCGGTGCGTGGCCGACGCCGAAGGTTGGTGACTGGGCGAGGACCGCAGGACTGAAGTCCTGCGCCACTTTCGGAAAGCCTTGCGCCACGAGTAACGCAAGGCCCACACCTTGCGCCACTCTCAGGAGGCGCTTACGCGCGGTTGCCATTGGTGATCTTTCCGTCCGACGCAACTTTCCACGCCTGGATTCCGTTGTTGTGGTACTGCGAGTTCATGCCGCGGACGGTGATCAGTTCCGTCAACGGCGGCTGCGTATAGCCTGTGCTATCGGTGCAACGCGACGCCATCACCGTATCCTTGCCGTCCCATTTCCACGGGAAGCGGAAGCGCGTGTGGGCAATCGGCAGCACCGGCGTTTGTAGCTCGGCTTTCGCCCACGTCGCGCCGGCGTCCGTGGTGATCTCGACGCTGACGATGGTGCCGCGTCCCGTCCAGGCGATGCCGGTCAGCTCACAGAACGCGCCGGCGACCAGCGTATCGCCACCGGAGGGGCGCGTAATGATTGATTTCGCCTCGAGCTCGAACGTGAACTGACGCGCGCTGCCGTCGGGCATCAAGTCGGTGTATTTCGAGGTTTCCTCGCGGCTCATCGCCGGCTCGTTCATCACCTTGAGCCGCCGCAGCCATTTCACGTTCGAGTTGCCTTCCCAGCCCGGGAGCAACAGGCGCAGCGGGTAACCCTGTTCCGGCCGCAGCGGTTCGCCGTTCTGCCCGTAGACGACCATCGCATCGTCCATCATCTTCTTCATCGGGATGCTGCGATCGTGCTTGCTCGCATCGGCGCCTTCGGCCAACACCCACGTGGCTTTCGGATCGACGCCGCATTCGCGCAGCAGGGTCGAGACCGGCACGCCGGTCCACTCGCTGCAGCTGGTCAAGCCGTGAATGCGCTGCACGTCGGACTCGGTGGAGCCGCCGCGCCATTCACCGCCGCTGTTGCCCGAGCACTCGATGAAATGAATCCGTGATTTCGACGGCAGTTGCTTCAACTCGTCCACGCTGAACACGAGCGGACGACCGACCAGGCCGTGGATCGTCAGCGTGTGCGTGGCGGGATCGAGTTCCGGTACGCCCGAATGATGCCGCTCGAAATGCAGAGACGAGGGCGTGATGATGCCGTAGGTCTCGTGCAGCGGCGTGCGGCTCGACGCTTCTTCCAGCGGCACCTTGGTGTTCTGGTTGAAGTAGCGCGCCGTTTTCTCGAACTTGGATCGCGACCCGTACGGGCTGACCGCCGCGCCAAGCGCGCGCGGCTCAGCTGGCGGCGGGGACGCCGTTTTCGATTGGCAGGCGACCAGGGCGGCACTCCACGCCGCGCCGAGTCCGAGGAACCACCGGCGCGAACGTGAACGCTCGTTCTGCATGGCGGCTATTCTACCTACCCGGTTGTCGGATTCGTGATATCATACATATCTGAACTAGATGGCAGGAACCGAGCGCACAGGGTTGTTCGCGGTGCTGCACGCGTCGAGCGTGCTGGAAGGCCGCGTCGAGGCGCGGCTCTCGGATGTCGGGTTGTCGCTGGCGAAGCTGGCCGCACTCCATCATTTGACCGCAGCCGGCGAGTCGCTCCCGTTGGGGCAACTGGCCGACCGGCTCGCATGCGTCAAGTCGAACGTGACACAGCTGGTCGATCGTCTCGAAGCGGACGGGTTGGTCAACCGGACAGGGGATCCAAACGATCGCCGCTCCCGGCTGGCAGTGCTGACCGACGCGGGGCGATTCGCCTACACCCAAGGCAGCCAAATCAAGATGCAGGCCGAGCGCGAGCTGTTCGGCGTGTTGACTGCGGAAGAGACCGACAAGCTGCACGAACTCCTGGGCAAACTTCAGAGGTAGCACCCTTTCTTTGACATCTAGTTCACTTATGGACAGTTCACCTATTACAAAGATGGAGCAGAATATGACGACACGCACGCAGACGTGGAACGGGGCGGAATCCGAATCGACACAGCGGTCACGCGCGGTGGTGGCCATTCTCTGGACGCTGCAGATTCTCAGCGCGGGAATGTTTCTGATGGCCGGGATCAGCAAACTCGCTGGCGTGGCGATGATGGTGCAGATGTTCGACGTCATCGGCGTCGGTCAGTGGTTTCGGTACGTGACGGGCACGATTGAAGTGGTTGGCGCCGTCCTGCTGCTGATTCCGTCGGCGGCCTCGTACGGCGCGGCGGTGCTGGCTGTGACCATGGTCGGCGCGATCATCACGCACCTGTTCATCGTCGGCGGCAGCCCGGTCGTGCCGATTCTGCTGCTCGCGTCGACGACGACGATCGGCTGGATCAGGAGAAGTGACCGATGATGGCTCGCCACAAAAGGCCTGCGCAGGATTGTGTGACCTGACCGTCCGGCTTGCGACAGGTACGACCCTGCGCTACGATTGGTGGTTCGGAGCTTTCTAAAAATCATCACTGCAAGGTCGTACACCGAGCATGTCCGATACGCCCGTCTCCGGGTCCGCTGAAACCCAATACATCACCGTGCGCGGCGCGCGCACGCACAACCTCAAGAACATCGACCTGACGCTACCCGTCGGTCAGCTGATCATCGTGACCGGGGTCAGCGGATCGGGGAAGTCGTCGCTGGCCTTCGACACGATTTACGCCGAAGGGCAGCGCCGCTACGTCGAATCGCTGTCCGCTTACGCGCGCCAGTTCCTCGAGCGCATGGAGAAGCCGGACGTCGATCGCATCGACGGCATCTCGCCGGCGATCGCCATCCGCCAGAAAAACAGCATCCGTAACCCGCGGTCGACCGTTGGCACGACGACCGAGATTCACGACTACATGCGGCTGCTGTTCGCCAGGGTCGGCCGCACCTATTGCCGGCAGTGCGGCAAGGAAGTCGTGCGCGAAACTGCGGAAGTGGCGGCCCGCCAACTGAGCGAACTCCCGGCGGGTACGCGGCTGTTGCTGGGTTTCGATCTGCCGATCGTCGATGTGTCCGCGTCCAGCGTGGATACACCCGAGGTGGACGAGATGGCGGAGCGCGACGAGTCACCAGCGACGAGTCCCCAGGATCAGCCTCAGGCGAAGAAAGGCCACGTCGCGCGGAAGACGGTTGCTGCGGACCCGGCGTCAGCCGGCGTCGTCGAGACCACGATCGCCAGCCTGCGCCGCAAGGGATTCGCGCGGTTGCTTGTCGACGGCCAGGCGGTGTCGTTCGACGACCTCGACCCGGCGTCGCTGCGCAACCGCACGGTGCTCCAGGTGATCATCGATCGCATTCAGCTGAGCGGTGAAGATCTGCGTCAGCGGCTGACCGACTCGATCGAGATGGCGTATCTCGAGGGCGGCGGTGCGGCCTGGGCTGTT
>JANYHS010000095.1 GCA_025358945.1 Acidobacteriota bacterium
CGGGCTCAAGACCACCCGCTTCATCAACCGCATCGTCATCGACCCGCGCAACAACGACACGGTCTTCGTCGCGGCGACCGGCAGTCTGTTCGGACCCGGCGGCGAACGCGGCGTCTACAAGACGACGGATGGCGGGAAGACCTGGAAGCAGGTGCTGAAGGTGGACGAGGACACGGGCGCGAATGACCTGGTGATGGACGCGACGAACAACCAGATCCTCTACGCGTCGATGTATCAGCGTCGGCGTACGGCGTGCTGCATGAACGGCGGCGGACCGGGCAGCGGCGTGTGGAAGTCCACCGACGGCGGCGAGAAATGGACCAGGCTCACCAGCGGTCTGCCGAATGAGCCGATGGGCCGCATCGGTCTCGATGTGAATCGGCGTCGGCCCAACGTGCTCTACGCGACGGTTGAAGGTCAGGCGCCGGTGCCGGTCGCGCGTGGTTCGGCAGGCTCACCACAGGCGGCTGGTGCGGGCGCGCCGACCCCTGATGAAGCGCCGCAGGGCGGCGGGCGCGGTGCGACGACTGCGACCACCAACGACTCCACGCCGACCGGACTCTATCGATCCGACGACGCGGGCGCGACGTGGCGCAAGGTGAACAACGAGAACGCGCGGCCGATGTATTTCAGCCAGGTGCGGATCGATCCAAACGACACGGAAACGGTGTTCTACGCCGGCGTCAAGCTGCACAAGACGGTGGATGGCGGCAAGACGGTGATCCTCAACGCGACGCAGACGATTCACGACGACGTCCACGCGATCTGGATCGATCCGGCGAACTCACAGCACCTGATCATCGGCAACGACGGCGGCGTGGCGGTCACCTGGGACGCCGCCAGGACATGGAACTTCGTTCACAACATTCCGGCCGGGCTCTTCTACCACGTCAGCGTGGACAACGCGACGCCGTACAACATCTGCGGCGGCATGCAGGACAACTACGCGTGGTGCGGCCCGAGCGCGGTGCGCGGCGCGGTCGGCATCGCCGGTTTCAACTGGGCGACGATGCAGGGCGGCGACGGCTTCGTCGCGATTCAGGATCCCGGCGACTACCGCATCGCCTACAGCGAGTCGCAGGACGGCAACATGGTCCGCATCGATCGCGTGACCGGCGAGACGATGTCGATCCGGCCGCAGCCGGAACAGGGCGAACCGGCGTTACGCTGGAACTGGGATACGCCGCTGGTGATGTCGCCGCACGATCCGAAGATCATCTACGCCGCAAGCAACAAGCTGTTCCGCTCGGCCAATCGCGGGCTGAACTGGGAATCATCCGGCACGGACCTGACGACCAACGCGAACCGGGAAGACGTCGTGACGATGGGCGTGAAGGGCAGCGACATTCGCATCTCGAAAGACGACGGCATTCAGGCGTGGCCGTCGATCATTTCGTTCGCGGAGTCGTCGAAGCGGCAGGGGGTGCTCTACAGCGGGACCGACGACGGCAACGTGCAGGTGTCACGCGACACCGGCCGGTCGTGGACCAACGTCACCGACAAGATTCCGGGCCTGCCGAAAGGTATCTGGGTGTCGGAGGTGGTGCCGTCGAGATTCGACGAAGGTACGGTCTACGCCACCTTCGACGGCCATCGTCAGAACGATTTTGCGACCTACATCTATGTGAGCCACGACTTCGGGCAGACGTGGGCGTCGGCGGCGGGGAATCTGAAGGACGAAGTCATCAAGACGATGACCGAGGATCAGCGGAACCCGGATGTGTTGTACTTGGGCGCCGAGACGGGGCTGTTCGTGTCGATCGATCGCGCCAGGAGCTGGGTGCGCATGAAAGCGAACCTGCCGACGGTGCGCATCGACGAGATCACGCTGCACCCGCGCGACAACGCGATGGTGCTGGCGACGCACGGCCGCGCGATCTGGATTCTCGATCACCTCGAGCCGATCCAGGAATACGCTGCGGCGCAAAAGGCTGTGCCCGACGCGAAGCTGTTCACGCCAGCGCCGTTCGCGATGTTCCGGCGCGCGGTGCGCGATCGCAACTACGAGTTCTGGGGCGACCAGACGTTCTTCGGCGAGAATCCGCCGGCCGCCGCGATCATCTCGTGGGTCAACAGGAAAGCCGTCGGCGAGGTGAAACTGAAGATCACCGATGCGGCTGGACGCGAGATCCGCGAGATCTCGGGGACGGTGCTGGCCAACAGCAACAAGGTGGGGATTCAGTCGGCGTGCTGGGATCTGCGCGTGCAGCCCGCGCCCGCGCCGCCTCCAGCGGCGGATGGACGCGGAGGCCGTGGTGGACGCGGTGGCCGTGGCGCAGCGGGCGATCAGCCTGAAGGTGGCGCGGCAGCCGAGCCACCGGCACCGCCAGCGACGAGCCCCTTTGGCGCCGGCTGTCCCGTGCCGGCCGGTGGCGGCGGTGGTGGTGGCTTCGGCGGATTTGGCGGCAACGTGGCCGGACCGTACGTGATCGGCGGCGCTTACAACGTGGCGCTGATCGTTGACGGCAAGACGATCGAGACCAGGCCGCTGAAGGTCAACGACGATCCCGAGGTCGTGCTGACAGCGGCGGAGCGGAAGCGTCAGTTCGACATGGCAATGGAGATCCACACGCTGCAGCCGACGATCACCGACGCGTCCACCGCGCTGGGATCGCTGACGCGGCAGATGACCGAACTCGCAACGACGATTGGCGGGCGCACGGACGTACCGGCCGACGTGAAGGCGTCGTTCGACGCGTTCAACAAGGAGTTGACGGCGCTCGCGCCGAAGCTGGCGGCGCCGCAGGGCGGGCGCGGTGGCGGTGGCGGCGGACGCGGTGTCGCGACCGAAAGCCTGACGATCAAGGCCGGCCAGGCCAAGAACGGCTTGATGGGCGGCATGACGGTCGGCGAGTCGGCGACGCGCGCGTTTACGGAAGTCCGGCTCCAGACGCCGAAAGCGATCGCGGATCTGAACGCCGCCATCGCGAAGGCTGGAACGCTCAGCACTACTCTGGCGAAGTACAACCTGACGCTGACGGTCCCGCAGCCCGTCGCTATGCCGACTGCGTCCGCGCCCGTAAAACGCGCGGCCAAATGACAGGGCTAGGGTAGGGCTAGGGCGTAGGGCTCAGGGCTTACATCCTGAGCTGATGGCTGATGTCGGGTGGGTCCGTTCGGGCCCGCCCGGCCATCCAGAGAACGGGTAGTCCTCGACCCGCCTGACCATTCCCGCGCGCACCGGCGTCTCCAGAATTTCCTTCGCAACCACCTCCGACACATCTTCGTCCGCCAGCACTCGGTCGGCGCCGTGCCGTTGCCATAGCACCGTGTGGTACGTCCTCGAGTAGTAGAACGCCGAGTACTGCTTGGCTCGCGCGATGAACCGTTTGCAGTCCGCAACCTCGGTGGTCCCGGCGACCAGCAGGTGCACCTGATCGGGCATGAAGCAGTACGCAATTACCTCAAACTGGTTTTCCGTGGCGGCTCGCGAGATCTGCGCAAGCACCAAGTCCACGACCGGGGGCTTGGTGAGCAGGTGACGCCGGTGATCGGTGCAAAACGTGAGGAAATACCGGCGAAGTCCGACGTAGGCCGACGCTTTCAGCTGTCCGGGTGTCAAAGTAGGCATGCCCATGCACCGGCAAATCTCGGTCCTTAGCTGGGTCTGAAAATGAAGTTCCACATTGTCCGTTAAAGTCTGTTACAGTCATGGCCTTAAAGGAGAAGCTACATGGCGACATGCGCTCGATGCGGCGGTGACTCGTTTGCGGCCGGTGCGATGATGTCTGCCGTGCGGACCTCGTTTCGCCCGCAGGACTCCAAGTTCCTGACGCTCGAAACCGGCGACGTGATGACCAAAGCGATGATGTGCCGCAGTTGCGGTGTGATCGAGATCGTCGGCGACGTCAATAAGCTTCGCCGGCTGACCAGCGAGCCCGACGACAAGACCGAACGCTTCGCCGCCAAGCCCGAGCACGATGCCGACGCCGAGCGCTACCCCAAAGCCGTGAACGAGTAGGAAAAAACCGCCGAGGACCGCGGTTTTTTCTTTGTCGTCGTTCCCTCTACAATCGGGCCCATGCAGCGAGCCCTTTTTCTTTCCGCGGCCATCATCAGCGCCGCCGCCCTTACCTACGCGCAGGAACAGCCAGATCCGCGCACGCTGATTCCGTCCAACACGCTCAACGCGATCGCCCAGCACATCTCGGGTGCACAGGCGCACAACCACGTGCTGGAGATGTGTCCGTACGAGCGCAATCGCCCGGCCGAGGAATATCAGGGCACTTACCGCGAGTCGGCCTACGCAGAGGCAAAGGCGAAGGAATACGGCTTCAGCGACGTTCACACCGAGCGCTTCCCACTGGGCGGCAAACAGTGGGACGGCGAGATGGCCGAACTCTGGGTGACCGAGCCCGGCCCGCCGCAGCTTGTCACGCGCTACCGCGACATGCCGACGACGCTCGCGACCGGCAGCCGCAACGGTGACGTCACGGCTGAACTGATCTACGTCGGCCGCGGCGATACGGCGGAGGACTACAAGGGCAAGGACGTAAAGGGCAAGATCGTCCTCGCGTCCGGTCCCATCGGCGCGGCGCACAACCTCGCCGTCCGTCAGTTCGGCGCCGAAGGCGTCGTCAGCTTCTTCAACGCCACCGGGAAGCCAGTCGATCGCCCGGATCAAATGGGGTGGAGCGGTATCAACGCTGGCCCCGATGCGAACGCGAAGACGACGTGGGGATTCATCCTCTCGCTGCGCATGGGGCTGGATCTGCTCGGCCGTCTCGAACGGCACCAGACCGTGAAGGTCCACGCGGTGGTAAAAGCCACCGAATACGACGCGCCGATGAACGTCGTCGTCGCCACGATTCCCGGCGACGGCAGCACGAACGAGGAGTTTCATTTCACCGCGCATCTGTTCGAGGGGATCGCCAAGCAGGGCGCGAACGACAACTGCGGCGGTCCGGCGACGCAGCTCGAAGCCGGACGCGCGTGGATCGAGATGATCACCGCCGGCATCCTGCCGAAACCGAAACGCACCGTTCGCTTCCTGTGGGTGCCGGAGATCTCGGGCACGCGCGCGTACTTGCTGCGGCATCCCGAACTCGGGCAGCACGTGGTGGCGTCGATCTCGACCGACATGGTCGGCGCGAACCAGACGATCAATCACAACTCGCTGCACCTGAACCAGACGATGTATTCGATCCCGAGCGTGATCAACGATGTGTCGCGCCAGTTCTTCGAGTACGTGGGCGAGACCAATCGGGAGAAGCTGCACAACCGGCGGATTGCGTACGCGTTTCAGAATCCGATCATCGATCCATCGGGGACGCGCGATCCGTTCTGGTTCAACATCGAGAAGTTCTACGGCGCCAGCGATCACCAGGTGCACCTCGACTGGGATCCGCGGATTCCCGCGGTCCAGTTCGGCAACTGGCCAGACGCGGTCTACCACTCGAGCGACGACTCACCGGCGAATCAGGATCCGACGCAGATGAAGCGCGCGGCGTTCCTGATGATCACCGTTGGCAGCGTGTTTGCGAACGCGGGCCCGGCGGATGCGGTGGCGATTGCCGGCGTCGCGGTGTCGTACGCGCAGAAGCGCATGGCCACGGATCTCGACGCTGCGCTGTCGTTCATCGCGTCGAGCACCGCGGCGAATCTCAACGACAACTACAAGGAAGCGCTGAATCTGATCAGCCAGGCGTACCTGCGCGAATGGGCTGATCTGCAGTCGGCGTCGACGTTGGCGATGGGCGACAAGACGGCGATCGCCAACATTCAGGCCTACGGCGATCCGTTGCACGAAATCGAGCAGCAGCAGTTCGTGATGGTCCGCCTCGCCTATCGCGCCGCCTCGGCGCGCCTGAAGGTGACGCCGGTCGAGACACCGGTGATGACCGTCGCGGAGAAGACCGCCTCGGCGCTCCTTCCGGTGCGCAAGTCGGGCACGCCCGCGCAGGCGCAGGGATTCAACCCTGGCGGCCCGGCAGACGCAGCGCAGGGTGCACCGCCACCGCCGGCGTTGAGCGGTTACTACGCGATGGAAGCGCGGAACTTCGCCGACGGTCAGCGCTCCATTCTCGACATCCGCAACGCGCTGGCGGCCGAGTTCGGTCCGGTATCACTCGACGATGTGACGCGGTTCTTCCGCAACCTGGAGAAAATCGGTGCGTACGCGATCGAACCGAAGAAATAAGAAGAAACTGCGGAGAACGCAACGATCGCAGAGCAACGTGTTCTCAGCGTTTTCAACGGGCGCTGCGGTTTCTTCCGGACCGTGGATACGAGCCGTATGCACACGGTGCTGATCCTGTCGCGCCACGCGCGCGACTATCGCGCTCTCGTCGAGGCTGCGCATCTGCCCGATCTCGAAATTGTGGCGACGAGTGAGCCGTCCGAGGCCATGGCGAATGCGGCGTCGTTCGATCTCGCGTTCGGGGAGCCATCGCTGTTACGGCACGTGGTGCCGTCGATGACCGCGTTGCGCTGGGTCCAGGCGACGTGGGCCGGCGTCGAGCCCCTACTCGATCCCGCGCTCCATCGGGACTACACGCTGACCAACGCCCGCGGCGTGTTTGGCGAACAGATGTCCGAGTACGTATTCGCGTACGTGCTCGCGCACGAGCGGAAGATCTTCGCCAGGGACGCGTCGCAGCGCGCCGGGCGCTGGGATCCCGAGCCGCCCACGCGCCTGCGCGGCAAACGGATCGGCCTGCTCGGCGTCGGCACAATCGGCGCCGCGCTGGCTTGCACGGCGAAGCATTTCGGCATGCGCGTCAAGGGCTACACGCGCGCCAGCGAAGGCTGCGCTGACGTCGACGAGTACTTCCACGGTCCGC
This sequence comes from Acidobacteriota bacterium, assembly GCA_025358945.1. Classification (GTDB taxonomy): domain Bacteria; phylum Acidobacteriota; class Vicinamibacteria; order Vicinamibacterales; family CAVVIG01; genus CAVQFC01. The sequence goes on from JANYHS010000095.1 coordinate 6,783, forward strand.
TGACGGACGTCTCCGCCTTGTTCGGATCCGATCTCGACTACCTCGTCAGCGTGATGCCGGACACTTCGCAGACGCGCCATCTGGTGGACGCCGCGCTGCTCCTCGCGCTTCCGCCCCGTTGCGTCTTCATCAACCCGGGCCGCGGCGGCGTGGTGGACGAAATGGCGCTGGCGGCCGCGCTCCATGACGGCCGGCTCGCGGGCGCCGTCCTTGACGTGTTCGACACGGAACCGCTTCCGGCCGATCACATCTTCTGGCGCCTGCCCAACGTGCGGATCACATCGCACACGGCGGCGTTGAGTGCGCCGCCCGACATCGCGCCCCTGTTCATCGACAACTACCGGCGCCTGGTGCGCGGCGAGCCGCTGATGTACCGGGTCGACTTCGAGCGAGGCTATTGAAGCGCCGCCACGGCGGAAGCGGTTCTTTCGTTTCTCGCCGCGTCCGCTTGAGGTAAGGTGTGTCACATCCGCAGGAGGACCGTATGCTGAAAAATCACTGGTTCGTGCTTGGCGCCTCGACGATCATCTTTCTCGCCGGCCTGTCGGCCGGCAGTCTGTTCCAGTCCGGTGTCGCGCACGCGCAGGCCGCGAAACACGTCTTCGAGGTGCGCACCTACACCGCGCCCGAAGGCAAGCTGGGCGAACTGCACGCGCGCTTCCGCGATCACACGATCCGCATCTTCAACAAGCACGGCATGAAGAGCGTCGTCTATCTGGCGCCGCAGGACGCGCCGGATTCGGCGAACACGTTGATCTACGTGCTCGAGCACCCGAGCCGCGAGGCCGCGAAAAAAGCATGGGCCGATTTCCAGGCCGATCCGGAATGGGTGAAGGTGGCCGCCGAGTCGCAGGTGAACGGCCGCATTGTCAGCAAAGTGGTGTCGGTGTTTGCGGACCCGACCGAATACTCGCCGATGAAGTAGCAGACACCATAGGGAGGAAGAACGATGACACGTATCGCAGTACTCGTCGCGCTCGGTCTGCTGCTGGTCGGTTCGAGCTACGCCATGCAGGACGATCCGCACTTCACCGGGAAATCGATGGTGATGGACGGCAAGGATCTGAGCGCCGCGCGGCGCAGTTTCGAAGCGGGCGCGCGATCCGCGTGGCACTACCACGACCACGGTCAACTGCTGCTGGTCGAAGACGGCCGCATGCGGACGCAGAAAAAAGGCGGGCCGATCAAGGAGCTGGGCAAAGGCGACAGCGACTACACCGGCCCGAGCGTCGTCCACTGGCACGGCGCGGCGCCTGGGCAGGCGCTGGTCCAGATCAACGTCGGCTTCGGCGGCGAGACCAAGTGGATGGAACGCGTCACCGACGCCGAATACGAGGGGAAGAAGTAACGCGACATGTGGCAGCACAACTACCAACCCGTAGGCGGCAGCCTGGGCCTCTCGGCCGTGGCCGCCGCCGTTCCGATCGTCGTGCTGTTCATCCTGCTGGGTGTGTGGCGCAAGCCGGCGTGGATGGCGGCGATGTCCGCGCTCGCCTCGGCGCTCGTCGTCTCGCTCGCCGTCTACGGCATGCCGCTGAAGCTGGCGGTGATCTCGACGCTGTACGGCGCGGCGTACGGGTTGTTCCCGATCGCGTGGATCGTGTTCAGTTCGATCATGTTGTACCGCCTGGCGGTGGACACCGGGAAATTCGAAATCATCAAGGACTCGGTCGGCAACCTCACTGACGATCGCCGGCTGCAGGCGATCTTCATCGCGTTCTCGTTCGGCGCGTTCATCGAAGGCGCGGCCGGATTCGGTGCGCCCGTCGCCGTGTCCGGCGCAATGCTGGCCGGTCTCGGTTTCGATCCGTTTTATGCCGCGGGAATCTGCCTGCTCGCGAATACCGCGCCGGTGGCGTTCGGCTCGATCGGGATCCCCGTCACCACGCTGGCCAACGTCACCGGTCTGCCGGTGCTTGCGCTGAGCTCGATGGTCGGCCGCCTGTGCGCGATGATCTCGGTGATCATTCCCGGCTACCTGATCGTCGTGATGGCCGGGTGGGCGCGCGCGGTCGAAGTGCTGCCGGCGATTATCGCCTGCGGCGTGTCGTTCGCGGTGATGCAGCTGATGGTCTCGAACTTCATCGGGCCGGAGCTGACCGACATCATGAGCTCGCTCACGTGCATCATCGTGATGGTGGCGGTGCTGAAACTGTGGAAGCCGAAGACGATCATGCGGCTGGCGACAGATCATCCCGTGACGGCGGCGATGAAGCAGCATTCCGGCAGCGAGATGTTCACGGCCTGGCTGCCGTACCTGCTGCTGGTGGTGTTCGTCCTCGCGTGGGGCGCGCCGGCGATCAAGACCGCAATCGACACCTGGACGCACGGCCTGATTCCGTCATTCCTCCCGAAAGCGGCGAGCGGGCTGAATGGTTTGAATGTGCCTGGCCTGCACAATCTGATCACGCGCATTCCGCCGGTGACGGCGAAGCCGGCGCCCTACGCGGCGGTGTTCACACTGAACTGGCTGAGCGCGTCAGGCACGGCCTGTCTGCTGGCGACGCTGGCGTCAGCGCTCCTGCTCGGCGTGAAGCCGAAACGGCTCGCGGGTATCTACGTCGCGACGTTCAAGCAGCTGTCGTTTGCGATGCTGACGATCGCGTCGATGCTCGGTCTCGCCTACCTGATGAACTATTCGGGCATGACGTCCACGCTCGGCCTGGCGCTCGCCACAACCGGCGTCGCCTTTCCCTTCTTCAGCGCCGTCGTCGGCTGGATGGGCGTGTTCCTGACCGGTAGCGACACCTCGGCGAACGCGTTATTCGGCAACCTGCAGGTCGTCACCGCGACCGCGCTGCATCTCAATCCCGTCCTCACGGCATCGGTGAACTCCGCCGCGGGTGTGATGGGGAAAATGATTTCGGTGCAGAGCATCGCTGTCGCTGTGGCGGCTACCGGCATGACCTCGGCTGACGAGAGCCGGTTGTTCCGGTTCACGATCAAGCACAGCGTGATTCTGATGGTGGCGATGGGCCTCATCGCGCTCGTCTACGCCTACCTCGTCCCCGCCTGGGTTCCCATCGTGCCGCCGAAATAGGAAACCCCGCCCTCGCCTCGCGCACGACTCTAGTCGTGCGAACTGTGTCAATATCCCTCCAATTCTCAGGAGGAACGATGACTCTCGGCCGGCTCGCCATCATTTTCGCATCCACCGCCTCGGTCGCTGTCCTGGCCCAAGCTCCGAAGATCCCGACTGGAAAGCACTCGAGGCCGAGACGATGCAGCATTACCAGGCGTTGCTGCGTCTCGACACGCGCAACCCTCCCGGCAACGAGCACATCGTTGCCGAGTACGTGAAGAGCGTGCTCGAAAGGGAAGGGATCCCAGCCCAGATCGTCGGGTCTGATCCCAATCGTCCGAACCTGATCGCGCGGCTGAAAGGGAACGGCAAGAAGCGGCCGCTCCTGGTCATGGGTCACAGCGACACGGTGACGACCGACGATACGAAATGGGCGCATCCGCCGCTGAGCGCGACGCGCGAGGGCGGTTACGTTTACGGCCGCGGCACGATCGACGACAAGGACAACCTCACCGCAGCGCTGATAACGATGTTGCTGTTGAAACGGCTGAACGTGCCGCTGGATCGCGACGTCATCTTCGTGTCTGAGTCAGGCGAGGAAGGGAGCTCCAGCGTCGGTATCGGATATCTGGTGAAGGAACATTTTCCAGAGATTGATGCCGAGTTCTGTCTGGCGGAAGGCGGAGGCGTGACGCGCATCGGCGGCCAAACGAAATACGCCACGGTGCAGACGCTGGAGAAGATCCCGCGCGGCATCGAGCTGGTCGCACACGGCATCTCCGGCCACGGATCGATTCCCCTGAAGTCGAACGCGATCGTGCATCTCGCCGGCGCGGTCGCGAAGGTCGGCCAGTGGCAGCCCGAGGTGCGGTTCAACGAGACGACCGGCACCTACTTCCGCAAGCTGGCCGCGATCTCGCCACCGGACGAAGCGAAGTACTACCGCGATGTGCTGTCCACGGATCCGAAGCTGCGCAAGGCGGCAGACGACTGGCTGCTCGAGAACGAACCGCGGCATTCATCAATGCTGCGGACGTCGGTGTCGCCGAACATTTTCAGCGGCGGCTATCGCTCGAACGTGATTCCGTCCGAAGCGAAGGCGACCCTCGACGTGCGCGCGCTGCCAGACGAGGACCCCGCGACGTTCCTCGCGCGGGTGAAGCAGGTGGTGAACGATCCGGCCGTCGACGTCCGCTTTACGGGTGAGTCGATTCGCCCTGCGGGGCCGGACGCCAAGCTCGACTCGGAAGCGTACAAGGCGCTCGAGGCCGCGGGCACGAAGATCTACAACGCGCCGACGCTGCCGATGATGGGCACCGGCGCCACCGACATGGCGCAGCTGCGCGCGAAGGGCGTGCAGTGCTTCGGCATCGGCCCGGCGACCGACTTCGAGGATCCGCCAAAGGGCTTCGGTGCGCACAGCGATCAGGAGCGGTTGCTCGAGGACGAGATCCACCGCTTCGTGCGTTTCAACTGGGAAGTGATTTCAGGCATGGCGCGGGCGAAATAGCCGATGAACCAAAGCGAGATCGTCAGCTTTCTGTGGGGTGTCGCGGATCTGATTCGCGATACGTTCAAGCGCGGAAAATACCAGGATGTCATCCTCCCGCTGACGGTGCTCAGGCGGCTTGACTGCGTGTTGACGCCGACCAAGGAGAAGGTTCTTCGCCGGCAGGCCGAGTTGCGGGTCAAGGGTCTTCGGGACCTTGATGCGCAGCTTCGTAAGGTCTCGGGCTTCGCCTTCTACAACACGTCTCGCTACGACTTCGAGAAGCTCCTCGCCGACGCGCCACATCTGGCGGCGAACCTCCGCAACTACATTGCGGGCTTTAGCCCGAACATGCGGGAGGTGTTGGAAAAGTTCGATTTCGACAACACCATCAGCAAGCTCGATGAAGCGGGCCTTCTCTTTCAGGTGCTCGAACGCTTCAAGGACATCGACCTCCATCCGAACAAGGTCGATAACCCGACGATGGGCACGATTTTCGAGGAGCTGCTTCGGAAGTTCAACGAGGCGTTGAACGAAAACCCCGGCGAGCACTTCACGCCTCGCGACGTCGTTCACTTGATGGTGGATCTGATGCTCGCTGGCGATGAAACGCGCATCCGATCCAAAGGCGCCGTCAGAACCGTGTACGACCCCTGCTGCGGGTCTGGCGGCATGCTGTTGATCACCAAGGAGCACATCACTGTCGGCCTGAGAAAGGGCGGCGAGATCATAAGCCCTCCGATCAACACAGGAGCGGAGATTCATCTCTTCGGCCAGGAAGTGAATCCCGAGACGTGGGCTGTGTCCAAGTCCGACCTGCTCATGAAAGACCCGTACGGGCGGGATGCAGACCATATCGCGTATGGCAGCACGCTCTCGAACGATCGCCATGCCGGTGTGAGCTTCGACTACCTCATCGCGAATCCTCCCTACGGCAAGGACTGGAAGCGCGACATGGAGGCTGTCGAAGCTGAGCACGAGCGCGGAGTGTCGGGCCGCTTCAGTCCGGGCCTTCCGCGCATCAGCGATGGTCAGCTCCTGTTTCTGCTGCACATGCTCGCGCATGCTAAGGATCCGAAGGAAGGTGGCTCGCGCATCGCGATCATCATGAACGGCTCGCCGCTCTTCACGGGTGACGCGGGCAGCGGCGAGAGCGAGATCCGTCGCTACGTTCTCGAGAACGATCTGCTCGAGGCGCTGATCGCGCTTCCTGAACAGCTCTTCTACAACACGGGCATTGCGACATACATCTGGATTGTGACCAACCGCAAGGCGCCCGCGCGTCGCCGAAAGGTACAGCTTGTCGACGCTACGTCGTTCTGGGTACCGATGCGCAAGAGCCTGGGCGACAAGCGCCGCGAGATCCCGATCGAGCGTGCGAAAGAGATTCTGAAGATCGTCGCGGGCTTCAAGGACGGGGAGACGAGCAGGATCTATCCCACGACGCACTTCGGATTCCGGAAAATCACGGTGGAACGTCCGCTGCGGCTCAATTTCCACGCCACTCCAGAGCGCGTCGCGCGTCTCGACGATGAACGAGGCTTTCAAGCCCTGGCGCAGTCGAAGAAGAAGGGCGCGGCCGGTACGAAGGAGCAGGCTGCAGGCCGTGCTCAGCAGACGGCGATCCGGGAGTTGCTTCGTAGACGTCCTGGGACGCTATTCAAGAATCGAGACGAGTTCGTGCGCGTCCTTGGAAAGGCTGCGGAGAAAGCGCAAGTCGATCTATCGGCTCCTGTGACCAAGGCCATTTTGTCCGCGCTCTCCGAGCGCGACGAGACCGCTGCCATTTGCCGAGACAGCAAGGGTAACGCCGAGCCGGATCCGGAGTTGCGGGACACGGAAAGCGTGCCGCTTTCAGAAAGCATCGAAGCGTTTTTTGAGCGCGAAGTGAAGCCGCACGTCCCCGACGCGTGGATCGATACGGACAAACGCGATCCGAAGGACGGCGAGGTCGGGCTGGTCGGCTACGAGATCAACTTCAACCGCTACTTCTACCGCTACACGCCGCCACGGCCGCTCGAAGTGATCGAGGCTGACATCCGCGAGATCGAGACCGACATCATGCGGATGCTGGCCGAGGTCACCGGCTCCGGCCCTATAGTGAAATAAATGTCGGCACTTGCGTCTAAGTGCCGACATTTAATACCATCTGGACCATGGCGTCCCTGCTAACCGCGGCTCGACTCGAAGCTGCCGGTACCGGTGCGTTCTTTCGACCACGGGATGTCGTGCCCCTTGGCGTGTCGTACCGCCAGCTGCAGAAGTTCGTAACCGGGGGGCGTGTCGAGAAGCTCGGCCGCGGGCTCTACCGGTTGTCCGAGGTTCAGCCCACAGAGCTCGAGAGCATCGCGATGGTGGCCGCCGCCGTGCCGAACGCCATCGTCTGCCTGCTTACCGCGCTCAGTGTTCACCAAATCGGCACTCAGCTGCCGCACGAAGTGTGGATTGCGCTCAACCGCAAGAGCCGCAAGCCCACCCGTGTCCCGACGCGTTTGCGCATCGTGCGGTTCTCGGGTGCGATGCTGACCTACGGTGTGATCAAGCGCTCGATGCTTGGCGTCCGTGTGTCGATCACGTCTCCCGCCCGTACCGTTGTGGATTGTTTCCGTTACCGGAACAAAGTTGGGATCGACGTGGCGATGGAAGCGTTGCGCGACGCCGTGCGCTCACGCAAGGCGACCGTGGATCAGATTTCGCGCGCAGCCGAAGCGTGCCGGATCACCACCGTCATCAGGCCCTACCTCGAGACGCTATCGGCATGAGCGAGGATCATGACGCTTCGGAGTCCATCCGGCATCGTCTCCGCAATCTTTTGCGTGAGCGAGGTGAGGACGTCCAGCATGGATTGCAGCGCTACGCGCGGGAGCGATTCCTGTACCGCCTTGGCGAGTCGAAGCATCGCCGTCAATTCGTGCTCAAGGGTGCCACGCTGTTCGCGCTTTGGGGCGGCGCGTTGTATCGAGCGACGCGTGACCTCGACTTCACAGGATACGGAAGCCCTCAGAAAGACGATGTGCTGGCGGCCTTGCGGGAGGTCTGCGCGTTGCCGAGTCCAGACGAGGTGATCGCCTTCGATCCGACGACGTTGTCTGCCGATGCCATCCGCGATGAAGGGGAGTACGGCGGATTGCGCGTCCGCTTCGACGCCCAACTCGGGGCATCCCGGATCCCGATGCAGATCGACATCGGATTCGGGAATGCGATCCATCCAGAGGCTCAAGAAAAGGAATTTCCGTCGTTGCTCGACGGTCCCCGCCCTCGGATCCGGGCTTATCCACCTGAGGCTGTAATTGCCGAGAAGCTCCACTCGATGGTTGTGCTCGGCGAGCGCAACAGCCGTCTCAAGGACTTCTACGACATGGTGACGCTTGCCCGTCATTTCTCCTTTGACGGCGGGCAACTATCCAGCGCAGTAGCCGCGACATTCAATCGCCGAAGTACCGCCATCGAAGCGATTCTTCCGGATGCGCTCGGATCCCGCTTCTACGCCGATCGGGCGAAAGCAGAGCAGTGGCGGAGCTATCTCGAACGAAATGCGCTACCAGGCGCCTCTTCGGATTTCGCTATTGTCGGTGAACAGATCCGGGCCTTCCTCGGTCCTCTCTGGGGTGCGCTTGCTGAGGGCCAGCCGTTCTCCGACACTTGGCCTCCGGCAGGTCCGTGGGCCTCGAGCATGCCGAATCGGGAGGCCGTGTCGTGAGCGGAGCAAAGAAGGGCGAGGAAGCGCCGGGCGTGCGGACGTTCAAGCCTTACCCGACGTACAAGCAAACCGATATTGAGTGGCTTGGCTCAATTCCGTCGCATTGGCAGGTGCGCCGTCTTAAGACGATCGCGTCGGTCTCGCTCAGCAACGTCGACAAGAAGTCAGTCGAGGGCGAGAACGACGTCCGGCTCTGCAACTACGTTGATGTTTACTATCACGATCGCATTACTGCGGACTTGGACTTCATGACGGCAACCGCAACCGCCCAGCAAGTGAAGCGCTTCTCACTTCATGCCGGCGACGTGTTGATCACCAAAGATTCCGAGTCCTGGACGGACATTGCTGTCCCGGCAGTCATCGACTCCGATCTGCCGGGAGTCCTGTGCGGCTACCATCTCGCCCTCATTAGGCCGGGAACCGACTGTGATGGCTCGTTCATTTCTCGTACGTTCTCAGCCGTTGG
>JANYHS010000098.1 GCA_025358945.1 Acidobacteriota bacterium
CCTGGAGTGATCGCCGCGACCGGCCATGTGCTTGAAGCGGCGCCACGGACCCGTCGCCCACGCCGTCAGCGATTCACTTAGCGTGGCCTCGCCCGTCGGTATCTGGCCGATCGTGTAGCGCTTGCCGAGGCCGGCGATCTCGATGGCGTCAGATGACATCGGCGAATCGTCGTTCCATCTGGATGAAGTAGCGCACGCCGACCACGAACATCGCCAGTCCCGACGCCGAGGAGATCAGGATCACGTCGATCGGGAAGCGCGCGCCGAGGATGCAGCCACGGAAGCCGGCGATCATCCCGACCATCGGGTTGAGTGAGTAGAGTCGATGCCACTGCGCCGGGATGATGTCGAGCGTGTACAGCACCGGCGTGCCGAACAGCCACAGCTGCATCACGAACGTCATGATGTAGCGCACGTCGCGGTAGGTGACGATCAGCGCGGCAAACAGGATTCCAGCGCCGGCGGCGCTGATGATGGCGCCGAGCAGGAACAGCGGCAACGCGAGCATCGCCCACGTCGGCGCGACGCCGTAGGCCGCCATCATCACCAGCAGCACGACGAAGGAGATTGCGAAGTCGACCAGGCCGGACGCAATCGCGGCGGCCGGGATCAGGATGCGTGGAAAGTAGACCTTGCTGATCAGGTGACTGCTGCCGATCAGGCTGTTCGAGGCGAGCGCGACGGCATTGGCGAAGAACGTCCACGGGAGCATGCCCACGAAGACGTGCAGCGCGTACGGGCCCTCGACCTGTTTCGCCATGCCGCCAAAACGGCCGAAGAGCAGGGTGAAGGCGAACGTCGTGGTCAGTGGCTGGATCACGGCCCACGCCGCGCCCAGCACCGTCTGCTTGTAGCGCACTTTGACGTCTCGCCAGACGAAGAAGAACAGGAGTTCGCGGTACTCCCACAGCTCCGCCAGATTCAGCATCTGCCAGGACCGGGGAGCCTCGAGTCTGAGTGTGCGCCGAAGCGGGTGGGCCACAGGGTTGCCTTCATTTTACGCTAGTCCGCAGAGTGCGTCCGTTCGCGCTTATAATTCCTTCCTTCATGACAGACGCTGTTCCCGCTCCACGTTTGATGGTCACCGATGCGCTGGGCCGCCGGATCGTCAACATCGACAAGCCGTTGTTCACGATCGGACGGCGCAGTGAGACCGACCTGCGGCTGCCTGGCGCCGACATCTCGCGCGTACACGCCGAGATCAGCCTCGAGAACGGCGCCTGCGTGATCCGGGACAAGGAGTCGCGCTTCGGCACCTTCGTCAACGGCGAGAAGCACAACGAAAAAATCCTCGCGCACGGCGATCAGATTCGGCTCGGCCAGGCCGGCGACACCGAGATCGTGTTCTTCATCGACGATGAGGCGCCGTCGGCGGAAAAGAGCGCGGTGTCGGCCGCCGGCGAACTGCGCCAGATGTCGGCGTTGCTCGAAGGGCTGCGCGCGCTCGGTTCAGGCCGCGTGCTCGACGAAGTGCTCGCCATGGTGCTCGACTCGGCTATCGAGGTGACCGGCGCGGAACGCGGGTTCATCATGCTGGCGAATCGCGAGAAGATGCTCGAGTTCAAGCTCGCGCGCGCCCGCGGCAAAGTGACGCTGTCGGGACGGACGTTCGAGACGAGCCGCAAGATTCCGGAGACCGTGTTCTCGACCGGGCGGCAGACCATCGTCGAGGACCTGCTTGACGGCGACCTTGCACAGCTCCACACGGGCACTGTCGCGCTCGGCATCCGCCATGTGCTGTGCACGCCCCTGCGGCTGGTTCGCTACGTCGAGCGTGCGGATCAGAAGGGCGCCGACGAGTTGATCGGTGTGCTCTACCTGGACAGCCGGGAGCGCGGCGCGTTGCGGTCTGCCCACGCGCAGTCGGCCCTCGACACGCTGTCGGCCGAAGCGGCGCTGGCGATCGAGAACGCGCGGTTGTACCGCGAAGCGCTCGACAAAGCAAAGTTCGAACAGGAACTGCAAGTCGCCGCGGCCATCCAGCAGTCGCTACTGCCGATTGCGAACCGCGAGGGCGCGTTCTTTTCGACGGCGGCCGCCTCGCTCGCCTGCCGCGCGGTGGGAGGCGACTTCTACGACTACGTCGATCTGCCCACCACGCAGTTCGGTTTCATCATCGGCGACGTGGCGGGCAAGGGATCGCCGGCTGCACTGCTGGCCGCCGCGGTGCTCGGGATGTTCAGTTCGGAGGCGACGTATCAGACCGGCGCCGCGCCGGTGATGACGCGCTTGAATCACGGCCTCTTCCGCCGCGCCATCGAAGCGCGCTTCCTCACCAGCTTCTACGGGATCCTGGGGAAGGATGGGTCGCTCACCTATTCCAACGCCGGGCACAACGCGCCGCTCGTGGTGTCCGCCACCGGCATCCGCCGGCTCGAGACCGGCGGCGTCGTGCTGGGGTTGTTCGAGCACGCGACGTTCGACGAAGAAACGCTGATGCTGCAGCCCGGCGATCTGATCGTGCTGTTCAGTGATGGCGTGACCGAAGCGATGAACGTGGAAGGCGAAGAGTTCACCGACGACCGCCTGATCGCGTGCGCGAACGCGCATCGCGGTGAGTCGCCCCAGCATGTACTCGACGCGATTTTCGCCGACGTCGTCGCCTTCTGCGCCGGCGAGCCGCAGAATGACGACGTCACCGCTGTGCTCGTGCGCTACAACGGCTGACCCGTGCGCTGCTAGTAGCCCGCCTGCACCGCCTGCGCGAACAGGCTGGTCAGCGTTCCCACGTCTCTCAATCCGCCGTAGACGTCGCCGTACACGTACACGCGGCCGTCCTTGACGGCCACGGCCATGCCGTTGGCGTAGACCCGCGCCGTGTAGCCGCTCACCTGTTGTGTGGTCGCGGTGCCGGCGCTGAAATAGCTGGGTAACACGGCTTCCGCGTAGTTGAACAGTCGGTCCGCATCGGAGAGCGCGCCGCCCGCGTCGTTCAACAGCCGCGCGATCGCCAGCTGATAGTTCGCGCCGGCGCGGGTGTACCCGGCCACCACGATTCTGCCGTCCGGTTGCAGGGCGATCGATTTAATCTTGTCGTCGACGCCGCTCCCGAACGCGAACGACACTTTGCCGCCCGTTCCGAACGTCGTGTCGAGTGCGCCGGCCGACGAGTAGCGCGCCACCGCGAACTTGCCTTCGGTGTAGCCGCCGAGCAGCAGCTTGCCGTCTGGCTGCAGCGCGATCGCGCTGGCTTCGTCCGAGCTCGACGGCAGCCGGCCGCCGAACTCCGTGCTGACCACGCCGCTGCTGCCGAAGCTCGCATCCAGCGCGCCCGTCGTCGTGTAGCGCGCCATCACGAAGTCGCCGATGCTGTTGCGCAGCGTCCCGCCGGCGATGACGACCTTCCCGTCCGTTTGCATCACCAGTTGGTGGCAGTAGTTGGTGGTGCCGCTGCCGAGAGTGGCGACGGTGGAACCGCCGCTACCGAACGCGGTGTCGACTTGCCCGCTCGCGGTAAAGCGCGCCACGTAGCACGCCGAGGCAAGCCCGCTGTTGGTGTTCTCGACGTAGCCGCCGATCGTGATCTTGCCATCCGCCCCGATCACGACCGCGTGCCCATTCGACGATTCGCCGTACGACGCTTCGACTTTGCCACCCGTCCCGAAGCTGGTGTCGAGACTTCCGTTCACGTTGAGTCCGGCCACCGCGATGCGTCCGCCGCTGTTGACGCCGCCGTAGGAGTCGCCGATCACCACCAGCTTTCCGTCCGTCTGTCGCGCGATGCCGTGCAGGTGGCTGAGACGGCCGAAGTCGATGCTGACCTTTCCGCCGCTGCCAAACGTGGCGTCAAGCGCGCCGTTGGCGAGAAAGCGCACAAGGCCGTGTTGGGCATACGTGCCGGCGTTGCCTTCGCCGCCGATCACGATTCGCCCGTCTCCCATGAGCAGCACCGATTTGGCGTCTTCGTTCTTGCCGTTGCTGAACGGCACGATCGCGCTGAGCTCGGGCGCGCCGGCGGAGGTCAGCGCCAACAGCGCGAAGTCGTCATCGTTGCCGTTGAAGTTCTTGCCCGCGACCACGATCCGGCCGCCAGGCTGCACGGCGACGCCCGGCCCGAACATCGACGTGCCGTAGAGCGTCGACAGATATTTTCCGCCGCTCGCGAAGCTGGGATCGAGATCCCCGGACGCGGCGCCGACCGTGACGGTCGCCATGACCAGCAACGGCCACACCAGCAATGACCGACGACACGCAAGAAATCTCATCATGGACGCTCCAGTAAAGGCCGCAGGCGCGCTTCCAGCTCCGCTTCCGTCAGCTGCCCCGGATGGTAAAGGCGAACGATGCCCTGGCGATCGAGCAGCACGACGGTCGGCGTCGAGCTGACGCCATAGCGTTCGTGATTCGTCACGCTGATCGGCGCCGGCAGATCGGCGAGGAACGCGTAGTTCCGGTCACGCACCTCGCGCATGTAGCGCAGTTCCTCGTCTGGTGACGCCGGTGCGCCGCCCGCGACGTAGCCAAACCGCTGCGTCGGCGCGACGATCGCCAGCCCCCGCGCCTGATATTTCGCGTATAGCTTGGCGAGGATCGGCGACTCCGCCTTGCAGTCCGGGCACCAGTGCGCCCAGAAGAAGAGGATCACCACTTTGCCTTCGAGCGCCTTCGCGGTCGCGCCGGTGAGCGGCGCACCGAGCGACTCGGTCAGCTCGAGCGCCGGCGCCGGATGCCCCTCGAGCGTCAGCAGGTTGATGCCCTTCTGGATGCGCTTGGCGATCGACGTCGTCCGGTAGGTGTTGAGCTCGCGCTCCAGCAACACGATCGCGTCGGTGCGCGCGCCGCGCGCGGCGCTGACCTGTGCCTGCACTTCGATGGCGGCGCCGAGGGCGTTGGCGAGCTTCGCGTCCGTGTCCACGGAGCGCGATCCGAGCGCCGCGAGCGTCAACCGCTGCGCTTCCGCGGCGTACTGCTCGGCGCGATCCAGCTGATGTTCTGCCAGCGCGCCGCGCCCGAGCCACGACACGGCTTCGATCACCTCTGACGAGGCGCCCTGCTGCGCCTTGCGCTGCACGACGATCGCCTCGGCGCGCGGGATGTCGTGTGCGGCGATCGCGGCGCGCACTTCGGCGACCAGCGTCAGCGGCTTCGCTGTCTGCTCGGCCGACAGTGCAGAAGTCAGCGCGAGCGCAAGAATCAGTGCAGGCATCATCTGTCTCCTCATCGCAACATCGTCAGTACCTGGTGCTCGACGAGGCAGGTTCGGGTGTGAAGGCGCCCCGCGAACTCGATGGTGATGTCGCCGGTGGGCGCGAACGCCACGAAATCAAAGGTGAACTTGCCGCCGGAGGCGTCGAGTATTGTGGCAGCGGGCTCGATGGTCTTGCCGTCGCGTTTTTCGATCCCCTGGCCGGTGCCTCGCCCTGTTTCCCGCACGCGACCGCATTCCAATAACTGTCGCCGCTGATCGGCAGGATGCCTTTGTCCCAGGCAGGCGTGATCGGTACGCCCGGAAGTTGCGCCTGCATGTGCGCGCCGGCCGGCGCGGCATGCAGGCAGAGGAGTCCAATCAGCAGAACGCCAGAGGCGCGCATCTACGGCGGTCCGATGAGTGCGTCCACAGCTTCGCGCAGGGCGACGATGCGGAACGGCTTGATCAGGTGGCTTTCGGCGTCCCACCATTCCGGTTCGGCGCGCTCGACGGCGTGCGCGTGTCCGGTGATCACGAGCACTTTCAGTCCCAAGCGCGTGGCGCGCGCGTGATGGGTCAGCTCTTCGCCGGTCATGCCTGGCATCAGGTAGTCGGTGATCAGGAGATCGATCGGCTCACGCGCCGAGAGGATCGCCATCGCCTCCGTGGCGTCGCGCGCCGTGGACACGCGGTAGTCGGCGAGCGAGCGCTCGAGCACCGACAGCATCGACGTGTCGTCGTCCACCACGAGTACGTGTTTGGCGGAGTTGGAGGTGGACCGGACGGGCATCGGCTCGATGGTCGGCCCGGCCGCCCACACATGCTGGCAGGCCGTGCACGAATACCACTCGAGCCGCGAACCGGCGGAGCCCAGCGAGCGGACCTGCTGCCAGCGGCAACGGGGACACGGCGGCGAGGGGATTTCGGTTTCCAAATAGGCAATTCTAGGGATGTCGGCGGCGAATGGTCAAGGCGCGCCGGTCAGGGCGGCGTAGACCCGTTCGGTGAGATCCCGCAGGTGGGCGAGTTTGTGATTGCTGATGTCTTTGTTCAGTGATCCCAGCGCCTCGGCGTCCACGCTGCGGCTCTGGATCAGCGCGGCGGCGATCGTCGCCCGTGCCTGAATCTGTGCGTCGGTCATCTCGGCCTCCGCACGTAGTCTACCTGCGCCTTACTGCACGATGATCGTGCCCGTCATGCCCGGGTGGATCGTGCAGTGATACGTGAAGGTGCC
>JANYHS010000145.1 GCA_025358945.1 Acidobacteriota bacterium
ACGAGGAGCGCACGCATGAAACGCATTGTGAGTTTATTCGCCACCCTGGTCGTGTTGGCCATCGCGGCCACGGCCAGCGCCCAGGTGCAGACCGGCAGCATTCTGATCAAAGCGATCGACGAGCAGGGCGCGCTGATGCCCGGCGTCACCCTTACCATCAGCAGCCCGGTGCTGGTGGCCGGTTCCATGACCGGCGTCACCGACACCGGCGGCGTCAACCGGTTCCCGTCCCTGGTGCCTGGCACGTACACCGTGAAGACAGAGCTTTCCGGCTTCCAGACCTACACGCGCGAGAACATCGTCGTGCTGGTCGGCCAGACGACTTCGGTGGAATTCTCGATGAAGGTCGCAAGCCTTTCGGAGAACATCACCGTCACTGGCGCGTCGCCGACGGTGGACACGACGAGCGCGAACGTCTCCGTCAACCTCAGCTCGGATCTGATTCAGGGGACGCCGGGCGGACGCGACATCTGGGGCCTGCTTGAAGCAAAAGTGCCGGGCCTCGTGATGAGCCGGCCGGACGTCGGCGGCACATCGGGCGGTCTGCAGGGCGTCTTCAGCGCGCGCGGCACGACGAGCGCGCAGAACACCTCGTTCCTGAACGGCGTCAACGTGGGCGATCCGGCGGCGATCGGCGCCGCGGGCTTCTACTACGACGTCGGCGCCTTCGACGACATCCAGGTGTCGACCGGCGCGCACGACATCACGGTGCCGACCTCCGGCGTGTTCCTCAACATGATCACCAAGACCGGCGGCAACAAATGGTCTGGCAGCAGCACGGACACGTGGACGGGCGACAAGGTGCAGGGCCGTAACGACACAGACCCCACGCTGCAGAAATACGGGTTCCGGCCCAACAGCAACACGGCAGACTTCGTCTCGGATATCAACTTCGGCGCTGGCGGACCGCTGGTGCAGAACAAGCTGCGGTTCTACGGATCGTTCCGCGACTGGCGTGTGCATACCAACGTGCCCGTGCAGCTCTCACAGGTGGTGCTGGACCAGACCAACATCACGTCAGGTCTGGGCAACTTCACGTGGCAGGTGAACCAGAACAATAGACTCAACGGCTTCTACTCGCGGCAGCGCTACAACAAGCCGAACCGGTTGCTGAACAACGCGTCGATCACCGTCATCGATTCCACGTCCGACGAAGAAGACATGTTCGACGTCGCCCAGGGTCTCTGGAACTCGGTCGTCGGCAAGAACTTCTTCCTCGACGCGCGTTTTGGCTTGAACAAGATTCTGTTCCCGACGTTTCAGAACGGCGGGAATCAGCAGTCGACCACCGACAATGCGACGGGTATCGTCTACGGGAACTTTCCCACCGACACCATCCGGAATCGCGACCGGTTTCAAGCCAACACGACGGGCCAGTACTACGTCGATCATGCGCTGGGCGGCCGGCACGAGTTCAAGTTCGGGTTCGACTACTCGCACGCGGTCACCAGGAATCAGAATCGACGGGTCGACGACGTGACGACAACGTACACCACCGCAAGCGGGGCATTCGCGCCGCAGAACGTCACGCTGTTTGCCACGCCGCAAAACGACGCGACCGCGTTGAACGTCCTCGCGCTGTTCGCCCAGGACAGCTACAGCGTCAAGCGGCTGACCGTCATCGCCGGTCTGCGATTCGAACAACTCGAAGGCTACCTGCCGGCGCAGTCGAGCCCCGCCTCACAGTTTGGGACCGCCAACATCGGCGGCTTCGCTGCCCAGCCACGCAGCTACGACGAGATTCGCGATGTCGTGAAGTGGAATACCGCCGGGCCTCGTGTCAGCGCGGTGTTCGACTTGTCCGGCGACGGCAAGACGGCAGCCAAGGCCTCGGCCGGACGGTACTACTACGTGCTCTCGACCGGCGGCGGCGGCGTGAACAACGTGAACCGCAACGGCAGCTACAGCGAGACCTACGGCTGGACGGACCGCAACGGCGATCGCCGGTTCCAGCCCGGCGAGCAGACGGGAACGCCCGTGGTCAACGCCGTCGTTGTGAACGGCGCGATCCTGACCTCAATCGATCCGAACTTCAGTCGGCCATACACGGACGAGTTCAACGTCGGCTTGGACCGTGAGCTCATGGCCAACGTCAAGCTGAGCGCGGTGTACACCTACCGGCGGGAGAAGAATCTGCAAGCCACGCGAAACCCGGGCAACAACGTCTACGCGACGACGCCGACATCGGCCGTCGATCCTGGCCCGGACGGCGTCGTCGGCACGGCCGACGACGGCACCTACAACTTCTTCCAGCGCATCTCCCCGGACAACCCTTCGTTCATCACGAACGATCCGAGCGTTGTGCAAAGCTACAAGGGGCTGGAAATCACGCTGACCAAGCGGCTCGCCAACCGGTGGCAGATGCTGGCCGGTTACACCCTCTCGAAGAACCACCTCGACAACTACAGTGTCGATGTGTCGCCGAACTTCCTGATCAACGCCGACGGCAACATCACGACGGCTGCCAATGCGGATCGGCCGAATCAGTTCAAGCTCACGGGGATGTATCTCCTGCCGTTCCACGACCTGATCGTCAGCGGCAACTTCCGGGCGCAGCAGGGACCGCCGTTCACGCGTCAGATCAGCCGCGCGCTCAACTTCGGCGCGGCCCAGACGATCAACCTCGAGCCGCTCGGCAGCACGCGCATCGACACGCTGACGACGATCGACGTCCGGGTCGGGAAGTTGTTCAAGATCGGCGCCCGCAGCCTCGAAGCCTCGGTGGACTTCGACAACCTGACCAACGCCAACACCACGTTTAACGTTCGCACGCTGACGCCAGCGGCGGCCTTCACCGACCCGACCACCGGCATTCGCGCGACGTTGCCGCAGTTCCTGTCGCCGAGCCAGATCATCGGACCGCGGACGGTCGTGTTCCGCGCGGCGTTCAACTTCTAAGGGTCGGGTAAGTAGGGTAAGTCAGCCAGGACTCAGGGCTCAGGCTCAAGGCTGAAACAAGGGGCTGGGTGCGAAGAGCTGGGGGCAGGAAGCCCTCAGCCCTACGCCCTCAGCCCTTTTGTTTTTCTACTCGTCCGCAAGGCAGGCGTACCCGGCGGGCTCCCGCAGGCCGGGCCGTGCGCTGCGCAGCTTGATCAATTCCAGAAACTCCATCCGCGTCCGGGCGTTGTCGCGAAACGCTCCCTGCATCGCGCTCGTCACGGCAAACGAATTCTGCTTCTCGACGCCGCGCATCGACATGCACAGGTGCGTCGCTTCGACGACGACGGCGACGCCGAGAGGGGCGATCTTGTCGCGAATGGTGTCGGCAATCTGCTTGGTCATCCGTTCCTGCACCTGCAACCGCCGCGCAAACACGTCCACCAGCCGCGGAATCTTGCTGAGGCCAATCACCCTGTTGCTGGGGATGTACGCGACGTGGCATTTGCCGAAAAACGGCAGCAGATGGTGCTCGCACAGACTGTAGAAGTCGATGTCCTTGACGATGACCATCTCGTTATAATCGACCGTGAACAGGGCGTTGTTCAAGACCTTGTCGATGTCCGCGTCATATCCGCTCGTCAGGAACCGGTACGCTTTCTCGACGCGCTTCGGCGTGTCGCGCAGTCCCTCGCGATCGGGGTCTTCGCCAAAATCCGCCAACAGTTTTCTGATTGCGTCCTGCATCCTCATATTCTATATCCCCGCCGCAACGGCTCAATCGGCGGACCCGCCTTCGCGCGACGCGCGCTTCGGCCAGGCAGAGCGCCTGTACGTCGAGCGCGCCAACCTGGTCAACGCGCGCCGGGCGGCCGACCTGTGGACCGCGGCTCTGGCATCCAACGCGCGCGACTTTGATGCGGCCTGGAAACTCGCGCGTGCCCAATACTGGCTGGGCGGCCACGGGACGGAGACCGAACGGCGCAAAGATCTGGAGAACGGCATCGAGGCTGGCCGCAAGGCGGCCGCCCTTCAGCCGAACCGGCCGGAGGGACATTTCTGGATCGCCGCCAACATGGGTGCCCTCGCCGATTCCTACGGCATCCGCCAGGGCGTGAAGTACCGCGGGCCGATCAAGGACGAACTCGAGACCGTGTTGCGCCTCGACGCGTCGTTCATGGACGGATCGGCAGACCGCGCGCTCGGCCGTTGGTATTTCAAAGTGCCGCGGCTGTTGGGCGGCGATCGCAAGGCGTCGGAAGCGCACCTGCGCAAGTCGCTCACCTACAACCCGGATAACACGACGTCGCACTTCTTCCTCGGCGAGCTGCTGCAGGACGCGGGACGGAAGGACGAAGCGCGCGCCGAATTTCAGAAGGTGATCGACGCGCCGGCCAACCCCGTGTGGGCGCCGGAAGACGCGGAGTTCAAAGAGAAGGCACGGAAGGCTCTCACAGGTCTCAAGTAGGAAGTCTCCAGTCTGAGCCGCTACCAGAGGCGCGAGACGCCGTACGCGTCAAACGCGGCTTCATTGCTCACCAGCGCCAGATCCTCGAGCTGAGCCTGCGCGATCAACATGCGGTCGAACGGATCGCGATGCGATCCTGGAAGGCGGCCGGCGCGCTGCGCGTGCAGCATGGTGATCTCGAGCGACGAAAATCCCTGGGATGCCACCGACCCGACCACGTCAGCAGCCACCGCATCGGCGCCAGGCAGTTTGCCGAGTCGCGCCTTCGTAGTGATCTCCCAGGCCGACGCAGCGCTGACAAAGATCACATTGTCTTCATTGGCGATCGCCGTCCGCGCCCGCCGCGTCAGGCTTCGATCGCCATCGAGCCACCAGAGTAACGCGTGTGTATCGAGCAGCAACCGCACGTCATTCCCAGCGATCGAGTTCGTCGGCCGGCAGCGGTTCGAAGAACGCCCTGGTCACCTTCGCGCGTCCGCGCATGGCGCCGAACTGGCGGTGAGGCGCGACGTGGTTCACCAGCGTCAGGCGGACGACGGGCGTCTGTCCGCGCGCGATCACGACCTCGTCGCCGGCCTCAGCCCGTTCGAGGAGCTTGGACAGGTTCGTTTTGGCGGCGTGCACGGAGTAGGTCGTCTTCACAGATCGATATTAGCTAATCAGCATTAGCTAATCAATGTGTGGGCTAGAGCGCGACCATTGGCCTGTAGACACGTGGCCGGTGTCGGTGGACGCGGTCGCGTAGCCCCGGCGCAGGAGTTCATCCATGGCGCTGTCCAGGCCGTTTCTCTGGTAGTTCAACTGTCCCGCGAAGCCGCCTTCGCCCGTCGACAGAAACTTGCGGTTCCACCCGGTAGGCTGCGGCAGCCAGACCTCGAACCGAATGTCCGAGTCGGCGGACGGCTTGCTCACGCCCTGCACGCGGCAAAATGCCGGAAGGTTGGAGACGGTGACGGTGTCCGAGATGCGGAGCGCGCCGCTTGTGACGAGCGTCGAGTCAACGATGGAGGAGGTGTTGTCGAAGGTTCGTCCCGTCAACGCCGAACACTCCGCTGATGATCCGGAAGCCGCCGGCTTCGGGTCTGGTTGTTGGGCCGCGATCGCGACGACACACGCGAGCATCGCCGCGCTCACAAAGAAGGACGCGAACTTCAGCATCATGGCGCGCTCCAGTTGTAACGCAGCCGGTCAAGCGGGAGAGTATCCCTTCACCGTAGTCGCTACTTCCCAGCCAGCTTCGTCCTGAGCTCTTCGGTCCAGTTGAGGACGACGTTCATCGTTGTCGATGACGAACTGGCGTCAACGCTCTCCTTGAGCATCAGAAACCGCTGGCCGTCCGGCGATACATCGTACGCACGGAACGGCAACGGCGTTGAGTACTTCTTCTGCACGACGACGACCGGCTTGCCGCTGGTGAACGTGCCGCCGGCGGTCTGCACCGCCACGGATGTGAGCGCGCCCGCCGGGTCCATGAAGAACAGCTCGCGGCCGTTGCGCGCCCAGGCCGGCTGGACGCCGCCGCCGGCCGACACCTGCCAGCGCGCGTCGTTCGTGTTCGGGTACGGGCGCACGTAGATTTCGAACGTCCCTGACTCGTCCGATTGGTACGCGACGAATCGTCCGTCGGGCGACATCTCGACGTTCATCAATCCCGTCGCGGTCTGGACGAGCGGTTCCGCCGGACGCTGCGCAGCCGACGCCGCCTTGAGCGGGAACTGCACCACCGAGGACGCGCCCTTCGGTGTGACCTGGTAGCCCACGATCTGGGCGCCATCCGGGGTGACGGAGTTCGGAAACTGCTGGTTCGCGCCGTCGGTCAGCGGTTCGTCATGGCCGGTGCCATCCGCCGCGTGCGAGAACAGGTTGAACGCGCCGTTCCGCCGCGCGGACGCGAAGATGATGCGCCGGCTGTCCGCCGTCCACACCGGCTGAACGTCGAGACCAGGATCGAACGTCACACGCGTCAGCGCGCGCCGTGCCAGATCCCACGTCCAGATATCGCGCTCTTCGTCGGTGAGCTGGATCGCCAGTCGTGTGCCGTCCGGCGAGATGCGTGGGATCACATACGCGCGCGGCGGCGCGCTGATCGGCTCTTCGCGCCCGTTGCGATCGACCCACACCAGCTGCCGCTGATCGGCCCGGGCGACGCCGCCGGACACGTAGACGAGGGTGCCGCCAGGAGAGAGCGCGAAATTCGCTTCGCCACTGTTCGCGACCATCACGTGATCCAGGACCTGTACGGGATCGCCGATCACCTCGAGTTTAGCCGCGTCGAACCGCACCGCGCGCAGCGCGCCGCCCGCCGCGTAGACCAGATAGCCGGTGTGGCCCGTCGCCCCCGGCGCGGCGACGTACTGCGCATCGCTGCCGCCGCGCACCAGCGTCTTTCGCTCGCCGCTCTTCAAATCCAGGACGGCGATTTGCGCGCTGTCCGCCTCGCCGTAGGCGACGGTGAACAGGACGCCGCGACCGTCAGGCAGCGCGAATGGAAACCAGTGACCGATCTCGTGCTGCGCATCGTCGGGCTTCGTGTGCAGGTTCGACGGGCGACCATCGCTCGAGATCCCACGCAGCCCCGGGAAGGCGTCGGTCGCGAACACGATCGCATTGTCCGGCGTCCAGCTCGCGCCGCGGGTGCCAATGCCCACCCCGCCGAGCGAGATCGCCGCCCCTCCGGAAATGGACACTTTCCGCATCTCGCCAGCGGCGAAGAACCCGATCCAGCGGCCGTCGGCGGAAAAAAACGGACCGTGCGCGTCGGTCGTGCCGGTCAACGGCTGACTGTCCAACTGATCGAGCCGGCGGAGGGCGAGCTGTCCCTGACGTCCCGAGCTCGAGCGATACACGATCGAGAGTCCATCGGGAGCGATGGCCACGTCGCGCGCACCAATGAAGGCAGACAGCGGCTGCGCCGTCTGAACTCCGATGCTGAACCGCATCAGCGCGGCTGTTGCTGGCGCCGGCGGCCTGGTCAGCATCCAGGTCGCCGGCATGGCCACGAGGGCGGTCGCCAGCACCGAGCCGATCACGAGCGGGATCGTCTGACGCCGCAACGCGAAGGGCGGTGTGGCAGCCGTCGGCACCACTGCGTCGTCCGCCGCGCCAGCGATGATCTTGTCGAGGACGATGCGCGCGTCGCCGATGTCGCGCAGCCGCTGCCGCGGATCGCGAATCAGACAATCGCGCAGCAGCGCACGCACGCGCGCCGGGACCGCCGCGGACATCGACGTGAGATCGACGTCGCGCGTGAGCACCGCGGCCAGCGTCTCGGAGAGGTCTTCGGCGTCGAACAGACCCTGGCCGGTGAGCATCTCGTAGAGCACGACGCCAAACGCCCAGATGTCGGCGCGGCGATCGACGCTCTTGCCTTTCGCCTGCTCCGGCGCCATGTACGCCGCCGTCCCGAGAATCACGCCGATGCCGGACATCTGCGCCGGCGACATCATCGTCGGGGACATCGACAACCCCCCGGGCCCACCTGCCCCACTTGACCCGCCCGACCCAACGTCCATCGCTTTGGCCAGCCCGAAGTCGAGCACCTTCACCGTGCCGTCGGGCCGGACCTTGATGTTCGCCGGCTTGAGATCGCGGTGAATGATGCCTTGCTCGTGTGCGGCTTCGAGCGCCTCGGCGATCTGCTTTGCGATCGGCAGCGCCTCGTCGACCGGAATCGCACCGCGGGCGATCCGCTGCGAGAGGTCGTCGCCCTCGACCAGCTCCATCACGAGCGCGGTGATGCCTGCGCTCTCTTCGAGCCCGTAGATGCCGGCAATGTGCGGATGGTTCAGCGACGCGAGCACTTCCGCTTCGCGCTGAAACCGCGCGAGCCGATCGGCATCGGCGGCAACGGACGGAGGCAGGATCTTGATCGCGACCTGGCGCTTCAGCTTCGTGTCGGTCGCGCGATACACCTGACCCATCCCGCCAGCGCCGATCTGCGCAGTGACTTCGTAGACGCCGAGGCGCGTGCCGGGAGACAGGGCCAAACCGTTGAATTATATGGGCAGAGACGGAGTACGGACGGGATTAGGCCAACGCGTCAAGATGGCCGGATTCAGCGAGTCGTGGATTCGGTCCGGGAACTCGGCGACAATGACCCCGCGTACAGCGACCGGTCGGAATCTGGTGTCCCGCGCCATGTGCGCCGTTGAAGGAGAAGCTGTTATATGACCACCCCCCGGCAGAGCCGTCGGTCGTTTCTATCGGTGTTGACCTCCCTCGCAGGCGTCACTGCGATCGAGTCAGCCAGCACTCAGGCGGCGGCGCAGGTTCCGGCGGGGTCAGCCCCGAACTGGGACTTGCGGTGGATCGATGAGTTGAAGGGGCCACATAAACAGGTCTTCGATTTCGCCGATGCGGATCCCTCGGCCGAACCCCCTCCGCTCCGCCTTCCGAGGAACTACCTGGACGGGTTCCGCGACGTCTACACGCTCGCGTTTCCCGAGGTCCGGACGATCGTGGGCATTTCGGGTCACGCTTTTCCCGTCAACGCCTCTGACCGGCTCTGGGAAAAGTACGCGCTTGGCGAACGCTCCAAGATCATCGACCCGGTCACGAAGAAGCCAGCCGTGCGCAATATCTTCATGGACGACAGCACGCTCGGCGTCAGGGCGCTGCAAGCGCGGGGCACGATCTTCTGGCAGTGCAACATCGCGCTCAGCGGCATCGCTCGGCAACTTGCGCAGGCGCGACAGCTGTCTGCGGACGACGTGCGTGCTGAGTTGCTCGCCGGGTTGAACACCGGCGTGCGTCTTGTACCGTCGCATGTCATGGCCATGGGCCTCGTCCAGGAGCGGGGCGTCACCTACGTGAAAGTCTGATCGCCAGCGCCGAGCCGTCGACCTCGTCGTCTTGGGCGTTGGCGTAGTGGTTATGCAAGTGAACGTGAAGTGCGCCCACCAGGGGCGCCCACCACTGAGCTGTTTTTGGGAGGCTTAGCGCTTCGTCGTTACTCGACACTACGCGACCAGACAGGAGTAACCCACTCTGAGGTTTCAGGATCTCGATCCTGTTTACGGACGGCTGCCGGCCCAGTTCGAGAGCACCTCAAGCGACGGCTGCACGTCGGTCGCGAACGCATCAACGAGGAAGCGCTGGCCGTCTGCCGATGGCGAGTACGTGAAGACGTTTGCCGACGAGACCGTACCTAGAGACCGAAACTCGAACAGGGACTTCGGAGTGCCCGCGGGATTCGATCCGGCGGCGATGGCCACCGACATGATCCTCACGGGCCGGCCGGGCAGAGACTCCAGATAGAACAGTTCCTTGCCGTCGGCTCGCCACCGTGGCTCGCGGCCGTTCGCGCTCGATAACGAGACTTGCCATTTCGTGTCGGAAAGGGGCGAACCGCCGTTGAACGCGCGGAGGTACACGTGCTGTGTCGTTCCGCCGTCATTCGATGTATACGCCAGCCACTTCCCGTCCGGCGAGAGCTGTCCCTGACTCTCGTTTGCGGCCGTCCGCAAGAGCGGGATCGGCTTCGCGGCCGTCGCTTCCCCGCCGGACGGCAGCAGCCAGATGTCACCGCCTGTCTTTGCGTCTGTCTCGGTATAGACGATCCACCGG
>JANYHS010000153.1 GCA_025358945.1 Acidobacteriota bacterium
GCTCGTCTACTCGGGGATCGTCGTCAAGACGGCGCTCGCGGTGGCGCTCAACGCCGTGCGACCCTCCGGCACGCCCGGCACCGCGAAGCCTCAGTAGGCTGTGCGAAGCCTCAGTAGCGCCGTAGCGTGAAGGCTTTAGCCGAGCGCAGCCGAGCGACGATTACTCCCACGTCACCAGGCTGGCGCCTGGATTCAACGCATCAACCGGCGCGTTAACGACAGCGCTCCAGGTCAGCTTCTGCGCCTCGGCGCTGGCTCGCGCGCCCGTCAACAGGGTCAGCGACCAACCGACCGCCAGCGTCGCCACCAGGCCGAACGTCGAGGGCCACATGAACCCGATCGGAGTCTGGTAGGCGACGTAGTAGCTGACGAAGCTGCCGGCAATGCCGGCCGCCAGCACCGGCCCGCTCGTGGCGCGCTTGCTGAACATCGCCAGCAGGTAAATCCCGAACAGCGGTCCGGTGAACGCGTTGATCAGCTTGTTGGCGATTTCCAGCAGGCTGCCGATGCGCGACACGTTCGCCGCCAGAATCGTCCCGGCCACGCCGAATCCCACCGTCGCAATGCGCGACACCATCACCTGATGGCGCGCCTCGCCGGTCGCCGCGCCCTGCCGCGTCTGGCGCCCGAGCACGAGGCGGTTGTAGAAGTCGACCACCACCACCGACGTACACGAGTTGATCGCCGAGTCGACGCTCGACAGCGAGGCGGCCATGATCGACGCGATCACCAGCCCGACGGCGCCCGGCGGAAACGTCAGCGACATGAAATACGGCAGGATCTTGTCCGTCGAAAAATCCGGCGGCAGCACGCGGTGTTCGAAATACGCAAAGATCGCGAGGCCGACAAACGACAGCGCGTACATCCAGATCGCATCACCCAGCGCATTGACGATGAACGCCTTGCGGGCATCCTTCAGCGACTTTGTGGTCTGCAGCCGCTGCACCATGATTTGATCGCCGACGTAGGTCGCCATCCGGCCCACCAGCAGCGAGCACATGATCGACACCACGTTGATCGGCTGTTGGAAGAAGGCGACGATGTGCGGCCACACGCCGCCGGCAGCGCCGGTGACGGGCGCAATCAGGGTGGTCTTGCCCGCCGCATCCGCCACGCGCCAGATCTCGGTGACGCCGCCCGGTACGTTCGACACCGCGATCCAGATGACCGCGGCCAGCCCGCCAAACCGCACGCAGAACTGCATCACGTCGTTCCAGATGACGGCCTGGATGCCGCCAAGCGCGGTGTACATCGTGACGATCGCACCGAGCGCGACAATCATCGGCGCCAGCGGGATGCTGCCGCCGGTGGCGGCGCTGATCGCCAGGCACGGCACGTAAATCGCGGTCGCCATCCAGCCCAGGCGCCAGATGATGAAGATCCCGGCCGCCAGCGTGCGCACACGGACGTCGAAGCGCGCCTCGAGATACTCGTAGGCGGTATACAGATTCAGCCGTCGGTAGAACGGCAGCGTCACCCGCGCCACCCAGGGATAGAGGACGAACCACGAGGTGGTGCCGAACACCAGAATCAGCCCGTAGCGAATCGTCGCTGACGGCTGCATCAGGTAGTCGATCGCGCTGTCGAGCGCGGCCATCAGCGACAGGCCGACCGGCAGCCAGGTCATCGACTGACGCGCCATGAAAAATTCGTCGAGCGTAGCCTGGCGGCGCGAGAAGTAGACGCCGACGGCGGCGAGCGACATCAGATAGACGACCAGAATGACGATGTCGATCGGATGCAGCGATGTGGACATCAGACTAGAGCCATCCCTTCGCCCAGTAGTAGGCGCGCGCAATCCATTCGTAGACGGCCTGGTCTCCGGTGTAGAGCGCCGATTCGCTCGGCAGCAGGGAAAACGGCTGCTCGCGGCGATCGCCGTAGAGCGGCGAGATCGCCGGAATCGGATGCATCCCCTGCGCTTCAAACGCGTGCATCGATCGGCGCATGTGGAGCGCCGAGGTGACGAGCACGAAGTCGGTGATCCCTCGCTCGCGAAGCATCTCCTTGATCACCAGCGCCTCATCATGGGTGTTCTTCGATCGCGACTCCGCAACAATGCGATCCGCGGGCACCCCCAGCGCCTGCAAGGCAGATTCGTAGGCGTCGCTCTCGGGCGCAGCTGCGGGATCCCGTTCCGTCACGCCGCCTGAGGGAATCACCAGCGGCCGATCCATCATCTTGTACAAACGCGCGGTCTCGAGCGCGCGAAGCCCGCTGGCGACGCTGACCAACGACAGTCGCTGCCCGCCGGCGCGCAGGTTCATCGAGCCCGATCCGAGCATCACGACCGCCTTTGCCGATCTCACCGAGTCGGCCGACGCCTGTGGGGCATAGCCGATGCTCAGCGTGCGGACCAACAGGTCCACGGTGAGCGGGCAGCTGAGGACCCAGTAAAAGATGACGACCGCGCCCACCCACCGCCGGCCCCACGCCGCAAGCGGCCTGACGTACATCAGCAGCACGCCCGGCGTGATCAGAAACAACAGGCACCTGATTGACGAGGGGCGCATCGTCTCCTTCAGGACATCGATGATCATCTGGGTCTCCGTGTAGGTGTATGAACGCGAGGAACTATTGAACCGTGCCGAGCAACTCGCCTGGCCCGAGATCGTTGCCGACCGACACGCCGAAGAACAACTCGAATGCGCCCGGCGCCAGCCGGAACGTCGTCCACGCGAGTTCGTCCGGCACGATGCGCGGGCGGCCGCCGACGGGGGCGATGTCGAGATAGGTGTGAGTACCGAGAGGATAGGCGTGCAACCAGACGCGCCGGCTGTTCCAGCTGGTCTCCGGGCGGAAGTAGACCGTGACTTCCGTGCCTCCCGCCCGCGTCCACTTCGTGCTGCCTTCTAAAATCAACTCGCCGTGGCGAAGCGCCTTGCCGAACAGCATGCCGTGGCCGGCCTCGACGACCTCGCGGACGGCGCCGCGATCGGCGGCGCGCCCGTCGAGGAGCACGCGCGCTAACGTCGCGGGTTCCTCGAGGCCGGGGTGACGTGCGGCGTCGGCGACCGCCGTGTGCAGCTCAGGCGAGCGCAACCAATCCACGGACGGCAGGATCTCGGCGAGCGCCGTCAGCAGATCGCGATCCGCCACCCCCTTGCCCTGAGCGATGCGATTCTGCAAGCGCTCGAACACTTCATCAGGCGTTCCGCCCAGCAGCACGCGCGGCGTACGATCGGCCAGCCCGGTTAATTCCGCTGATCTGGGATACGAATTCACGGCAGTGCCGTACAGCTTCGCCGCGCGCTCCAGATCGTCATCCGCCACAGCGCTGGTGATCGACGCGGCATAGTCGGTCGCGGACATCGGCGCGTATAACGGACGGACAAACGTCAGCAGCAGCGTCAGATTCAGAGCGCCGGCGACCCCAAGAGTCAGAACACCGGGCGACATCCAAATGCGTCCACCGGGAACCGGAAGGCGCGACCACAACTCAATGACCGCGGCACACAGGGCGAGCGCGATCACCATGTCGCGCACCGTCGCCAGCAGCCGTACGCGATCGCCGTAGTGGCTGCCCACACCAGCGCGAAACGCATCGCCGGCCCCGCTGAGCCACCACGCGCCGGCGGCCACGGCACCGAAGGCGACAACGGCCGACGTCAGGTGCGGCCTGCGGCGGATCGTCTTCCACAGCTCGTCGATGCCCAGCCAGATACCCATCGCAATGGGACCGAGCATGGCGAACAGCCAGCGGCCATACCAGAGATTGAGCCCTTCCATCAC
>JANYHS010000194.1 GCA_025358945.1 Acidobacteriota bacterium
GCGGTGGTCCTGTCGCGTGGCGTCATTCACGCCAGTGGACCCTATCGGTGCGATCACATCCGCATCCGCGGGCGCGCGACGATGACGAACACGCCGCCTAACGGTGCGTTCCGGGGGTTCGGTGCGCCGCAGACGCAGTTCGCCACCGAAGTGCACATGGATCGCATCGCCGAGCAGCTCGGACTCGATCCGGTCCGCCTGCGTGAGATCAACGCGCTTCGGCCGGGCGACACGACCGCGACGGGACAGCGCCTGGGCAAGGACTGCAGTGCGCTGCCGGTGCTGCGCGAAGCGGTGAAGCGTACCGATTTCAAGCGCCGCCGTCGCGCGCTGGCCAAAACGAATCGCGGCATCGGGCTGTCGCTCTTTTTCCACGGCTCCGGGTTCACCGGCGGCGGCGAGGTCAAGCTCGCGTCGAAAGCCTCGCTGGTGCTCACCGAGCGCGGCGCCAGGATCCTCGTCGCGAGCACCGAAATCGGCCAGGGGACGCGGACGATGCTCGCGCAGATTGTGGCGGATACGCTGGGCGTGCCCTACGACGGTATCGACGTGAACGCCGCCGACACGGGCATCGTTCCCGACAGCGGACCGACGGTGGCGTCGCGAACGTGCATGGTCGTCGGGCGCATTCTGCAGCGCTGCGCGGCAGAGATGCGCGAGCGGCTCGGGCGACTGACGCCGCGCGCGTATCTGCGCAAGCACGGCCCGCTGGTGATCACGAAAGAGTACGAGCGCCCCGGTGAGATGTCGTGGGACGACAACAGCTATCAGGGTGATGCGTACGGCAGCTACGGCTGGGGCTGCGACATCGTCGAACTGGAAGTGGATCGCGACACGTGGGAAGTGAGACTGATCGCGTTTCTCACGGTCCACGAGATCGGTAAGGCGATTCATCCGATGTTCGCAACCGGGCAGATTGAAGGCGGCAGCGCGCAGGGGCTGGGCTGGGCGCTGCTCGAGGAGGTGGTCATGCGCGACGGCCACATGGCCAACGCGTCGCTGACGAATTACATCATTCCCACCACGCTCGACACGCCGCCGATGAAGGTCGTGATGCTGGAGAGCCCATACCAACACGGGCCCTTCGGTGCGAAAGGTGTGGGCGAGATGCCGATCGACGGTCCCGCGCCGGCGGTGATCAACGCGCTGCGGCACGCGGGGTTCGATCTTCGGGCCATTCCAGCCACGCCAGAACGGATCATGACGGCTGTTGTGTTACCGCGGAGCACGCGCTCCGCGGTTCCATCTGTGTGACATGCGATTCACCCTGAACGGCACGTTCCGTCGCATCGATGCGCATCCCCTCAAACGTCTCCTCGACGTGTTGCGAGAAGACTGCGCGCTGACCGGCACCAAGGAAGGGTGCGGCGAAGGGGAGTGCGGCGCCTGCACCGTGCTGGTGGACGGCGCGCCGGTCAACTCCTGCCTGGTTCCTATCGCGCAGATCAACGGCGCGCGCGTGACGACGATCGAAGGGCTGCGCGGGCGTCATCCGCTGCAGCACGCGTTTGTCGAACATGGCGGCGCGCAGTGCGGCATCTGCACGCCGGGGATGATCCTGGCGGCGGTCGCGCTCGGGAAGAAGCCGACGCTCGATCAGATGAAGGTCGGCCTGGCGGGGAATCTCTGCCGCTGCACTGGCTACTCTGCGATCTATCGATCCATCGACGCGGTCACTTCGACGGCCAGAAGAAACCGCGGAGACCGCAAAGACCGCGAAGCACGTTCGGGTTCACGTACGAAGAAACCGCGTACCAGAGCTGGCGTCACGAGATGACCGTCGAAGAACAACCCGGAAACCGCAATATCGCCGTCGGGCCGCTGACTTGCAGTGCCAGGCAAAATGCACTCACAAGCGAGGCGGTTGAACGGTCTGTCAGAAAAGATCATTGGAGCAGCAATCGTCGTACACCGAGCTCTCGGCCCGGGGCTTCTCGAGGCCCCGTACGAAGAGTGTCTTTGCCACGAATTGGAGAAGCTTGGGCTCCGCTTCGAACGCCAGAAGCCGCTTCCGCTCGTGTATGGAAACGTGAAGCTTGCGTGCGCCTACCGTATGGACCTCGTCGTCGAGAATTCGATCGTTGTGGAGGTCAAGGCCGTTACGAGAATGGAGCGTGTTCACGAGGCCCAGTTGATCTCGTACTTGAAAATCTCCGGCCTGCACCTCGGCCTGCTCGTGAACTTCAACGTTCGAAACCTGAGCGGGCAAGGGATCGTGCGGAAGGTAAACGAGTTTCCGGAGTAAGCACCCAACTCTGCGGTCTTGGCGGTCTCCGCGGTTCCTTCTGGACGTCAAGTCGCGCTCGCGGTTTTTTCTGATGATTGGATCCCTGTCACATCGGACGCTGCTTCAGCCCCGGTCGCTGACCGACGCGTTGAAGATGTTGCGCGACGAAGGGCCGCTTGTGCCGCTGGCGGGGTGCACGGATCTCTACGTCTCGCTGAACTTCGGGACGCTGAAGGGCACGCGCTTCCTGAATCTGTGGGGTCTCGCCGGCCTGAAGGACATCAGCGTCCGAGGGGACGTGCTCTCGATTGGCGCCCTGGCGACGCACACGGACCTCATCCGGTCGCCACTCGTCCAGAAGCGGATTCCGATGCTGGCCGCGGCGGCGCGCGAAGTGGGCGGCGTGCAGATCCAGAATCGCGGGACGCTTGGCGGCAATGTGGCGAACGCGTCGCCGGCCGGCGACACGCTGCCGGTGCTGGCTGCGGCTGACGCGGTGGTCGTGCTGCGAAGCGCGGCCGAGACGCGGCGGGTGCCGTTCACGACCTTTTACACCGGCTACCGTCAATCGGTCCGCCGCCTGGACGAGTTGATCGTCGGCTTCGAGATTCCGGCGATCCACGGGCGGCAATGGTTCAGGAAAGTCGGGACGCGGGCGGCGCAGGCGATTTCCAAGGTCGTCATCGCAGGAGTGGCGCCTGCCGGGAGGGCGGGGTCTGTGCGGGTAGCGCTCGGCAGCGTCGCTCCAACGGTCGTTCGCGCCACGCGCACTGAGGCGGCGCTGGCCGGCGGTGCGACGATCGGAGACGCGCAGCGAACGCTGCTGGAGGAGATCGCGCCGATCGACGACATCCGGTCCACGTCCGAGTATCGCCGCCGCGTCGCCGCGAACCTGCTGGCGCGATTTTGGGCCGACGCCCATCGCAAGTAGAATATTTCCACTCCCGAATATCGATCCCTTTGTTGTCTGCCTCAATGAGAGCCGCCGTCGTCTGCCTCGGAGACCTGGGACGCAGCGCCCGCATGCGGTACCACGCGCACGCGCTGGCGGCCAACGGGGTGGACGTTGACCTCGTCGGTCTCGAAGGCACACCGCTGCCGCGCGAGATCACCGACGAGCCCCGGATCACCGTTCATCGGATTGCGACGCCCCGGCTGAAGATCCGCGGCGAGCTGACCGGATCCACGTACGCGGCTGCTGGTCTGTTCGACGCCATGCGCATCAGCTACCGGCTGTGGCGTACGCTGCGCACCCTGCCGCGTCCGAATCTGGTGCTGGTGCAGAATCCGCCGGCGTTTCCGACGCTCGTGGTCACCTGGTTTTCGCTCCGCCGTCGCGGCGTCCGGTTCGTGATCGACTGGCACAATCTGGGTTACACGTTGCTCCAACTGCGTCTCGGTCAATGGCATCCGGCGGTGCGGCTCGCGCGTTGGTTCGAGCGCCGCGATGCCCGGCGGGTGGATGCCAACCTGTGCGTGTCACGCGGACTCGCGGCGTTTCTCGAGAGCCGCTTCGGGGTGAAGCACGCGCAGGTGTTGTACGATCGTCCGGCGTCGGCGTTCGTGCCTGTCGATCGCAGAGACCGCGAGCGCTTCCGCCAGGCGTTGTTCGCGCGGCTCGGCATTCGGGCCAGCACGGTCGGGTTCATCGTCTGCCCCACGAGCTGGACCGAAGACGAAGACTTCGACGTCGTCATCGACACGGTGATGCGGCTCGAAGAGCGAATCCGCGGATGGGAAGCTGGCAATAGCGCGCGGCGGTTTCCGGAGCTCGTGATCCTCGTCACCGGCGACGGCGCGCGGCGTGCTGAATTCGAGCGGCGTTTTGCCGGGCTGCCCGCGCGGCGGATTCAGCTGCGCGCCCGATTCCTCGAGCCCGAGGATTACCCGCGCGTGGTCGGCAGCGCGGATCTCGGTCTCTGCCTGCATCGCTCATCGTCCGGGCTCGACATCCCGATGAAGATCGCCGATCTCTTCGGTGCCGGTGTACCCGTCTGCGCGCTGGACTACGGCGCGTGCCTCGCCGAACGTGTCCGCCACGGCGACAACGGCCTGCTGTTTTCGAATGGCCGTCAGCTTGCCGACATCCTCTTCGATCTGTTCGAGACGTTCCCTGCCGATCAAAAGGCTCTGGAGCGCCTGCGGACTGGCGCCCGCAAGCAGGCGCGCCCGACCTGGGAAGAGGGTTGGGCTCGCGAAGCCAAGCCGGTCCTGCTGCCGTCGTCA
>JANYHS010000253.1 GCA_025358945.1 Acidobacteriota bacterium
GAGAAATCGGGCGGTGGAGAGAACCAGCCAGTTGGCACAGTGGTTCTCTACGAGGGTCAGACTTCAGCCGTGTGCTCGAACTTCATCGCACGCATGCCCGTAGCGAACGGCTTCTCCCCACGGTTCCTGACCTACCTTCACGCAGAACTCTATGCCGTGCGAATCAACACACGGTCGATTAAACAGAATACCGGGATCCAGAATCTTGACAGCGCGAGCTACCTGACTGAGCCTGCGGCTTTCCCAGAAGTCGAGGAGCAAAGTGTTATCGCGGCGTTTCTCGATCGCGAAACAGCGAAGATCGATGCGCTCGTCGCGAAGAAGGAGCGGCTGATCGAACTGCTCCATGAACAGCGCACGTCTCTCATAACAAATGCGGTCACGAAGGGGCTCGATCCGAGCGTTGCGATGAAGGAGTCCGGCGTCGAGTGGCTCGGAGAGATTCCCGCGCACTGGGCCGCCATTCGCATGGGTAGGCTCGCGGATGTTGGAAATGGGTCAACACCAAGCCGAGACAACGCCGCGTACTGGGTGGATGGTGCGTACCCCTGGCTGACGAGTGCGAAGATCAACGACGAGATCATCACGAGCGCCGACGAGTTCGTAACGGCTACGGCTTTGCGTGAGTGCCACTTGCCGAAGGTCTGCCCGGGCAGTGTCCTGATCGCGATTACTGGAGAGGGGCAGACGCGTGGCCGCACGGCGTTACTGGAAATTGAGTCCGCGATTAGCCAGCACCTCGTGTACATCACACCACGCGGGTCGAGACTTCAGGCAGGTTACTTGAGGCGGTATCTCGAGTCGCGGTATCTCTGGTTGCGCTCCGAGAGCAGTGGTGCTGGAAGTACACGGGCGGCGTTGACGTGTGAGTTCTTGCGCTGGATTCTGATCGCCGTTCCCCCTGCAAACGAGCAGCGCGCCATCGCCGCCTTTCTTGACCAAGCAACGGCACGGATCGACGCGCTCGAAGCAAAGATTCGTCAAGCGATCGATCAGATCAGGCAACTTCGCACAGCCCTGATCTCCGCCGCCGTGACGGGCAAGATCGACGTGCGGGAGGGCGCATGAGCCCAGAAATCTCTGAGCGCGCATTCGAGGACGCCATCGAGTGCGCACTGCTCGAATTCGGCCCGGACGCCTGCGCGAGCGATGAGAATGCCGTCCGCGAGGTCTCGCCGCCTTACGGAAGCACGCCGCCTGGCGGGTATCACAAGCGCACCCCGGAGGCTTACGACCGTCTCCTCTGTCTCCTGCCGCGCGACGTGCTGGACTTCGTTCTCGCCACCCAGCCGAAGGAGTGGCAGAAACTCGCGCAGCATCATGGCGCGGCGGTGAAGGATCAATTCCTCAAGCGTCTCGCCACCGAGATCGAACGGCGCGGCGCCCTCGATGTGCTCCGCAATGGCGTCAAGGACTCAGGCTGCAAGTTCAGGCTCGCCTATTTCCGTCCCGCCAGCGGGCTGAACGAAGAAACCCAGCGCCTCCACGCCGCAAATATTTTTGGCGTCGTCCGCCAGTTCCGCTACAGCGAGAAAAGTGAGCAGAGTCTCGACATTGGCTTGTTTCTGAACGGCATCCCGATCTTTACCGCGGAATTGAAGAACCCGCTCAACGGTCAGGACGTCGAGGATGCCATCAGGCAGTACAGGACCGACCGCGATCCGCGCGAGCCTCTCTTCGCGTACGGTCGCTGCCTCGCGCACTTCGCCGTAGACCCGGATCTCGTGTACGTGACGACCCACCTGGCTGGAGCGAAGACGCGGTTCCTGCCTTTCAATCAGGGTAAGTTTCGCGGCGCCGGCAACCCACCCGTCCCGCCCACGCGCAAGGGCTACTCGACCGGCTATCTGTGGGACGAAACCTGGGCGCGCGACAGCGTACTCGACCTGATCCGCCAGTTCATTCACGAGGTTGAGGAGGAAGACGATAAGGGCCACAAGACCGGCAAGCGCTTCCTGATCTTCCCGCGTTACCAGCAACTCGACGCCGTTCGAAAACTGGTGACGCACGCCCGTTCGATGGGAGCCGGGCAGCGCTACCTGATCCAACACTCAGCTGGCAGCGGCAAGAGCTTCACCATTGCCTGGCTCGCTCATCAGCTTGCAACCCTTCATGATCTCAGGGACCGTCGTGTGTTCGACTCGATTGTGGTGATCACGGATCGGCGGATTCTCGACCGCCAACTCCAGACCACCATGCGCCAGTTCGAGCAGACGCTCGGGGTTGTCGAAAACATCGATCAGACATCGCGGCAGTTGAAGGAAGCCCTCGAGTCCGGCAAGACAATCATCGTTACCACACTCCAGAAGTTCCCCGTTATCGCGAAAGACATTGGCGAGCTGCCAGGCAAGCGCTTCGCCGTGATTGTGGACGAGGCCCATTCGTCGCAGTCCGGAGAAAGCACGCAGTCCATTCGGAGGGTGATGAAGGCCGCGAGCCTCGAGGCAGCAGAGGCGGAGGATGAGCAAGGCGAACCCGACGAAGAGGATCTGATTAACGAGCAGGCTGCCGCGCGCAGGTGGCCGAGTAACACCAGCCTGTTCGCATTCACTGCCACGCCCAAGCCCAAGACGTTGGAGCTGTTTGGCACGAAAGGCGCCGACGGCAAGTTCGAACCCTTTCACCTGTACAGCATGCGTCAGGCGATCGAGGAGCGGTTCATCCTCGACGTCCTGGCCAACTACACCACTTACGCGGCTTACTGGCGCCTGCTCAAGAAAATCGAGAGCGACCCGCGGTACGACAAGAAGAAGGCCGAATATCTGCTGAAGTCGTTCGTGGAGCTCAGTGCGCACGCGATTGCCGAGAAGGTTCGCATCATGGTCGAACACTTCGCCGCGCAGGTCCAGGGCGAGATCGCGGGCCGGGCGAAGGCAATGATCGTCACGCGTTCGCGCTTGCATGCTGTGCGCTACAAGCGGGCCGTGGACAAGTACCTCGACGATCACGCACTCCCATTCAAAGCCCTCGTCGCCTTCTCAGGTAAGGGTCGATGACGGCGGCAAGTCGTTTACCGAGGCTGGAATGAACGGCGTTGCGGAGGCGCAGACCGCCAAGACTTTCGAACGGCAGGAAAACCGCTTCCTGATCGTCGCCAACAAGTTCCAGACGGGCTTTGATCAGCCGCTCTTGCACACGATGTACGTCGACAAGAAGCTTGGCGGCGTGAACGCGGTGCAAACCTTGTCGCGGCTCAATCGAACACTTCCTCCAGACAAGAAGGCGACGCTGGTGCTCGATTTCGCCAACGAGGCGGCGGAGATCCAGAAAGCGTTCGAGCCGTACTACGAGACGACGCTTCTCTCCGAAGCCACCGATCCAAACCTGCTCTATGAAGTCCAGGGCCGGCTCGCCGCATTCCCGGTCTATGCGCAGGCAGATATCGACCGCTTCGCGAAGGTCTACTTCACCCCGAAGTCCACGCAGGATCAGATCTACGCCGCCCTTGCGCCCGCAAAGACGCGGGCGGAAGAGATGCCCCAGCAGGAACAGGTCGACTTCCGCGGCCAGCTCGCGGACTACGTGCGGTTGTACGCGTTTCTGTCGCAAGTGCTGACCTTCACCGACTCCGAGCTCGAGAAGCTCTACTCGTTTGCGCGGTACCTCCGGCGACGGCTTACGGTGAAGGGGGCCGAGCTGCCGCGCGAAGTGCAGCAGAACATCGACATGGAGTCGTATCGCATCCAGCAGACAAGTGGCGGCAAGATTGCGCTCGAGCGCCGTCCAGGCGTACTCGATCCGGTCGGTACGAAGGACGCCCATGGTTCCACCGCGGAGGAGATGGAGGCGCTGTCGCGCATCATCGCTGAACTCAACGAGCGTTTTGGACTGAACCTCGGACTCGAACATCGCGTGACCCTCGGCCAGATGATGGAACGGCTGGATGCCGACGTTGCACTCGATGCCAGCGCGCGGGTCAACACTCGCGAAAACGTTCGCCTGACGTTCGATCAAAAGGTCGAACACGTGATCCAGGAGATCGTCGATTCCAACTTCGATCTTTACAAGCGCATCACCGACGACCGGGCCTTCGGCGAGGTCATCAAGAACATGCTCTTCGATCAGTATGTGCGGTCCCATCGTCAAGCCGAGGAGCTGATCAAGCGCGGTGAGTCGAAGACGCTGGAGTTCAAGTCCACGCTGCGTTGGAATCTGAAGGAGGACAAACAGGACGATAGGTTTGTCACCCACGCAGCGCTCAAGGCCATCGCCGCGTTTCTCAATACGGAAGGCGGGGACCTGCTGCTCGGAGTTGCCGATGATGGTGCACTGATAGGCATCGAACGCGATCAACTTGAAAGCGACGACAAATTCATGCGCCACCTTGCGCAGGTGGTCCGCAATGGTCTTGGCGACCGGGCGGGCACATGCATTGACCCAAAGACACAAATCGTCCAGGGCAAGACTGTTTGCGTGGTGAGCTGCCAGCGCAGTCCCGAACCCGTCTTTCTGACGTGGAAGGGGATGGAGGCGGGTCCGGACGGAGACTTCTTCGTGCGCAGCGGGCCCGGCTCTGTCAAACTCCCGGTCGACAGCGCCCGTGAGTATATTCGGACGCGGTTTTCGCAGCAGGGGGCACAGTGATCAGAGCAGGGTTGAGGGCTAAGGGCTTAGGGCTGGCCGTCGCGCTTGCTTCGCTCGCGCTCACGGGTGTTCTCGCGCAAACACCATCGCCCTTCGACCCGGCTCAGGGCAGGCAGCCTGACTGGAAGGCGCTCGAGCCGGAGATGATGCAGCAGTTTCAGGCGGTGCTGCGGCTCGACACGCGCAGCCCGCCGGGCAACGAGCATCTGGTCGCCGAGTACCTCAAGGGCGTTTTCAACAAGGCCGGCATCCCCGCGCAGATCTTCGCCCTCGACGCAAACCGGTCGAACATCGTCGCGCGGCTGAAGGGCAACGGCAAGAAGCGGCCGATCCTGATCATGGGCCACAGCGACGTCGTCACCGTGGACGATGCGAAGTGGACGTTTCCCGCGTTCGGCGCGACACGCGACGGCGGCTACGTGTATGCCCGCGGCACGGTGGACGACAAGGACAACCTCACCGGCGGGTTGATGACGATGCTGCTGCTGAAGCGGCTGAACGTGCCGCTGGATCGTGACGTCATCTTCCTGTCCGAAGCCGGCGAGGAAGGCAACTCGAACTTCGGCATGCAATTCATGGTGAATCAGCATTACCCGGAGATCGAGGCCGAGTACTGCCTCGCCGAAGGCGGCGGCGCCGTCCGCATTGGCGGCGTGGCGAAGTACACAACCGTCGAAACGCTGGAGAAGATTCCGCGCGGCATCGAGCTGGTGGCGCACGGCATCTCCGGTCACGGCTCGATCCCGCTCAAGTCGAACGCGA
Source organism: Acidobacteriota bacterium (assembly GCA_025358945.1). Classification (GTDB taxonomy): domain Bacteria; phylum Acidobacteriota; class Vicinamibacteria; order Vicinamibacterales; family CAVVIG01; genus CAVQFC01. The sequence continues at coordinate 5,347 of JANYHS010000253.1, forward strand.
TCGTGCATCTCGCCGGTGCCGTTGCCAAGGTTGGGCAATGGCGGCCGGAGATTCGTTTCAACGAGACGACCGGCACCTATTTCCGCGGCCTCGCGTCGATCTCGCCGCCGGATGTCGCGAAGCACTACCGCGATGTGCTGTCCACCGATCCGAAGCTTCGTGCCGCGGCGGACGAGTGGCTGTTCGAGAATGAACCGCTGCACTCGTCGATGCTGCGGACATCGGTGTCGCCCAACATTTTCGCCGGCGGCTACCGCTCGAACGTGATCCCGTCAGAAGCGAAGGCAACGCTCGATGTTCGCGCACTGCCCGACGAGGATCCGATCAGGTTCCTCGAACAGGTGAAGAAGATCGTCAACGATCCGGCGGTCGACGTTCGCTTCACCGCGCAGAACACCAAACCGGCGTCAGTGGTCGATGCGCGGCTGGACTCCGAGCCGTACAAAGCGCTCGCGGCCGCCGCGACGCGCGTCTACAACACGATCACGCTGCCGACGATGAGCACGGGTGCGACGGATATGGCGCAACTGCGCGCGCGCGGTGTGCAGTGCTTCGGTATCGGCGCGGCGATCGACGCCGAGGACGGCCCGAAGGGCTTCGGCATGCACAGCGATCAGGAGCGGCTCCTCGAGACCGAGTTGTATCGTTTCGTGCGGTACAACTACGAAGTGGTTCACGACCTGGCCAGGGCGAAGTGAGCGCTGGACCGGAGCACGAGCATGCGCGGGAACTTCGGTCTGGTTGAAAAGGCCGCCGAAAGACGGACTGACGGCGCGCGCGCAAGAGCTAGTTACCTTGCGACGCCGCCGCGATCGTGAACCCGCAAGGCTCGAGCCTTGCGCCACGTTGAGCCTGGAGGATGGCTGTGAGGAACCTGCTGATCGCGTCGATTCTGTGTGCGGCTCTCGGTATCGTGGCGGTCGCGGGGCAGACACCGGCGCCGCAGACGCCGGCTCCGAGCGCTGACCCATATGCCAACAACGCGGCGCCTGGCGCCACGCAGTTTCCACTCGCGGCGCCGGCCGGCAAGGACAGCGGCGCGAAGATGACGGCGCCCGCGGGCGCGATCAATCAGGGCCCGTTCGATCCTGCGACGTGGAAATACGGTGGCGCGTTCAACCCTCCGGCGGGTGCGAAAATCTGGAATCCGGTGAAGCTCAAGATGATGGCCGGCGGCAAGGTGACCGGTGGCACGGTATTCAGCGGCACCGATCCGGAAACCTACTGCGCGATGGCCAACGCCGGCTACGACTTCATCTGGACCGAGATGCAGCACGACTCGCGCGACTGGCAGGCCGTGGCGCGGATGTGGCGCGCGTGCCCGAACGCAAAAGCGGTGCCTGGCGTCCGTGTGGCGTACACCGACGAGCGCGAGATTCAGCACGCGATGGACGCTGGAGCGCTGGTGATCGTGGTGCCGACGATCGACTCGACAGCGGAGGCGATTGAAGCGCGCAACTGGACCTACTTCCCGCCGCTCGGCCGCCGCAGCAACGGCGGCGGTCAGGCGTTCGAGCCGGCCATGTGGGGTAACGTGCCCGGCGGGTATCGCAACACGATCAACGACAATGTCGTGCTGATCGAAATGATCGAGACACTCGACGGGCTGAAGGACGCCGACGAAATCGCGAAGGTGCCTGGCGTCACCGCGGTGTTTGCCGCCAGTGGTGACCTCGGCAACTTCTCAGGTTTCCGTCAGGGCACACCCGATTACGAGCGCGCGATCAACATCGTGCACGATGCGGCGATCAAGGCCGGGAAGCGGCTGTGCGGTCCCTTCGCGTGGCGCGACCGCCCGGACTTCACGTGCTTCCAGGCCGGCAGCGAGACCGCGGCGATTGCGCGCGGTGTGGCCGCGGAACTGGGCGCGCTGGCGAACACGCAGGGGAAGCCTGAAGTCGGGCCGTTCGCGGCGCCGCCCAAGCCGTAGACCGGACGACGATCAACGCAGAAATCGCGGAACACGCAGAGACAACATCAATGAGAGGAAACTCAATGGCTAAGAAACTGTGCGCGCTCGTAGGTCTCGCGGTCTGCTTCGGCGGTGCGCTGCTTTCGGCGCAGAAGCCTGCCGGCAAGCTGACCACCGACGACCTGGTCGAGATTCAGCAGCTCTACACCAAGTACAACTGGGCGCTCGACTCGGGCGATTCCGAAGGGTACGCCGCGACGTTCACTCCGGACGGCGTGTTCAACAACAACGTCGGCCACGATGCGATCGTGAAGTTCGCGGACACGTTTCACGCCGGCCTCGGCTCGCACGTGAAGCACTGGAACACTAACTTGATGATCCTGCCGACGGCGACCGGCGCCACTGGTCAGGTCTACCTGGTGCTGGTGGACTTCGCGACCAAGCCGGCGAGCATCGCGACGTCGGCAAACTACTCGGATGAACTCGTGAAGACGGCGCAGGGATGGCGCTTCAAGAAGCGCGCAACTAAGGGCGACGTCGCGCCGAAGCCGTAGCCGTAGCGTCCCGCATCAGACGTTTGAAGCATTGCCATCGAGCCTGTTCGGGCGCGCTTGCGCTCGAACAGGCCGCCAGACGCGCGGCAAACGCGTCTCTCCCGGTCGTGTAGGTCGTGACGTAACTGCGATACTCGTTCACGTACTTGAGCATCGCTTCGGCGTACGGGACCAGGGCCTGCTGTTCGAGTGCGGTGACGGCTCGCGAAAATTCAAGCTCGCCGTCGATGTATCGCCGCGCCACGTCGGCCTGCACGGACTGCAGTTCGCCCACCAGCCGTTCGATCGCGATATGTGGCTCCGCGCCGGCAGGGTCAAGGCCCGCGAGCGGGAATAGACGATCGCGCTCGACGCGGATCCGATCGTCCGGCGCAAACGCGACGTCAGCCGCCAGCATCGCGGAAGCCTCAGACACGAGCGCCTCCGGCGAGAACATCAGTTGGACTAATCGCTCGACCGCAAGGCTGAAGCCTTGCGCCACTTGCGCGCCTTGCGCCACAGGGACCGACGTCATCAGTGTGTTGCGCGCGTGATGACCGGGATATCCCTCGTGACACGCGATCTGCAGTGCCTGATCGACCGTGAACCGGAAGTCCGTGTTGATCTGGATCCGACTGCGCGCGTTGCCGAGGTAACGGGAGAACGCGCTCCACGGCTTGCCACGCACGAACTCGATCGTGACCGCTTCGCCAGGCGGCAGCGCAAGATGCGCCAGCGTCCGGCTCCTGCACTCCTCGAGCGCCGCGTTCATCACCGCGGGAAGACGATCCGCTGGAATGACGAAGCGTTCCACGAACGCCGCGTAGCGATGGACGAGAGAGCCCTCTCCTCCGACGATGCCCGCGATCCGTGATCGAATGCCGTTCATCCGTCGTTCGTCGAGCGGCGCTGGCGCGATGCCGAAGAATGCCACGCTCTCTTCGTTGTACGTCTGCGGCGTCCCAGTCAGCAGGCTGACTCGTGCCGAGATCGCGGACAGATCGGCCACCAGCGCATTCGCACGAGCGGTGTCCGCCGCAGTATCAGGCGCGATGCGTGACACTTCGGCCGATAGCGCATCCGCGTCACGCGTGATCTGGGTCAGTGGCGGAGGATTCTTGCGGATGTCGGCGACGCGTTCGGCGGGGCCACTGTAAAAATCCAGCGAGTCAGGATCGCGCTCCCCGAGCGCCACCGCCAGGCGAACGTAGCGGTCCGCGGCGTCATCGAGCGGGGATCGCGACGCGCGCCCGCACGCGCAGGTCAGCAGCAGGAGACCGACTGTGGCGCAATGCCTGAGCGTTGCGGCGCGCCAATCGCAGGACTGAAGTCCTGCGCTACTTCTCTCGCGGAAATTTCTCGCGCGGAAACGGCACATCGATGAAGTATGGCTTGGCGTACGCGGTGTACGCCACACGCGCGGTCGCGGCCGGATCGCTGACCGAGTGACCGCGACCGACCCAACTCTCGCCGCTGTCGTCGATGTGCATCGCGATCGCGTCTGGCTCCTGACCCTTCTGGGTGATCGTCACGATGACCCCTGACGCCGTCGCCGCAGGCAACTCGCCGCGGGTCGCGTCGCTGAAGTACACGTGACAGGTGCCGTCGCGGTTCAGGACCACCTCGAAATGCAGCTCGCCGTTCATCAGCACGAGGCCGCCGTAGCGCGGATTGTGATCGCCGTGCGGGATGGCCGATCCCATCTGCGCCACTGGAGTGACTGCGGCTGGTTGTGCGGTCAGAGAAGGCGTGCCGTCCGCGCCGCGGCCGCACGATGCCGAGAGAAT
>JANYHS010000262.1 GCA_025358945.1 Acidobacteriota bacterium
GATCGTACGTGCCGTCGTGGCCTGCCCGCGCGCAGCGCTTCGGCCGGCGCGTGTACCACGCGGCGCGACGCCGGCTGCCGATGTGACATGGCGCGCCCCTTTCTCACCGTCCTCACGTCACAGCTGCCAACACCGGCCCGCCGTCTGTATCAGGACGCGAGGCGGCGTCTTCGCCCGTTGATCAAGCCGGGCGCCGCGCTGCCGAAAATGTCGACCTATCCCGGGCACTACGCGCTGGTCCGCAGCGTCGTCGAGGGCCTGCGGACCATTGACGCCGACTTCAACTTCAACCCGCGGCAGTTGAGCGAACTGGCGCGCGTCGTCTACGCCCCGGCCAACGAAGGGCTGCGGCAGGCGGCGAGGTTGAAACGGCGAGGGAAGATTGATTACCTTGTTGCGGGCCCGGTCAACGCGCTCTTCCTGGACGAGTGCGACGGCGTCCTGCGGCTGCCGGAGATCGATCGGCTGATCGTCGCGCACGAGTGGGCGCTCGATCTGGTCCGCGATGCGCCAGAGGTGGTCGCCAAGAGCGTGGCCTGCCCGTGCGGCGTCGACGCGGATCTGTGGAAGCCGAGCGCGCGCGAACGGACGAACATCGCCGTGGTGTACTGGAAAAGCGGCGACGAGGCGTTCTGTGAGCAGGTGGAGCAGGTGGTGCGCGCGTGCGGCCTGGAGCCGCGCCGTGTGCGATCGCTGCACGGCGATCACGAGATCTTCACGTCCGAAGACTACCGCCGGCTGCTCGATGAAGCCGTGATGGGTGTGTTCCTGAGCACGTTCGAGACGCAAGGGCTGGCGCTGGCGGAGGCATGGTCGATGAACGTGCCGACGGTGGTGTGGGATCCGCAGGGGCCGGCGGTGTGGCGCGGCCACCACTTCCAGGCGCGCTCGTCCGCGCCGTATCTGACGCCGGCGACCGGCCGGTTGTTTCGATCGATCGACGACGTCGAGCCGGTGCTGCGCGCGGCACTCGTTGGCCGATCCGATTTTCGTCCACGGGAATGGGTGCTCGCCAACATGACCGACGCGATCCGCTCGGCAGCGCTGTACGACATCATCAAAAGAGGCGCGGCAAATGCCGCCGCCACGCGATGACGGCATGGTGATGCGCATAGCTCGCGGCGCCTATCGGCGAATCGATCGCGTGGTCCGTGCACGGCTGCGCGGCATGGCCAATCCCCGCCGCCTCGCCGATCTGCAACGGCAACGCGGACTGCGCGTCCATCTCGGGTGCGGCGACGACCGGCTGGCGGACTTCGTCAACCTCGACTACCGACTGACCGCCGCCGTCGACGTGGCGATGGATCTGACCCTGCCGACGCTGGCGCCACGGTCTGTCGCGCTCGCGTTCAGCAACGCGTTCTTCGAACATCTCTACCGGGCATCGCGGGGACCGCACCTGCAGCGCATGTGCGAAGCGCTGGCGCCAGACGGCGCCTGCTGTTACATGGGCATCCCGTACTTCCGGAACATCGCGCGGCTCTACGTCGAGCGCGGACCCGGCACGGCGGGGCCGGTGTTCGATCTGTTCAATGTCTACCGGTACACCCACGGCGATCCCGAAGGCCAACCAGCCTGGTGGATCGGACAGCTGCACAAGAGCCTGTTCGACGAGGATGAGCTCGGCGCCTTGCTCGCCGCGAGCGGCTTCGGCGCGTTCGTGATGTTCGCGTATGGCTATCCAGGCGACGTCAACGAAGTGCCGGTGACGATGGGGTTCTACGCGACGCGCGAACCGATCGCGCCGGACGTGCTGCGGGAGCGGTGCCTGTCGTTCCTCGCGCGGTTCGCCGACACGCGGATCCGGCTACCGACGCTCGCGTGGATCGCCGACCCGCGCGTCTGACCATGCCCCGCTTCAAGCTGACCATCGAGTACGCCGGCATGCGCTACAGCGGCTGGCAGATCCAGAAAAACGCCCGCACGGTCCAGGGCGAGATCGATGCCGCGGTGCGCATCGTCACCGGGCGCAAGGATTTCGAGTTGTACGGATCCGGGCGGACCGACGCGGGCGTGCACGCGCTGGGGCAGGTGGCGCATCTCGACGTCAGCACCAACCTGCCGGCGGAGACGCTGCGCCTGCAGTTGAACGAGGCGCTGCCCGCCGACATCAACATCCTCGCGGCGGCGCAGGCGCCGCACCGGTTTCACGCGCGGCACCACGCCATCGCGCGGCGCTACCTGTATCAGATCGCGCGGCGGCGGACGGCCGACGACAACGCCTACGCCTGGTGGGTGAGAGAACCGCTCGACGTCGAGGCGATGCGTGACGCCGCGCGCGCGTTTGTCGGAATGCGCGATTTCCGATCCTTCACGGCAGCCGATGCCCGCAGCGATTCCGGCGACGCACCGCCGTCGACGCTGGTCCTCGTTGATCGGATCGAGATGATCGAGGAAGGCAACCTGCTGCTCGTCAGGATCCAGGGATCGCACTTTCTGTGGAAGATGGTGCGGCGGATGGTCGGCGTGCTCGTCGCGATCGGACGCGGTGAGTTGCCGGCGGATGCGGTGCGCGCGTTGCTCACGGAAGGATCGGCGGTGCCCGCGCGACTGACGGCGCCGGCGTCCGGGCTGTTTCTCGAACGCGTCTTCTACGAGGGCGATTCGCAGGACTAGGGCATCGGCAGGCTGAGGACCGGCGCGCCGTTGACCCGGACGCCGAGCACGAGGCGGACGACCTCGTTGTAGCTGGCCGTGCCTTCGTCCACGCGGTTCGCTTTCAGGTACGAGTCGTAGATGCGCCATCCGGCATGCGACACGCGCGGGTTGACCTCGCGCACGTAGCGTTCACGAATCGCGCGCAGGTCGGCTCGAGGTCCGGCCGCCAGCGTGCTCGACAACGCGGCGCGATCGCGGGGACTGACCACGCGCGCGAGTTCACTGTACAGAAACAGCCAGCCACTGTACGCGTCCGCATCGGATCCGTGCGCGCACGCCAGCCAGCCGGTGAAGTTTGCCTCGCCCTCGTCGGCGATCCCGGCGAGATGGCTCCACTCGTGCGCCACGACGAACGCGCGCTCGAACGGCAGGACACCGGAGGCGATGAACGTCTCGAGAAAGAAAGGATCGGTCATGCCGTCGACGCCGGCTCGCCTGAAATATCCGTCGAGAATCGTTGGTTTCGGCCGCGCCGGCACCACGCTTCGCACGACCCCGACGTCGAGCAAGGCGCGCGCGAATCCCCCGGCCAGCGCGGGATCCACGGCGCCGGTCGCGGGCACCGGCGCCGCAGCGTGCGCCGAATCGTGCAAGGCGTTCAATCGTTGGACGGCACGCGCAGCGGCCGCGCGCGCGCCAGGCGCCGTCACGGCGGACGCGTCAAACGCCAGCGAGTTGCGCATCCGTGGACGCCGATAGTTGAGGCCCCAGATCGCGAGGAACAACAGATACAGCACCGCGCACCAGGTGATCGTGCGCGTGGTGACGCGAACCGCCCCCCGCGGGCCGCCGGGCGTCCGCACCAGATCGCGCGCCGCCAGCGCGATCCACGCGGCGACCGTTGCGCCGAGTGCGGCGTCAAAGAGAGAGAAGGGCGCAAGATTCGAGAGCGACGTCAGCAGCGGCTGGAGCACCGCGTAGACGCGGGCGGTATAGAGCCGATCGACGGCGACGGGTGGGAGCGGAACGACTGCCGCCAGCGCCGCCAACGCGATCAGCGCCACCCTGGATTTCATGGAAATCACGATGGGTCTTGTTTGCCGGGAGGCAAGTCGGTGGAGTAAAATTTATCCATAACAGCCTGACCCATCAACTACTTACGTCCGTTCGCGAACACCTGCTGAGCCGGTCTGCCGGTCCAGGCTTCTCGAACCGAGGCGCTTGTGAGGCCAGTGAGCATGTGTTACGATTCGGCAGTACAGTAAAGACATTTAGTGTCATATAAAGTCTTTTCGAGAATACTGTCGCCAAAGCTCGATTCGATCGATAAGAACTGAGGACAGTATGGCTCGCCTCCTTTCAATCGCCACCGCTTCGCTGCTTGCACTCGGCACGCTCTCGGTTTCCGCGCAGCAACAGGCTGTGACGACGACTGCGCGCGCGGCGACGAAGGCGATGACCAAGGCCGCGGCCGCGAAGGCGCGACAGTCCGGATTGACGATGATCCAGGGCAACGCGCTCACTTCGGCGAACGGTCATTTGAATGGCGCCGTCGTGCGGCTGCGCGACGCGCGGTACGGCCGCATCGTCGACACGCAGCTGACCGATGAGACCGGCCTGTTTGCGTTCAAGGCGCTCGA
>JANYHS010000348.1 GCA_025358945.1 Acidobacteriota bacterium
GGCCTGATGCGGCTGGGCGACGTCGAGGCCTGCAAGTCGGACGTCGAGACCGAAGCGCGAGGCCTCGCGGGCAACGTGCGCCACGAAGGCAACGAGACGATGCAGGCGCTCGCGGCGCTGTTTGCCGGCCTGCGGACGATCGACGCGCCCAAGACGCTGATCCTGATCACCGAAGGGTTCGTGTCGATCGACTCGGCCCGAATCGTGGAGCTGGGGGCGATGGCCGCGGCCTCGCGGACCAGCCTGTATGCGCTGCGCCTCGACAATCAGCTGTTCGATATCACAAGCGCGCGTTCGCCAGTCAACCCGTTCGCCGATCGCGTCTTCCAGGGCGAGGCGCTCGAGTTGCTCGCCAGTTCCGCGCGCGGCACGCTGTTCAACGTGAACGGGACCGGCGAAGCGCTCTTCGATCGCATCGCGTCGGAGTTGTCGGGCTACTACCTGCTCGGCGTCGAGGCCGACGGGCGCGAGAAAGATGGAAAGCCGCACCCGATTCGCGTCGAGGTCGCACGAAAGGGCGCCCTGGTCCGGGCGCGGCGGCAGCTGATCAACGTCGCCAGCGATCGTGGGTCCGCGCGGTCGCCGCGCGCGGGGGCGATGGCGGCGCTCAACTCGCCGCTGCTTGCCACCGCGCTGCCGGTGCGCGTGGCATCGTTCGCGCTGCAGGGTCCGGAGCGCGACAAGGTGCAGCTGCTCCTGCACGCCGACGTCGGCGCCGACTATCCGGCGTCGAAGGTGGTGTCGATCAACTACGTCATCACCGATCGCGCCGGAAAAATGGTGGACTCGAAATCAGCGGACATGCGGCTGCTGCCGGTGATGAACGGCGTCCCCTCTGCACTGCAGTACACCAGCGGTGCGAGCCTGCCGCCCGGCGATTACACGCTGAAACTCGCCGTGGCTGAAGGCGATCGCGTCGGCAGCGTCGAGCACCTGATTCACGCCGCGCTGCCGTCGGCGAGCGGCGTCACCTTGAGCGAGCTCATGGTCGGCGGACCGCTGCAAGTCGAGGACCTCGCGACACCGACCATTGGCTACCAGGTGAATTTCGGCGCGGTGCACGGTTACGTGGAGGTCTACGGATCGAGCAGCGGCGGCACGACGCTGGAGTACGAGGTCGCGACCGCTCCGGATGCGCCGGCGCTCCTGAACACGGACGTGCCAGGGCGGAAAGTCGGGGACTCGCGCATCGTCTTTTCAAAAGTGATGAACGTCTACTCGCTGCCGCCAGGCGCGTACGTGTTGCGCGCGATTCTCTCCGGCGCCGACGGCGCCGCAGTCAAGACGCTGACGCGCGGCTTCGCAATCGCGCCGCCCAAAGTGCTGTTGACGTCGGCCGAAGGGCTGGGCAACGTCTCCGTCGATGCGGAGCTCTTTCTCCCGATTGACGAGGCGACGATGCATCCGGCATTTCAGCGCGAGGCGGCGATCGAGGAGGTGACGCTTGCGCCGTTTCGCGAGCGGGTGACGCCGAGCGTGAAGGACGCGTTCGATCAGGGCGTGGCGTTCCTGGCGGTGGGTGACTGGGCGAAAGCGGAAGCGAGTTTCAAGAAGGCCATCGAGCCGGACGTCGACAGCACATCGCCGCTGACCTTCCTGGCCGCGTCGTTTGCGGCCGGCGGCAAGGATCAGGAGGCCGCGAGCGCGTGGCAGACGGCGCTCGTCGACGGCTCGGAGTTTCCGCAAATCTATCAATGGCTGGCGGACGCGCTGCTGCGCGTGCACGACCTGCCCGCTGCCAGGGCGATTCTCGAGGAAGCGTCGGCCAAGTGGCCGGCTGATGTCCGGTTCCTCAAGCCGCTCGCGATGTTGTACGGGACGTTTGGCAGAGGGCGTGAAGCCGTCCGGACGCTCGAGCGATATCTCGACGAGCGGACCGACGATCGCGACGCGTATTTTTTTGCCGTGCAGTGGCTCTACACGGTTCGCTCAGGCGGCGCGGTGGTCCACAGCCGCGTTGAGGACGGCCGGCGCGCCCACGAGTACAGCGACGCGTATACGAAAGCACGAGGGCCCCAGGCGGCCCTCGTCAAGCAGTGGGTAGATTTCCTGGATGCTCAGAAATAGCGGTGTCTAGCGGTTTCCGGCATCGTCAGCGGACGATTTCCTGCCGCGGGATTTGGTGGCCGCCGGCTTTTTCGCTGCCGGCTTTTTCGCCGCAGATTTTTTCGGAGCCGCCGCAGGTGCGGGACGCTGTGCGGCGCGCGCGCGCGGCTTGCGCGGTTTCGCGCGGCCGAGCAGCTCCGCCGTCGCGTCGATGGGAATCGCCTCGTTGCCCGGTTCGCTCTCCATCGGATCGGTCGTCTGGATCGCGCTGACCAGTCGTGTGTCGATCGGCTGATTCTCGTAGGCGTCTTCCGTATCTTCCACGTCCGGCTGCGGGAGATTTGGCCGGCTGACGATCGGCGCCGCCGCCGCGCTACCCTGAAGCGCCGAACCCTGGAACACGCGCAGGCCGCCGCGGCGGTCGCGCTCGATGCGCACGAACCCTTCGCGCTGACAGCCTTTCAACAGATCCATCAGCCCGCCGAACCCGTAGCGGCGCTCGTCGAATCCGCCCTCGGCCTGGCGCAGGATCTGTTTCACGTTGCGGAGGTACATCGGCCAGCGTGCGCCGGCCGCGGCGCCGAGGATCGCGCCCGCGCGCTGTACGCCTTCGGCCTGATCGCCGAGCGGCGGGCCGGCAGGTTCCTGCGGGACGAAGCCGCCGCCTCCCGAACCCGCAGAACTGAAGTTCTGCGCCACTGGTGCGCCGTTGAAGTTCTGCGCCACGGGTGCGCCGCCCTGCATCGCGTCACCGTCGGCAATCGCCTGCACCGGCGCGACCGCTGAGGCGTCCTCGCCTTCGGGCGTCGCGCGCTGCTCTTCGACGAAGCTCTCGTTGAGCTCCACCATCACACTGCGGCCCGACGTCTTGAGGTGCACGTAGCCGGATTTCGCCATCTTCTCGACGAAATCGAGGAACGACGAGGCGCCGTAGTTGCGCTCCGAGAACGTGGAATCGAGCTGCAGGAGCGTGCTCTTGAGGAGCCCGGTCTGCGGCGTCACTTCGCGGTCGGCGAGGATCTTCAGCGCGCGGCGCACGACCGGCAGCGCCTGAGCGATCGGCGCGCTTGCCGCGGCGGCGGGCATCGGCCGGCCGGTCTTGATGGCCTGCTTGCGCACGCCGGACAGGTTCTCGTAGGCGATGAACTCGTGGCAGTTGCGCTGCAGGATCATGCTCGTGAACGCGCGTCCACCGACGACGAATACTTTCTTGTCGTACTGCTTGAGCTTTTCGACCAGCGACAGGAAGTCGCTGTCGCCGCCGACGATCACGTAGGCGTTGATGTGCGAGTGGGTGAACGCCATCTCGAGCGCGTCGAGCGCGAGATTGATGTCCGCGCCGTTCTTGTCGCCGCCCGGGGTCATGTTGCGCTGGACGAGGCGGATGGCGTGCTGCGTCAGCGAGCGGCTGTACTCGCCCGAGCGGGTCCAGTCGGCGTAGGCGATCTTGGTGACCACTTCGCCGCGCTCTTTGATCGCGTCGAGCACGAGGCCGACGTCGAATTGCTGGCCGAGGGTTTGTTTGACGCCGATTTCAATGTTGTCGAAGTCGATGAAGACAGCGATGTTGAGACGTTCCTGTGACAAAAGCGGATCCTTAAGAGCTGCGAATCGTTAAAGGCTCTGACCGTCAGCGGCCGGCGGTGTGCCGGCCAAGGTTCGCAGCGGTCGAGCTGACCGTCTCAGGTTGAGGCGTCGTGGCCATTGTACTCGGCATTGCGATGCCGTGGGGGAAATCTCTAAAGCCGCGCTAGTTCGAGTCGCTGAGCGGCGCTGGCGCGTCCGGTGTCGGCCAGAGGACCTTCGTGAACTGGCCGCGTTGCAGGAGCTCGCGCCCTTTACCGCCGCGCCCGGTCACTTCGTACTTGCCCGTGCTGATCGTCTGCTGCGCGCCGCGCGATGTTTCCACGGTCAGCAGATCCCGGTCGCCGGTGGACGCGATCGCGCCGAGTACGCGGTCCTCGTCGTTGAGCTTGATCAGGATCACGCCTTTGCCGGGGCCCGACAGATAGTTCACCTCGTCGGCCTTGCACAGCATGCCGCGCGCCTGGGCGGTGGCGGCGATCAGGATTTCGCCGCCCGTCAGCCGGCCGACGCTGACGATTTCGGCGCCCTCTGACGGCCGCGCGTATCGGCGTCCCGAGCGCGTGCTCGGTTCGACGAAGCCGTCGAGGCCGAAGCGCAGCGCGTAGCCGTCACTCGACACCGCGATCGCATGCACCGGCGGGGCGTCGTCGTCGGGGTCCGACTTCGGCTTGCCTCTCGACGGAGTCTGACCCCGTATGTCGCCGATGGACCGCGGATCCAGGCTCATCGCCGCCACGATCTTCTCGCCGTCCTTCAGTTTGAACTGCTTCTGAATCGGCTCGCCGTACCCTGTGGATGCGGGCACATCGATGATCTTGCAGCTGTAGGCCGCGCCGAAGTTCGAGAAGAACACGCAGCCGGCGCGGGTGCTGCCCGCGAGCACCGCCATCACGACATCCCCTTCACGGAGCCTGGTCGTCGACAGATCTTTCACTTCCTTCTGGCGCTTCACCCAGCCGTCCCGCGAGACAATGACGACGTTGTCCTCTTCGACGATGAAGTCCTCGGCGGTGTATTCGGCCTCGCCGCTGTCGCTGTCGATGGCCGTGCGCCGCTTGTCGCCGTACTTCGAGCTGATCTCTTCGAGCTCCGAGCGCACCAGTTTCCACCGGCTGCTCTCGTCCTTGAGCAGCGTGGCGATCTGCCGGGCGCGCGCGCGCTTCTCTTCGAGCTCTTTGCGGATAATCAGGATTTCGAGCCGCGCGAGGCGATAGATCTTCAGCTCGAGGATCGCGTCGGTCTGCTCGGCGTCGAGCGTGAACCGCGCCATGATCTTTTCGGCCGAGTCCGCCTTGCCGTCCGACTTGCGGATGATCTTGATGATCTCGTCGAGCGCGTCGAAGACCGTCTCGAATCCTTCGAGCAGGTGAATCCGCTTCTGTAGCGATGCGAGCTCGTGCTCGAGGCGCCTGGTGACGACCTCCAGCCGGAAATGCAGGAAGTGCCAGAGGATCTGCTTCAGATCGAGCCGCTCGGGGCGGCCGAGTTCTGGGTTCTCCGTCGGGATGAGGCACGTGAGGTTGACCGCAAAGTTGAGCTGCAGCGACGTGTGCTTGAAGAGATACGCCATGATCATCTTCTCGTCGGCGTCCTTCTTCAGCTCGAGCGCGACGCGTACGTCCTCGGTCGAGAGGTCCTTCACATCCAGCAACTGGGGCAGCTTGCGGCCGATCACCACGTCGGCGATGCGTTCGACCAACTGTGACTTGTTGACCGTGTACGGAATACTCTCGATGTAGATCGTCTTGGTCGTGCGCGTCTCGGGACCGAGGTCCCATGTTCCGCGCAGCCGGATCGAGCCCGACCCGGTCCGATAGATCTCCTTGAGTTCGTCGGCCGTATTCAGAATCTGGCCGCCTGTCGGAAAGTCGGGGCCTTTGACGTAGCGGCACAACTGCGCGTTGCTGATGTCCTCGTTGTCGAGCAGCTTCACGAGCGCTGTGCAGATCTCATTGAGGTTGTGCGGCGGGATGTTCGTGGCCATGCCCACCGCGATCCCCGTCGTGCCGTTCACGAGCAGGTTCGGAATTCGGGCAGGGAGAACGACCGGCTCGGTCTTGGTGCCGTCGTAATTCGGGCGGAAGTGCACCGTCGCTTGCTCGATCTCGGTGAGCATTTCGTCGCTGATGCGCGCGAGCCGGCATTCCGTGTAGCGCATGGCCGCAGCGCTGTCGCCGTCGAGCGAGCCGAAATTGCCCGAACCGTCGATGAGCGGGTAGCGCAGCGAG
>JANYHS010000111.1 GCA_025358945.1 Acidobacteriota bacterium
CGATCACCTGATGGACAAGCAGGTGAAAAACCACGGTCTCACCGCCGAGTACATCCGCTTCACGCCCGACGCCCTGCGTCAGGTGATTCGCGGTTACACGCGTGAGGCCGGCGTCCGCAACCTCGAGCGCGAGATCGGCGCCCTCTGTCGCAAGGTCGCGCGGCGTCGCGCGGAAGGTAACGAGACCCCGATCGAGATCACGCCGGACGTGGTGGTCGAGATGCTCGGCGCGCCGAAGTTCATGGACGAGGAAATGGAAGAGCGGACCAAGGATCCGGGCGTCGCGATCGGTCTCGCCTGGACCGCGGCCGGCGGCGAAGTGCTCTTCATCGAGGCGTCGAAAATGGCGGGCAGCGGATCGCTGACGCTCACCGGCCAGCTCGGCGACGTGATGAAGGAGTCGGCGCGCGCGGCGCTCTCGTGGCTGCGCACCCACGCCAAGGCCTACGGCATTGATCCGGACTTCTTCACCAAGGCCGAAATGCACGTGCACGTCCCCGCGGGTGCGATTCCCAAGGACGGACCGTCTGCCGGCGTCACCATGGCGACGGCGATGGCGTCGGCGCTCACCGGACGACCGGTGCGCGGCGATATCGCGATGACCGGCGAGCTCACGCTGTCGGGCCGCGTCCTGCCGATCGGCGGCGTGAAAGAAAAAGTGCTCGCGGCTCGGCGTCACGGGATCCACGAAGTGATCGTGCCGAAGCAGAACGCGAAGAACATCAACGAAGACCTGACGCCGGAACTGCGCGAGGGGCTGACGGTGCACCTGGTGTCGACCATCGACGAAGTGCTCGCGCTGGCCTTGCAGCCGGTGTCGTCGGACATCCGGCCGCCGAAGAAACCCGTGCCTGCGGTGCAGGTGTCCGCACCCGGGAATTGAAGGTCGTCTACTCGGCCCGGTATCGAATCGATATCGGGCCGCACGTCTTTCCCACACAGAAATACTCGCTCGTGCATGCCCGCCTGATCGAGACGGGCGTCATCCAGCCCTCCGACTGCGTCGAACCCGCCGCCGCCACCTGGGACGATCTCGCCCTCGTCCACACCGCCGATTACCTCACGAAGATGCGCGAGGGCACGCTCTCGCCCGCCGACGAAGCGCTGCTCGAGCTGCCGTGGTCGGCGGCGATGGTCGAGGGTTTTCGGTTGATGACGGGCGGCACCGTCCAAGCCGCGCTGATAGCCTGCGGCTTGGATCGCAGCTCTGAAGAGCTGCGCCACGCTGACGTGTCGCAAGGCGTACCCGTGTCGCAAGGCGTACTCGTGTCGCAAGGCGTACTCGTGTCGCAAGGCGTACCCGTGGCGCAAGGCTTCAGCCTTGCGATCCACATCGGCGGCGGTCTGCACCACGCCTTCCCGAGTCACGGTGAAGGCTTCTGTCCGTTCAACGATGTCGCCGTCGCCGCGCGCGTGCTGCAATCACGCGGCATCGATCGCCTCGCGATCATCGATCTCGATGTCCACCACGGGAACGGGACCGCGTTCACCTTTGAATCGGATCCGCGCGTCTTCACGTTCTCGATGCACCAGCAGCACAACTACCCGACGTTCAAGCCGCGCGGGTCACTCGACATCGGGCTGCCCGACGGCGCGCACGACGCGACGTACCTCCGCGAGCTACAGCGGGCGCTCCCGGCGGTGATCGCCCACGCGCCGCAGTGCGTGTTCTATGTCGCGGGCGCGGACCCGTACGAGGACGATCAGCTTGGCGGCTTGCGTCTCACGAAGGACGGGCTGCGTCAGCGCGATCGGATGGTGATCGCGGCCGTGCGCACGGCCCCTTCGACAGGCTCCGGGCAGGGCGGCGTGCCGCTGGTGATCACGTTGGCGGGGGGATACGCCAGGCGCGTCGAGGATACCGTCGCCATCCACGCCGCGACGATTGAGGAAGCCGCTAAATCAGCGTGAGCGCGTAGGCGACCGACGGCACATGCCTGACGATCTCGACTTCGTGCTCCTGGCCGTTCGGAAACCGCCGCGTGCCGGTCTCGACCGAAATCACGCGACCCTTGTAAGCAGTGTTCATGTGTGCCGGATTTCAGATTTCAGAATCACTCTGAACCCTGAACTCTGAGATCTGAATTTCATGGTTCGTGCAACTCCGGGTTGAACTGCTCGCGTAATTCGTCGAGCACCTTCTGGAGATCCGGCGGGAGCGCGCTCATGAACTCCATCTTGCGGCCGTCTTCCGGATGTTGGAACACGAGGTGTGCAGCGTGGAGAAACGGACGGTCGAGATGCCTGACCGCACGCAGGTCGCCCGCGACCCGCCGGTGGACACCGCCGTACAACGAGTCGCCGACGATCGGGTGGCCGATCGCGCTCAGGTGCACGCGTATCTGATGCGTGCGGCCCGTGTGAATCGCCACCTGCGCCATCGTCAACATCCGGCCGAAATGTTCGGCGCGGACGATGCGCGTGACGGCTGCGCGGGTACGCCGCAGGCGCGCCGACTCCGACGACATCTTCTTGCGGTTGTTCGGATCGCGGCCGATCGGCGCGTCGATTCGACGGCCGGCCATGACCTCGCCCCAGACGAGCGCGAGATATTCCTTTTCGACCTCCCGCTCGGCGAACTGGCGCGCCAGTTCCGTGTGCGAACGATCGTGCTTGGCCACCACCATCAACCCCGACGTGCCTTTGTCGAGCCGATGCACGATGCCCGGCCGCTTCTCGCCGCCGATGCCGCTGAGGTCGTCGACGTGATGCAGCAGCGCGTTCACCAGCGTGCCGCTGGCGTGACCCGCCCCCGGATGCACCACCATTCCGGCTGGTTTGTCGATGACGATCAGGTCGTGATCCTGATAGACGATCTGGAGCGGCAATGCCTCGGGCGTCGGCGCCGCGGCGATCAGTTCGGGGACGTCGATCGAGATTTCCTGTCCGGACTTCACGGGCAGGTTGGATTTGGCCGGCTTGCCGGCGACGGTCACGCAGCCGTCCTTGATCAGGCGCTGAATTTGCGAGCGCGACAGCTCGATGACTGAGGCGAGAAACCGGTCAATCCGGAGTTCGTCGCCTTCGTCTGAAACCGTGATGGTCTGAATCACGCGGCCTTGCGCGTCCGCTTCGGCTCGGGCGTGATCGCGCGCGCGAGGTAGACAAGCATGCTGATCGCCAGCGGCGCGAGCACGATCGAGATGAACTGCGACGTCGAGAACATGCCGATGTTGCCGCGCTCGTCGCCGCGATAGAACTCGATGATGAAGCGCGAGATGGCGTAGAGCAGCATGTAGAGCCAGAACGTGCGTCCCGCGAACGGGCGTCCCTTGCGTTCCGTTATCAGCAGCACGCCGAGGATCAGCAGTTCCGCGCCGGCCTCGAAGAGCTGTGTCGGATACAGGGGAACCCCGAGCGGCGTGCCGACGTTGGCCAACGCGAACGGATCGGTGAACGTGACGGTCCACCAATGCGGCTGCGCCAACGGCTTTCCATAGCAGCACCCGGCGAACAGGCAGCCGAAGCGGCCGACGACGTGGCCGAGCGCGATGCCGGGCGCGAAGACGTCGGTGGTTGTCCACAGCGGCAATCCGACCTTGCGGATGTAGATCAGGGCGACGCTGACGGCGAGGATCAGCCCGCCGTAGAAGACGCCGCCGGAGCGCGCCAGCGTCAGCAGTTCACGCGGGTTGGCCGTGAACGCCTTGAAGTCGGTGACCAGCAGCAGCAGCTTCGCGCCGATGAGCGCGCTGATGATGATGTAGATCCCGAGGTCGAGGACGCGGTTGGCGTCGAGGCCGCGTGCCTTCGCGCGCACCATCGCCAGCTTGAGGCCGAAGAGATAGGCCGCGGCCAGCAACACGCCATACGTGTAGACGGTGATCGGTCCGAAGTTGCCGACCGACCACGGCAGCTCAAACAGTCTTGGATACATGGGTCCCTGTCGTGAGCATATCGAGGATCAGGATGGTGACGCCGACGGAAATAGCCGAGTCGGCGACGTTGAACGCCCAGAAATGATGGGTGCGCCAGTAGACATCGATGAAATCGACCACCGAGCCGGCCACCACGCGGTCGATCAGGTTACCCGCCGCGCCGCCGACGATCAGCGCGAGTCCGGTGCGCGCGACCAGTTGATGATGCGCCAGGCTGGCGGCGTACATCCCGACGCCGACGAGCGCCGCGGTTGCGATGATGGCGATGAGCGCCGTCTTGAACGGAAAATTCGCACCGTCGAGGATGCCGAACGCCGCGCCGCTGTTCAGCGCGTGTGTGATGTTGAGCAGGCCCGGAATCACCGTGACGCTATCGTGCACCGGCACCGACGCGCGCACCATCGCCTTGGTCGCCTGATCGAGCGCGACGATCACGACCGGCAGGATGAACTCCAGCAGCCGTGTCTTGTCGGCCCCCGAAATCTCCACAGCGCCTGTGTCCTCGATCGCGTTATCCATGAGCCGCCGTCCTGTCCAGGGCATCCTGACATCGCTCGCACAGTCCGGCCGTCGCCGGCTCCGCCGAGACTGCCGGCGCGTATCGCCAGCAGCGCTCGCACTTGACGCCGCCGGTGCGCTCGATCGCCACACGCGTAGCCGTGCCCGCGGGGGCAGCCAGACGGAGTTCCACGTCGGAGACGATGAACAGCATCGGCAGGTGCGCCGCGTACTGCGTGAGCAACGCCAGTTCGGCGGCCGTCGCGGAGATGACGACTTTCGCCTGCAGCGAGCTGCCGATCTGCTTGTTCTTGCGCAGCGGTTCGATCTCCGCCAGTACCTGTTCACGCAGTGTGACGAGAGTGTTCCAGCGCTCGACGAGCGCGGGGTCCGCGTACGTGTCGAGGTCCGCAGCAGCGGGGAACAGCGCCATGTGGACGGACTCCTCGCGTGTGTCCGCCGCACCGGGCAGGAACCGCCACAGTTCGTCCGCAGTGAACGACAGGATCGGCGCCAGCAGACGCGTCAAGCCGTCGGCCATCAGAAACAACGCCGTCTGCGCCGACCGTCGCTCGCGCGACCGCGGCGCCAGCGTGTAGAGCCCATCCTTGGAGATGTCGTTGTAGAACGAGCTCAGGTCGACCGTGACGAACTGCGTCAGCGCCTGCGAAATCGAGCCGTACTCGTATTCCTCGTAATCGTGCAGCACCTTCTTCGCCACCTCGCTGTAACGGGCGAGGATGTAGCGGTCGACCTCTTCCATCTGCGCCAGCGGCACGGCGTCCTTCGCCGGATCGAAGTCGTACAGGTTGCCGAGCAGATAGCGGATGGTGTTGCGAATCTTGCGGTACGCCTCGGACGCGCGCGTCAGGATCTCGTTGCTGATCCGGATGTCCTGCGTGTAATCGCCCGTCGCGACCCACAGCCGCAGGATGTCCGCGCCGCTCTGCTTGATGATGTCGCCAGGCTCCATCGAGTTGCCGAGCGACTTCGACATCTTCTTGCCCTTGTCGTCGACGACGAAGCCGTTGGTGAGGACCTGCCGGTACGGCGGGCGCCCGCGCGTGCCAAGGCCGACGAGCAGCGAACTCTGGAACCAGCCGCGATGCTGATCGCTGCCCTCGAGGTAGATGTCGGCCGGCCAGGTCAGATCCGGGCTCACCGACAGCACGGCCTCGTGACTCGACCCCGAATCGAACCAGACGTCGAGGATGTTCATCTCGCGCTCGAAGCTGGTGCCGCCGCACTTGGCGCACGTCAGGCCGGCAGGGATGAATTCTTCGGTCGGCCGTTCGTACCACGCGTCGGCGCCGTACTGGTCGAACACCGTGGCGGTCTTCTCGACCAGCGCCGGCGTCGTGACGGCCTCGCCGCACGTGACGCAGTCGACAGCCGGGATCGGCACACCCCAGACGCGCTGGCGCGAGATGCACCAGTCGGGGCGGTTGGCCACCATGTTGTACATGCGGTCGTGGCCCCAGGCCGGGATCCACCGCACCTTGTTGTCGATTGCGTCTTTCGCCGCGTCGCGCAGCGTCCGAGCCCCCAGCCCCGAACCCTGAGCCCCTCGCCCCGAGTCCCCAGCCCCTGATGGCTTGTCCAGCGCAATGAACCACTGCGAGGTCGCGAGAAAGATCACCGGGTTGTGGCAGCGCCAGCAGTGCGGGTACTGATGCGAGAACGCCTGGCGGGACCATAGCTTCCCGCGCTCCTTCAGCGCCGCTTCCACGTTCGGGTTCGCGTCGAACACACGCTGACCGCCGAACAACTCGACCGTGTCGAGGAAATGTCCCGCGGGTCCGATTGGTGCGTAGATCTCCAGGCCGTATTTCGTCCCGGTGTTGAAGTCGTCTGCGCCATGACCCGGAGCCGTGTGCACGGCGCCGGTGCCGGCGTCGAGCGTGACGTATTCGGCGAGGACGCCGAGCGACGTCCGCGCGTACAGCGGGTGCTGGAAGCGGATGTGCTCGAGCTCCGCGCCCTTCATCCGCGCGAGCGGCTCGCTGAACGTCTTTCCGCCTGCGGCGGCGACTTTTGGCGCCAGCGCCTCGGCGACGATCACCGCGCGGCCGTCGACGTCGTACGCGGCGTAGTCGAAGTCGGGATGAAACGCGATCGCCAGATTCGACGGGATCGTCCACGGCGTCGTCGTCCAGATGAGGACGGAGACGGCGCGGCCGGTGAGCGCCGGGACGCGCTTGGCGAACTCCGCCCCGCTCTCCGCCGCGAGATCGAACTCGACGTAGATCGACGGCGAGGTGTGATCCTCGTACTCCACCTCCGCCTCGGCCAGCGCCGTACGGCAGTGGATGCACCAGTGCACCGGCTTCTTGCCCTTGTAGACCAGATCCTGCTCGACGAACCGGCCGAACGCCCGAGCGATCGCCGCCTGGTACCTGAAGTTCATCGTCAGGTATGGTGCGTCCCACGTGGCGAGGATGCCGAGCCGCCGGAACTGCTCGGTCATCGTGCCGACGTAGCGCTCGGCGTACGCGCGGCAGGCGCGGCAGAAATCGGCGACCGACATGTCGCGCTTTTTCGGGCCGAGCTCGCGATCGACCTTCAACTCGATCGGCAGCCCGTGGCAGTCGTAGCCGACGAGGTACGGCGCGTCGAACCCGGCCATCGAGCGCGATTTGACGACCAGTTCCTTCAGAATCTTGTTGAGCGCGGTGCCCATGTGGATGTTGCCGTTGGCGTACGGCGGACCGTCATGCAGCACGAATTTCGGCGCGCCCCTGCGGCGCGCGCGAATCTTCCCGTAGAGGTCCATCGCGTTCCACCGGGCGAGCGTCTCGGGCTCGCTGGTCGGTAGATTGGCCTTCATCGGGAAGTCGGTGCGCGGCAGGTTGACGGTGTCTTTCCACTCAGGCATGGGTATCTACCGATTCTATAATGATCCGATGCGTGCCACGCGGCTCGACAACGGTTTGAAGGTCCTCATCCAGGAAGAACACACAGCGCCGCTGGCCTCGGTCTGGTGCTGGTACAAGGTCGGGTCCAAGGACGAACGCCCCGGCCTCACCGGCGTCTCGCACTGGTGCGAGCACATGAATTTCAAGGGCAGCATCAACATCCCGCGCGATCAGGTGAAGGGGATCATCGAGCAGTTCGGCGGCAGCTGGAACGGTTACACCTGGATCGATCAGACGACGTATCTGGAGACCGCGACCAAGGATGCGTTCGACCGCATGCTGTTCATCGAGGCCGAGCGGATGGCCAGTTGCCTCTATCATCCAGACGATTGCGAGTCGGAGCGAACGGTGATCATCTCGGAGCTCCAGGGCGGCGAGAACGATCCGGATCAGCTGCTCGATCAGGAGCTGACCGCCACCGCGTTCAAGGCGCATCCGTATCGGCACCCGACGATCGGCTGGCTGTCGGATCTGCAGACGATGACGCGGGAGGATCTCTACGGCTACTACCGCCGCTTCTACGTGCCGAACAACGCGACGCTGGTGATCGTCGGCGACGTGGACACCGACGAAGCGTTGCGGCGCGTCGAGCACTACTTCGGCGCGATCCAGCCGGGAGCGACGCCGGAGCGCCTGCACACGGTCGAGCCCGAGCAGACGGGTGAGCGGCGGCTGACGATTCGTCAAGAGGGGACGACCGCGTATCTCAAGGTCGGCTATCACGCGCCGTCAGCGACCGACGCGAACTTCTTCCCGCTGCTGATCCTCGACGCCGTGCTGACCGGCGCGAAAGGACTGAACCTCTGGTCCAGCTTCCGCGTACCGCCGCCGCAGCGCAGCGCGCGGCTGTATCGCGCACTCGTTGAGCGAGGTCTCGCCTCGTCCGTGTCGGGCGGGCTGATGCCAACCGAGGATCCGTTTCTCTACACCGTGTCGGTGACCGCCAACGAAGGTACGCCGCTTGCCGCCGTCGAAGGGGCGCTGCTCGCGTCGCTTGCGGACGTGGAGTCTGGCGGCATCACCGACGCGGAGCTCGTGAAGGCAAAGGCGCAATTGCGCGCGCGGCTGGTGTTCGACAGCGACAGCGTCACCAACATCGCGCATCAGCTCGGGTACTACGACACCATCGCCAGCGTCGACGTCTTCACGTCAGCGCCGGCCCGAATCGCGGCAGTCACGCTGGAACAAGTGGCGACGGCGGCCCGGGCTGTCCTCGCCCCCTCCAACCGAACCATCGGTTGGTATGAGCCGCTGCCTGTCGGCAGCGGAAGTTCGAAGTCTGAAGTCTGAAGTCAGAAATGCCCCTGAGTCCCATTCGCACGACGCTGGAAAACGGCGCAACGCTGCTCGTGAAGCGGACGACCACGACGCCGGCAGTCGCGATCAGCCTGGCGATGCGTGCCGGGTCGATCGCCGATCCAGCTGGCATGGCGGGGATGACGTCGCTGCTTGCACGCGTGATCGATCGTGGCACTGCGACGCGGTCCGCAGCTGACATCGCCGAGGATCTCGATAGCCGCGGCATCACGCTGACGACAGCCGTCACCCGTCATCTGTTCACGCTCACCTGCGCGTGCCTGGCCGAGGATTTCGAGCCGGTGCTGGCGCTGCTCGGCGACATCCTCATGTCGCCGTCGCTGCCCGAAGACGAGATCGCGACCCGCAAGGGCGAGGTGATCACGGCGATTCGGCAGGATGACGACAGCCCGGCCGTCCGCGCAACCGAAGGGCTGATGGCGCTGCTGTATCCCGACGGTCATCCGTACGGCCGGCGGACGAAAGGGTCGATCGACACGGTG
>JANYHS010000119.1 GCA_025358945.1 Acidobacteriota bacterium
CTGAGGTCGATCACCAACCGGCTCGGCTCGCGCGCCGAAGTGACGGTTCAGGTTCGGCGCACCGACATCCAATCCGAATCGATCGACGTAGGACGGACTGTCAATGCCCGCACCATTGCGAGCATAAGGAGCCATCATGAGCGTCGACAACAAGGGGCTTGTCCAGCACCTCCAGCGCGACATCGATACTGGCCGGGCGTCGGTCCTCGACGGATATCTGACGCCAGGCTACGTGGACCACAACCCGCCACCGTTTGCGAGCCATGCGCCCGGGCTCTCCGGCGTGAAGGAAACCTACGACATCGCGCTCGGCATCTTCTCCGACTTCAAGCATGTGGTCGACGATCAGGTCGCGGACGGCGACCGCATCGCCTCGAGGATCACCGGGACCGGTCGTCACACGGGACTCTTTCTGGGCATTCCAGCCACGAACAAGGTGGTGACGATGAGCGGCATCGCGATTCACCGAGTCGCCGACGGTCGTCTGGTGGAGCACTGGGGACAGGTCGACGCCATGTCGCTCCTGGTGTCGCCGACCTTGAAGAAACGTAGAAATCTGGACCAGTGGTCGACGAGGCCTCGCGCGTTCACGGAGTGGCTCGCCGCTTCTTCTGAATGAGGTCGGCGTCGCGCTTGCGATAGCTCTCGCCCTCGATCGGAATGATCTCCGCGTGGTGCGTGAGTCGATCGATCAGCGCGACCGCGCAGGACGCGTTGGGAAAGACGGTGTCCCACTGCTTGAAGAGCAAATTGGTGGTAATGACGATCGCGCGTTGTTCGTAGCGGCGACTGATGACTTGAAACAGGAGGTCGGCCGCGTGGGCGTCATAGGACAAATAGCCGACCTCATCGATCGCGAGGATCTGCGGACGCGCGTAGGCGCGCAGCCGACGTTCGAGCGCGCGTGAGGTGTCTTGCCCATTGAGATCGAGCAGTAGGTCCGAGGCGGTGATAAAGAGGGCGGAGTGGCCGGCGAGGACGGCCTGGTGCAGGAGGTTCTTCGTCAGCATGGTTTTGCCGAGCCCTTGGGCGGCGACCAAGACGATGTTCTCCCCCTTGGCGATGAAATCGAGCGAGAAGACGCGGTCGACGGTGGCCCGATCCAGGTGCTTGGGCCACGCCCAGTCGAAGTCCGCGAGGGGTTTGAAGCGCCCGAGCCGCGCCGCCTGCAGCTGGCGCTCGAGGCGTCGGCGGGTGCGGGCCTCGAGTTCGGTGTGCACGAGCGTGTCGAGCAGGACGGTCGGGCTCCAGCGCGCGCGAGTGGCCCGCGCGATCAGATCGTCGAGGCCACTCGCGGTCTCGGCGAGCCCGAGGCGGCGCAGATGAGCGGTCAGGGTCGTCGTCAGGGTCGGGTCGACTGAGGGCATCGTAGGACTCCAAGGTATGCGGGGTGATGGTGAGATCGCGGACGCCCGGGCGATCGGGCAGGATCATCGGCACGGGCGGCGCCTGTCCGCGGTGGCGACGGCGGGTTTCGAGAATGTGCGCGATGGAGCCCGCCCCCAGCGCCTCGCGCGTCAGCGCGAGGGCGACCGCGGTTGCGAGTTCCGCCGGCCCGTAGTCGTCCAGGAGCGCGTGGAGCCGAATCAGATGCGGCCGCAGCGCCTCGCCGCGCTCGGCCAGGCGGGCGAAGAGCGTCGCGGTGATCGGGACGGCGAGGCGGAGGCGATCCCGGGTGCTCGACGCATTCGTCTGCTGCGTGGCCGTGAGTAGTCCCTCGAGATGCGCGGGGTCCTCGATCGTGACGCCGCTGTCGTAGCTGCGCCCGTGCCTGGCGATCTCGTCGGCGCCTTCCACGATCCGCACCGTGGTGGCGCTGGCCAGCAGCGTGAGCGGCTGGCGCACGTGCGTGTGGGGAATCGAGTAGCTGTTGCGGTCGAATCGGACGTACGCCAATTTGCCGGACACGACCGGCCGTAGCACGTCGGTCTCAAAGGGATGCGCGGGCAACGGCAGCAACCGGGCCTGTTCTTGCGCGAAGACCTGCGCGACCGTCTGGTCGCGCTGCTCGGGATGCGGCCGCTGATGGGCGATGTCGTCCCGCCAGCGCTGAAACTGCGCATTGAGATCGTCGACATCGCGAAAGGTCCGCGCGGCGAAGAAGGCCTCGCGGAGGTAGCGGATCTGGCGCTCGACCTTGCCCTTCTCATTCCCGCGCGCGGGCGTACACGGCCGGACCGAAAAGTGATAATGCCCCGCGAGTTCGAGCAAGCGCGGATGAAATCGGATCGCGGTGCCGTGGCGTTCGAGCACGGCACTTTTCAAATTGTCGTACACGAGCGTTCGCGCCGATCCCGTGAAGGCGGTAAACGCCTCGACATGGCCACGCAGAAAACTCTCGAGGGTCTGGTCCAGCGTGAAGTGCGCAAAGAGCGCGCGCGAGTACGACAGGACCATCACGAAGCCAGACAGCGCGCGCGTCCCGTGCCCGATGCGCATCGATCCGAACGCCCCCCAATCGACTTGCGCCTCTTCGGCCGGCAAGACGACGAGGCGCCGGTACAGCGCGACGGTGACCTGCGGCCGGAGCACCCGGACGAGGCGCCGCACGAGATTCGCGGAGCCGGTGTAGCCGCGCGGGCGCAGCATCGCGTAGAGCCGCGTGGCGCGCAGCCGCGGATACTGGGCCAGCGTGTCGCGAATGAAGGGCAGATACGGGTCGAGGATCGACCGACGGCACGCACCACGGCGGATGCGCGTGTCGAGCGCGATCGCCGCGCGTACGGTGTCAGGGTGTACGCCGAGCTGCGTGACGATGGTGCCGACCTTCCAATGCTCGCCGAAATAGAGACGCCGAATCTCGGCGTGCTGCTCGGGTGTGATCATGGGCGCCCTCCGGCGACACGCGACGGACCGGCCAGCGTGGTGGAAGGAGCCACGCGCTTTCGCGGCCACAGACCATACAGCGCAGCGCGCCCGCCAGGGGCGCGGTCGGCGATCGATCCGTCGACGTGTCGGCCGCCAGTGTGTCGGGCAACGCGGGGGCGGGGGAAGTCTGATCCCTCACGCGCGCGCGATACGCGCGTTGATGATCGCGATGATCGAGGCGCCCTTCCGGACTGGACTGATGGCGGCGGCGGGCGGCGCAGACCGATCGGTGCCGAGCCGCCGTGCGACACGCCGCCGAGCAATACGCGTGGCCGCGATCGCACGCGGCACAGATCGCGAAGAGGCGGCTGCACTGCCGACACGTTTTCTGGCGAAGCGGCGTGTCCACGACGTCGGAGCGGCGACACACTCCAACTGGACACGCACCTCACACCCGTGGCACAAACAGCGGTGACTGGCTCGGTCCGTCGGAGCATCGAGGCGGTCATCGAGGGTCTGGAGGTTGAAGCTCCAGACCCTCACCTCGGCTGCCGCGGACGTCAGCGTACGCGACCACCGGTCTGCGCCCAAGCCGCAGAGGCCGTGGACGCTGACGGACCTATGGACGCGCAGACGCGCCCACAGCTCCTTGCAAAACCGCGCCGACGCGGTTTCGCACGAGCGCCCACCGCCATTGTCTTGTTCTTGTGCAGGAGACCGGAACGGAAGAACCCGACGAGCGCCGTCCAGATTTCTACGCTTCTACGTGGTCAGCGACAAGCTCAGAACGAGCTTGCTCTGCGCTTCAATGGCCACGAACGTCCA